>JACMPM010000098.1 GCA_014377485.1 Bacteriovorax sp. | reverse complement strand
TTATCTTCGACATACAATTGAAAATTGTCCGGAATATGATCCAGCATTACCAATTGATAGAAGAATGGAAGAAGACTTACATTCACATTTTGGCAGAATAGGGTATTGGAATTTTAGAAGAATATCCTCTGAGAGCATTACAATTATTAACGATAATGAGGATTTTTATTAAGCAAAATAACTTCATCCTAACGTGGTAACCTTTTGAGCGCTGTCAATACATTGAAATTAAATAATAAAGGCATGAATCTCATAGTAAATAGATCACCCTTTTCTCAAAAAGTCTTAGTGGTAAAGTTTAATTAATTTCAAGTCGATAAGTAACAATGAAAATTTTAATTGTCGATGATGAAAGTGATATTTGTGAACTAATTGGATTCATCGTGCAAGATATATTTCCTAGCGATACTGATACATTGCTTGCCTATAGCGGAAATGAAGCAATTAAAATCCTAAAAGAGAATGATGACATCGAAATTTGCATCTGTGATCACAATATGGCAGATGGTATGGGACCTGACGTTTTAAAGTATTTAATTGAGGTTAAATCAAAAACAAAATTTGTACTTTGCTCTACCGTTATTCCCAGTGATAAACCTAATGATTATCCTGCAGGATTTGTCTATACTAATATTCAAAAGCCAGAAATAGGAATTGGGATCGAGCACTTATTTCATCTCGTAGAAAAAAGCATGCTGGAAAAATTGAAATGTATGTCAGATGAATTTTTTCCTGTCAAAGTTCATGTACTTTCTCTAATGGAAGCATTGCCTGCAGACATTTATATTCGTATGTCGGATAATAAATTTATTAAATGCATTAATCAATCAGAAGAATTCAGTTCCGCCGATAAAGAAAAATACACGCAAAAATTCGTTGCTGAACTCTATATGAAAAAAGGCGAGCATAGTCCTTCAGTTAATGAGATAATTTTAGATACGGTTCAGAAGATAATGGAGAGAAGAAATCTTCCACTTACCGAAAAATTGAATATTGCTCATTCTCAGTTAGTCGTACTTATAAAGTTCACTGGTATTACTCCTGAATTGGCGGAATCATCCAAAAAAAATATCCAGCAATCAGTGGCCCTTATTATGAAGAATCCCTTGGCGGCAGATTTTTGGAAAGAGATGAACTTCTTGGGAGAGTACCCATCTACACTTTATACGTTGCACTCCTTACTCGCATCAATCGTAGTAAAAAAGCTACACTGGAGTTCTGAAGCTACAATGTATAAGTTATCGCTCTCGGCATTCTTGCAGGATATATCTCTAGACTCTATTCCTCTGATGGAGATTTGTGATAATCAAGAGTTCATTGAAAAACAATCTAGATTTACCCCTGCAGAAGTGAAGAAGTATCTTGAACACCCGCAACGAGCGATAGAAGTACTCGCTTCTTTTAAAGAAATTCCGCCTGATGTAGATCGACTCCTGCTCGAACAACACGAAATGCCTGATGGAACTGGATTTCCAAGAAAATTAAATGCCAACCAGTTAGGGCCGCTAACTTGTGTTTTCATCATTACTGGTATTTTTGCCCGTCATATATTAAAAGATAAAAGCTCTTTTGATGTAGGTGCTTTTGCCATACTATTAGAAGGTAAGGGCTATTCGCGTGGGAATTTTAAAGAATCGTTCGAAGTTATTAAGTCCATGAGAAAAATATAATGATTAATTTTTAAATGCCGTTGCATTCTTGAGTTTTGATTTTACATGTACTCGCTTCAAATGTTATTTCACATCTATCTCTCGAGAAGACATTTTTACTGTTCAAATTATTTGTAATTGTACCAGCAATAGTAGCTTGATAAATAATTTGATTTTTTTTCGTTATAGCCTTCTGAAAGAATCCTGTTTTTTTATTCACCGGAGTCTTAATTTTCAATAGTAAGTTCCCCGGTTTCAAAACAGGACTTGTTTCTTACCATCGCAGTTAAATCTATAAGGGTTTGCTCTTGGGCTTCATTTGTACAACTTATGACTGATGTTTGCGTTTTATCTGCTAATGCAATATTTGTAGAAAAAACAAAAAGAGTTAATAAAAATAGAGTCTTCATGGATGTCCTGCTTAGCTAGGATTAAAATTAATAATGAATAGTAACTGAGCTTTAAATATTTTTTTGTAAAATACTTATACTGTAAAGCTTCAAACTTTTTACCCTAAAATTTTAGAAACCCACTCTAAATGCACACTTATCTTCATAAATGCTGCCAGCCCCATCGCCATTCCACTAATACTTACTGCCCCTGCAAAGTAAAAGAGCCATTTCTTTTGAGTCAGTGCAGTTACACCTAACATCGCAATGGCTATGGAAATAAAAGCCTCCGTCATGTCAAATTGATCATCGAAGACATTGAGATCTTCGTATTCTTTTTCAAAGCCTTCGGCCTTTATTTTGATTTCGCCTTTTTCTTTTTCGTATTTAAGTATTTTTTCGTCATATCGTTTTATTTGTTTGGCAGTTTCCTGGTCATTACGTACTCCTATTTTTAATAGCTCAAGACTATTTTCAGCAATACTTTGTTTGGTGCTTTTAGCCTGAAAATACGACCACGAATCTATACTGTGGGCCTGGGCCTGAGACATCGCCTGTACGATATTGCCGTCTTTAATATTACAGATGGCCATGATCGTTGCAGAGACTGCTACCATGATGGCGATTTTATTATTAAGCTTACTTTCTTTCGAATGTTCAATAGATTCCTGAATAGTATCGGTAAGATCGTTCATAGTGTTTCCTTTGTTATTTGAGCTATATTCTGCCAAAAAATTTGTTTAATGAAGAGAAAAATTTATAGTAAATTAAGAGTCGCGAATGACAAAGTTTAAAACTTTTTTAAACGATTCAATTTTTCTTAGTTTTCTCTGGAAAACAGCATAGTGAACAGATCTTTGAATCATTGAATGTGGGATTTTAAATTCATATACGTCTTTGAGTTGCGACTGAATATATCCTGGAACAATTGCAAATCCTTCACCTGATTCTACAAAGCTTAAAATAGAATACCAATCTTCAAGTATGGCCTTGCAATTCAATTCGCTCGAATCAATTTTCATACCGAGACAATATTTTTCTGAATATGAGCTTTCTATCCGGTGAAGTGCACAGGGTGTTTTTAAAATAATATCTTTATTTTCTTTTAGATTTTCAATGCTATCAAAACTTTTATGCCAGCGATGATGAAAAATGAGATGACTTGAGGATTCAAAAAACTTGCGCGACATCAATTCGGCATTATCTATGACTGAGGTGCTTAAAGCAATGTCGAGAGTCTCTTCATAAAGT
>JACMPM010000097.1 GCA_014377485.1 Bacteriovorax sp. | reverse complement strand
TTCGAGCGGAGTTAATGAAGTATAGTTTGCAGGTTTTTTTTCAAGTCCCCATTCGTAATTGTGTTCCATAAAAAAGACCTCTTTGTGCATTCTTCAATCCGTAGTTAAATTATGGCATAAAGCTTTGAGAATCGTCTAGAACCTAGACACTTCGCTGATTAATTAGACATGTGTGCTTCCAAGCCCTCATAAAACAAAGCCTACTAACGGCATAGAGTTTGCTTTGTTAATTATGAATTCTTTCGCCATTTTTTTAATGAGGCCAATTATGAAATTAGCATTACTCTTATTGTTTGCTTTTACGAGTACTTCTAACCTTCATGCCCAAGAGCTTGACCAGGTGAATGCACTTATTAAAAAGTATAAAGTAACCCCAGAAAGACCAAAGGCCTGTCCTTTGGAATCAAAAAAATTTGCAGATCTTCTAACTAAGACTGAAACCATAAAGAATATTTTTAAAAGTAATTGCCTTCAAAAAGATCCTGGAAAGATGACCGAGGTTTTAAACTCTGTAAAAGATATTCAAGATGAATTAAAAAATAGAAATATTATTGACAAGACTGTTGATGGCTCAAGTCTCTTAAATGCAATAACTGGGAATGATTCAACTAGTGCCGCAACAACTCCTGCCACCGGAACTACAGCAGCGTCGACAACTTCTACGAGCACCTCAACGACTGCTTTGAACGGAGCTAAATTTTCTACACTATTTTCAAATATCACTACCATGATCAAAAAAAATCAATGTAATCTGGATGATGGTCGCGTGCTAGAAATGACTGCCGATTTAATAAATGACTCAACTCAATTAGGTTTATTATCTGGAAATGAATTGGGAATAATTGTCGCTGGTGGTGGTTTTATCGTTTCATCTGCATTGCGATTAATAGATATGATTATTAAACAAAAATTTGATTTCGTGAAAAATATTGATCGCCAAACTTTTATAAAATTAAATTGTTCGTTCTACGATATTCGCCACGACCTTGAAAGCCGTGGGGCCCTTGATGTAGAAGACAATTCAAGCCGTGAAGACTTAAAAGATACCAAAGACTTGATAGAAAAAATAAATATTTCAATAAAAGCATTGGCGCAAGAAAAAACGGATGAAAAGAAAACATTAGAATCAATGGACCAAGAAGCATTAGTTGAATTAGTCGGAGATGTAACAATCTTCAAGAAAAATTTAAACCGTGTGAAAACTTATTTATCAGTTGGGATTGTAGATTCTGCCGTTCTTCCAAGTGAAACGCAAAAATTAATCATGATTACTAAAGTCGCTCAGGATTATGACTTATTAGTTACTCAATTAAATAATTATAGAAGTCTGAAAATAAGTTCAATTCCAATGTTGGATGATATTTTTTTACAGGATTTAGCAAAATTTAATTCTATAGATGTTTTAAATTTTGGTCAATTATTAACGATTAAGGCTAGTGAATTTAACGATAACCAAAGAGCAAAAATTCTGTTTCACGTGACACGAATTCTTAGTGATATCGGAATTAAAGAAGAAATAGCTTCAACTAAGAACATTGAGGCAAAAAAATTAAAAGTAAGTGATTTGCAAAAAAAGCTTGAACTTTATACTCCCAGATTAGCAGAACTGAAAAAAATTGAAGAAAGATTAAATCGGGTGGTTTCTCCTAAAGAGTACTCTGCCACGGATGACGGTACAGATAATATGGTCTCTATGCTTGAAAACTATAAAAATATAAGTGAACAAATTTATGGAGAATGGGGAGAAAAATTCCTCAAATACACGACCCAGAAAAGTTATGCTGAGGCTAAAACATTTAGAGAAAAAATTGAACGCTTTAATACAAAGTATGGCGATCAACCAAAAAACTTCAAGGTCGATAAGTCTCCAGCCACATATATTTGTCAGGATATTCAGAAAATCCGAATTAGTTATAAATATGCAGAGAGTGTAGTGCAGGAAGGTTATGACTTTATTGTAACCAATAAGGATTTGTTTCATACTGATTCTCGTAATTATTACAACAATACATTGGATGAAGAAACTAATGGTGGCTCGAGTCCAATTGAAAAAATTCAGCGCCATTATAAATCAACGATTTTGGCACTTAGAAAATTAAAGAAAGAACAGATAGATCCAGCTGACGAAGAAAAATATTTAACAAGAACATTTAATGGAACTTCTTTTTTAGGTAAGTCGATGATAGATGTTTCAGCCGCTAAAGTTTTAGCTCGCGAGATTCAAGATAGGTTCGAACGAATAAATTGTAATAAAGCTTTAGGAGATGATTTAAACTAAAAACTGAAATGGGGCTTCACTGAGTAAAGCCCCATTCCTGAAGACTTAAAAACTATTTATCTAACGTCTTATTATTAAAGAAGGTCTTCACTGATCTACCGGCCATAATACGCACATGTAATAATACTTTATCAACCTCGAGTTTTTCCGGAACATTAAATTCGTAAGTAAAAGGAATTATCTTTTTAGGACAAAACGTTTTTACTTGTTTTATTTTAGGTAATATCAAATAAGTATCGACCCCGTTATCTGCGACAACAATTTCTTTTAATTTAAAACAATTACTTGGGTTGTAACCTTTTCTTTTCCCGGCAATTGATAGGAGTAAGGATGAAGACTGCAATTACGGGATTATTTTTGGGAATAAATCCTTTGGTGGATTAAGCGATACTGACTTCAACCAAATCTTGGATAAAGTTCAGACGATCATTGGTCCTGAAATTAAAAAAAGATTGAGCAGGTCATTAATCAATCATGACTTGGCGGTGCCCCTAAAATTTTAAGAGCTAATTCTGGCTTAAGAGGATGGTCTTTAGCTGAAGGTCAGGCCGACTATTACGCTACTTCTAAATGTCTTCCGCTCTTTTTTAAGCTGGAATGGAAAATAAAAATTTTGATTACGATATTGGTGCTAATAATTTAAAATTAGCCTTATCAAAGTGCCGGAAAACCTGCGACAAGTCTAATTATTGAAAACTAGTTTTTTAATAAATGAGCCTTGGCGACTTCTTCGCCAAGCTCTATTTTCTGACCAATCAATTTTGCAATATCATCATAATTATCTCTAATCATTTCTTCTCCGATATAAATCGGTTCACCAATTACGACAATGATTTTAGTGAATGGCTTCGGTATCCTGAATTGATCCCAACTTTTTTTAAAAACCCAGTTTTTATCTGCATAAGGCGAAAGGGGAAGAATGGCACATTTACAGAGTCTCGCAATCTCGATGATACCTGGTTTAACCATATGAGCTGGTCCTTTAGGTCCATCGACAGTAAGTGCGCCTGGAAAACCTTTTTTCATATTTTTTACGATTTCAATCATAGCTTTTTTTCCACCACGCGTAGAACTTCCGCGGGCCGGATGGTGCCCGAATTTTTCACATGTCACGGCCACTAATTCACCGTCTTTGGATTCGGAAATAACCATTGTGAAGTGTTCGCCGATATGAGAGAAGATTGCACCAATTAAGTTTTGATGCCAAAGAGCATAGGTAAAAGTTTTTTGAGGGTGTGTGGCCTGAACTTTTTGTTTGTGTTCCAGACCTATGAACTCATAGCGATAAGTAAGATTTAATAATCTAATGCAAAAATAAATAAGTTGAGCAATAATTTTTGTTAACATACTTCTGCTATTAAAGAATTGTTGTGCGTAGCCATCCTGCAATGGATAAGCGTTCGCTTTTTGTGGGCAATACTTCATGATAGATTTGATTACTTAAAAAGCAAACTAAAGTTCCAGCCCTTGGGGCAATTTCCACCTCAACAACGTCCTGATTGTCTCTTGAGTAGATTTTTAATTCTCCACCCTGTAAAGGAGTGTTAAGATAAGTAATAACACTTACTAGTCGTTCATTGTTGCCTTTGAACTGATCAAGGTGTTTTTTATAAAAACCATCTTGATCGTAACGAGCAAAATGCCCTTCAAATTGTTTTAAGCCTAAATAAAGTTCCCGATTGAGAATCCTTATCAATTTATTTATTTGATCCAGGTATTCGTTTTGGACACGGCTATTATGGGTTTCGCTTAACCAATAAATAGAATCGTTTCTTACGGAAGGGATAATTTGTTCATTGCTGCCTTTGCCAATTTTTGAAGCTCTTAAAGGAAAGGAGTTGAGTTCAGTAATAAGACTTTGGCAAAGAGTGGGATCTAAAAAAGACTCACAGCTGTACCAACCTCGTTCTATTAATGAGAAAATTAAGTTTTCTTGATCCATTGGTGAAAGCTATCTTAGAATTTTTTAGATATCAATGATACTATAGTAAAAAATCAGAAAAGGAGTTTTTGCTTGGTTCAGTTATCTTGGTGGATTTGGTTTCATATTTTTGTTTTTGTTATGTTGGCTCTTGACCTCGGTGTTTTTCATCGCAAGGAAAACGAAATTTCCGTGAAAGAATCCTTAATTTGGACATTTGTCTGGATTACATTCGCTCTAATTTTTAATTTAGGTGTTTATCGATATATGGGTTCTCAAGAAGCCTATGAGTTTTTGACTTGTTATGTCTTAGAGAAAAGCTTAAGTATCGATAACATATTTGTTATGACCATCATCTTTGGATACTTTAAAGTTGATCCCCGATACCAGCACCGTGTCCTCTTTTGGGGGATTTTGGGAGCATTGGTGATGAGAATTGTTTTTATTTTAGGCGGTGTTGCGCTAATCGAACATTTTCACTTTGTCCTCTATGTCTTCGGTGCTTTTTTAATTTATACCGGTTTTAAGATGTTCTTTTCAGGTGATAAAGAAATGAATCCTGAAAATGGTATGATTTATAAAATATCAAAAAAATACTTTAAGATGACAAATCATTTTGTAGGCCATAAATTTTTTGTGAAAAAAAGTGGAATTTTTTATATGACACCACTTTTTTTGGTTTTGCTTATTGTTGAATCAACGGACGTTATTTTTGCACTCGATTCAATTCCTGCCACTCTTTCCGTAACTAAAAATCCTTTTATCGCTTACACTTCAAATATTTTTGCTATTTTAGGTTTGCGTTCGCTTTACTTTGCGTTTGCAGGAGTTATAGGACTGTTCCGATTTCTTTCATATGCACTTTCGGCAGTCTTGATTTTTATCGGTTCTAAAATGCTTCTCGAGCACTACGTAAAAATTTCAACTAGTTTGTCATTGGCAATTGTTCTTGGAACAATCGCTATTTCGATTATTGCTTCTTTGGCAATTCCAGAAAAAAAAGAACATTAAATTGATTTTATGAGTTTTGTCGCTAGTGGGTTATCTATAGTTCTTTTAGAACTGATAACCCAATACTCTTCTTTTATGTTTGGGAGAGTTCCTATCTTATATAGTGCTTTTTCTCGTACTAAATTAAGAGCAGCTATATCGGGCAGAGCGGCGAGTCCGGCGCCTTGGCTCGCAAAAATTTTCATCAAGGCAGTATCCTGTGTTTCAAGTTCACTTACAATTTTAATTTTCTTTAGATCAAAAAAATAATCGAGATCGTGGCGTAATTTAGAGTGGTGAGTGGGAAGTATCATTGGAACACCGTTGAGGGACTTAGGAAAATTTTTTCGGCAAGAGAGGTATTCCTTTGATCCATATATAGACACTGGTGCTTTTACGAAAGACTTACTGTTCATATTTTTATCGCGAGAAATATCTCCTGTATAATTGGAAATAAAACAATCAACGTTTCGAAGTAGAAGTTCACTTGTAAGTTCTTCCTGAGAACCTTCAACAATGCTTATGAAGCAATCGCCGAAAGAGCGTGCCTTCTGTGCAATCTCCCAAACGATTTGTTTGGGAACGCTATCTAGTGCGCCTAAGCGCAAGGTTGTTTTTGTTGTAAAAGATTTTTCTTGAACGACTTGTAAAAGTTCTTGTCCAAGTTGGCCAATTTCATCAGCATATTTAAGTACAACTTTTCCAGCATCGGTTAGAATAAGTTTTCTATTTTTTCTTTCAAACAATTCTATCTGTAATTCTTCTTCAAGTTGTTTGAGTTGAGCACTAAGTGCTGGTTGTCCGATAAGTAACTTCTCAGACGCTTTAGAAATACTTCCCGAGTTAGCAATTTCTCTAAAATATATAAGATGATGGTAGTTGAGCCATTTCATATTTCACCCCTTTTCTCATATACTAGACGCTTTTTTCGATAAATCATTCGAAAAAAACGAACGATTTCCTCTTTATTATCAATTTTCTTAAAATATACATATCGAGGAGAATTTAATTACGCAAAACAAATCCAAGGAGGATGCGAATGAAAGAATTATTGAATCAAGATCTCAAGGCCATTACAGAAGCTGACTCAGCACCTATGATCTCTATTTATTTATCAAAAGATGGCGCTCTTGATATGAAATCATTAAATGAAAAATGGAAGGAGTCATTGACCAAAGCAGAATATTTTCTTTTAAAAGATTACAATAAATCATTTGTTAATTCTTTCATGGAACCACTCTGGCTTTCTGATAACTTGCAAAAATTGGAGCATTTAGATAAGGGAATTATTGTTTTCTATAGCGCAACCATCCAGGGATATTTGAGAGTTCAATCTTCAATAAATGACTTGGTCGTTGTTGCAGATAGCTTTCATATTAAACCGTTGTTGCGGATAAAAAATAATGAAAGAGGATTCTTTCTTGTTTCTATGAGCGCAAAAGCTGTCAATGTCTGGATTGAAACTAATGGTCATTTATATCGTCTGGAAACTTTTCGCAATGAAGCTGAAGCCGCGGAAAATACTAATAAAAATAAAAACAATAATAAGAATCCGAAAACAAGTCCAAGAGAATTTATTACTCATACCTCAACTGAGTTAAATAAAATGTTATCAATATATAAATTGCCGATTATTTTAGCAGGAGTGCATGAACATTTAGGATATATGAAGAAATTATTGGATCACTCAATGGTTCTCGATGAAGCAATCATAGGAAATGTTGAAAGATCAAAAACGGTAGATTTGCGAGCAAAATGTTTTGACTTACTTGAACCTTTTTATCTCCAAAAAGAATTACTAGCGATTGAAGAACTGAATCTAGCAGTTAAGAAAAATCACGCGATTACTTATATTGAAGACATTGCCGTCAGCGCAGTTTACGGAAAAATTAAAAAATTATTTGTGGTTGAAAACAAACAAATTTGGGGTGCTCTCAATAAATTGACTGGGGAAATTTTCATTTCTCCACGACAATCAAACTCTCATGATGATGATATACTGGATGATATCTGCCAGGTGGTCCTTGCTCGCGGGGGGGAAGTTGTAGTCTTAAAAGAAGCAGCTAACGTTAAAGGTTATATTGCAGCGGCAATTATCACAGATCGTTCTCACCTTTACGATTTTGATCAAGCCTATTCAGTCCCTGGATAATTAAAAACAAATCATAGTATTTAGTAATGGATAACCTTTATTGGTTGTCCATTTTTTTTTATTTATTTTACCAATTATGTCGGGCATATTGTGCCTGCCTCTACTTTTGTTACGAGTTATTTTAAGATCTATAGATTAATTGTTCGGGAGAAACTATGAAGCTACTTGGATTAATGACTGCCTCTCTTCTATTTATGCTCATTTCTCCGCTGGCGAACGCTTCTTTTAATCTCAATGTGAGAATTGGTCAGCTTGTTGGTAATCAAATAATTGAAGTAAATAAAACAATTCAAGCTGAATATGATAAAGAAATAATCATTAGCTCTGAGGGTTTAAAAAATAAAATTGTTTTGAACTTAAAAAAATTCAGCAATGTCTTAGTTAATGGTAACAAGATCAGTCCCGTGCAAATTGATATGAAACTAGTAAATGAAATGCAAAAAATTATTGGTCGTACTCAGACAGTCACTTCGTTTTATAACCGATCAGCAAAGTTCGCAGTCCCTTCTTCTGGAATTGCCAGCGATTCTGCAGATATTAATGTTTCGTTGAATTTTGAAGAAACGAATTAGTGAAGAATTCTTTTTAAAAAATTTTCTAGTTTATCAAAAATATTCTGATCCATTCTTTCAGCCTGATTCTTGCAAATCTTAATTGCCTGACAGTTTTCATCAGATGCTAACTTATCTAAAAAATCCATGAGAACTTTGTAACCTTTGATATTGGTTTGATAAATTTCTTTTACTTCGAGGATTTTTCCCAGATAAGGGCAGGGGATCAGCTTGTAGCTGATAGTTCCTAGACAAGCATCTTCCTGAAAAACTCCTATGAGTTTTGGACCTTCACTTTTACTTAGGTAATTTTCGTGCTTTAGCGAGTACTCGTAAAAAGACAAAGGATATTCTTTTTGATTGAGAATATTGTAAGCTTTTTCAAAGTCTTCCTTGACTGTGATTAATCTTATATCCATACGACAATGCTAATCGCGATCAAAAAAAGTGCAATGAAAATAAATCCTGACTTTTTTAGATTAATTAAATAATTCTTATCGCCATTCAACCTGGCCAGAGCCAAGATGATAAAGTGCATTTTGAATTCTCACATCTCCCGATTCTACTAAGCTTCTGACAACTTCTGAACGCTCGAGTAAATCGTGAGCAACTCCCTCAACATTCGCCCAACTTTCCACAAGCACTCCATCGGTTTGTGAAAGTTCGGTAAAACGTTTTAAATGAGGGTGGAGATCTGCAACTAATTTATTTAACCACGGGCTTCCAGCGTCACCACCTTTTAAAGTGGCAAGTGCTGCTTTTACAGCTCCACAAGACTCGTGGCCCATAACAACTATTAGATTACTTCCTAAATGGCTTACACCGTATTCAATGCTCGCAATGGCTGCATAGTCGAGAGATTGTCCTGCCGTACGCACTACAAAAATTTCTCCGAGTTTTTGATCAAAAACAATTTCAGGTGGAACTCGTGAATCACTACATGATAAAACGATGGCGTATGGTTTTTGACCTGATACTAATTTCTCTCGATCTTTAGAACCAAATCCATCATGACGAGGATGAGTTGTGGTGTATCTTTTATTGCCACCTTTTAAGAGTTCTAATGATTTTTCAGGATTGAGTTCACCTTTTAATCTGACTGCATGAGCGGCTTCTTTACTAAAAGTTTGAAATGAAAAAAGGTAAAGAATAAGTACAAAAGTCTTCTGCAAAACCATAAATTCTCCAAATTCGAGTAAATATGATTTTATAGCGAATTGAAAAAAGATCAATCGTCATCAACGAGTCTATATCCTACGCCAGCCTCTGTAGCGATAAGCTCCTGATCACTTCCCTCAATCTTTAATTTTTTTCTTAAATTGCCTAAGTAAACTCTTAAGTAATGGACATGCTCTACAGAATTTGGTCCCCAGACTTCATTTAAGAGAACTCGATGAGTGACAACTTTGCCTTTATAACGAACTAAAACTTTTAGAATATCAAATTCAGTGGCAGTTAATTTTATTAGCTGGTTATTAATTTTCAGCACATGACCAGCAAGGTCCATTTCTAATAAGCCACATTTAATAATTGAAGATTGTTCATTGCTTGTATTATGACGAAGGGCCACTCGCATGCGAACCAATAACTCAGGAATGCTGAAAGGTTTTGTGATGTAATCATCAGCTCCGCTATCGAGTGCATCAACTTTATCTTGATCGCGATCGATAACAGTAAGTACAATTATTGGGGTTGTTGACCATTGCCTGACTTCTTTAATGACAGTGAGTCCATTTTTATCAGGTAAACCTAAGTCCAGAAGAATTATTTCTGGTCGCTCTTCAATGATTTTTTGGATGCCTTCTTGAGCTGTTTTGGCTTCAATTATTTGATAATCGTTAGCTTCTAGACTGACACGAAGAAGTCTTCGAATAGACGATTCATCATCAACAACTAATACTTTTCTCAAATCAAACCTCGCCTAAATTTATTGGTGGTTCAACCCATGGAAGTTCGATTGTAAAGGCAGCACCTTGTCGATCCACTCTGTTTTGGGCGTAGACAGATCCATTATGTGCTTCAATAATACCTTTGACAATTGAAAGCCCCAGGCCAATTCCACCAGTAGGACTTCCGGGAAGACGATAGAATTTATCAAATATTAAGGCCAGTTTATCCTCGGGAATGCCTTTACCTTCATCAAGAACTCGATAGAAAATTTTTTGATCGTATTTTTCAATCTCGACCGTGATAGTGGTATTTTCCTCTGAATAAGATATGGCGTTGAGTAAAAGATTCATTAAAGCATGTTCAAAAAGTCTTTCGTCGCAGTTTAAGTAAATACCAGGTATTTTTTCATCGATATTAATTTTATGATTCTTAGTTTTAATTTGTGAAAGGACAGATTGAGCTAAATCTGCGGCTTCGACCCATTCTTTCTTTAAAGTAAGCAGGCCTGAATTTAATCGATTCATATCTAAGATATTTTCAATGACTCGATTGAGTCTTTCACTCGATTCCATTAATTCAATATTGAGGAGTTTTATCTTTTCAGGATTATTTTGAATTTTTGTGTCTTGTAAGGCACTTGCTGTTCCCATAATTGAAGTTAGTGGAATTCGCATTTCGTGTGATACAGAATTGAGTAGAGTCTGATGAAGCTTTTCTGATTCTTCAAACAATTGAATATCTTTATTCTGTTCTTGCAGTAATAAATGTTCGAGTGCATTGGCGAGTTGCAGGCAAATGCTGTTTAATAAATTTTCTTCTTCTAAGCTTAATATTTTTTTCAAGTCAGGATAAAAAAGAAGAATACCTAAGATTTTTCCAGGTACGATTAAAGGAATGCTCAAACAACGTGACTGAGAAAGAGTTTGGGTTGACCAACCTGCAGGTTTTTTATTATCAAAACTCCAAAGGGCCAAGGCAAATTCTTTGTCTGATATGTCTCCTGCGTTTGTTGTTTTTCTTGTGATGCTTTTATTTTCAATCGCTAGAAGTATTTTTACCTGAGCGCCAATTAGGTCCAAGATACTTTTTTCCGTAAGATCACAAATAGCTTTTTTACTCATGGCCGTAGAAAAATCTTTTAAAAGATTAAACAGGGCACTGGTTTTTTTTTCTCTCAAAATAAGCAATCTTTCCTTAGTTTTGGTTTTTCTCGCAAGGAATCCGGAAAGAATTCCAACTAAAATAAATGAAAGACACATCATTCTGTCTTCAGCTTCAGTAATGTTAAGGGTGAAAAGCGGTGGGATGAAAGTGTAATCCCAAATTAATGCACCAGATACGGCTGCAAATAAAATGGGACCCATCGTGCTTCTAAACCCCACGACAATAACACTCATAAGATAAAGAAATCCAACCGCACGATAGCCAATATAAGGATTGAGAAAATAACTTATCAAGGTAACTAAAAATAAAAAATAAAGAGTGTAAAAATAGGGAGCGGGACCGTTACTAAGTATTGCAGCCGGCAACGTGGACTTTCTTTTTTTCTTGAGATCTGCTGAATCTTTTTCTTGTCCTATAACATGAATATCTACAAAATGAGTTTTCTGAATCAGCTTATCAAGAAGTGTTTTAAAAGTTTTTGTTTCCGGTCTCCCTAAAATAATTTGGGTGACATTTTTTTCAAGTGCAACACTATTCAATGCAGATACAATATCACTGTCATAAATAGAAATTAATTCAGCACCTAACTCTCGTGCTAAGTTCAGATTTTGAATTAATGTCGTTTGATCAAATTGATTTAAACGTATTCCATTATCGATATGAACTGCAATCCAAGGTGCTTCAAGATTGAAAGCCATTCTTCTGGCTGCACGAATTAATTTTGCCGAATGGGGACTATGGCTTACGGCAACCATCAAACGTTCATTGATATTCCAAGGGCCAGTATTCTGTCTAACTGAGAGGTGACCCTGAAGATCATGGTCTACTTTTTCAGCAGTAAAGCGCAACGATAGTTCTCTGAGAGCTATCAGGAAGGCTTCTTTAAAAAAATTTTCTTCGGCTTTAGTTGCTTTATCTCCTAAGTAAACTTTTCCTTCTTTCAATCTTTTTATAAGTTCTTGAGGAGAGAGGTCGATTAATTCAATTTGATCGGCTAAATCCCAAAGAGAATCGGGGACAGTCTCTCGGACTTGCACGCCCGTAATTTGTTGAACGATGTCAGCGCGACTTTCAACATGCTGAACATTGAGTGTGGTGTAAACGCTAATGCCTGCATCGAGAATTTCAATTACATCCTGGTAGCGTTTACTATGACGTGAACCAGGAACGTTAGTGTGTGCGAGTTCGTCAATTAAAACGATATCAGGCCTTAATTCCAGGATTTTATCAATATCAAGTTCTAGCAGGATCTTTTCACGATAAGGAATTCTTTTTTTAGGGATGACGGTTAAGCCTTCAAGCATTTTGTCAGTTTCGATTCTTCCGTGAGTTTCAACTACTCCTGCGACAATATTTTTGCCAAGTTTATGCTGTTCCTTGGCAGCACCTAACATTGAATAAGTTTTCCCTACACCGGGGCACATTCCGAAAAATATTCGGAAAGAACCTCGGCTTTTTTTAACCTCTTCTAGTTTTAATCTAGCGAGAAGTTTATCGGGATTTGGTCTGATAGTCTCATTCATATAATTGCCTAAAACTTTTCGTCTAATACTAAGTTTAATTTTAGTACATTTAAACGAACTCTGCCTAATATTCCAAACTGTCTATCTTCAGTATTATCTACAATAAGTTTTTTTAATTCCCCAACTTTTTGTATGTTGAGGTGTCGTGCTTCCGCAATCCGGTTGATCTGTCTTTCTGCCGATTCTGGACTGATATGAGGATCAAGTCCAGAACCTGATGCATATAAAAGATCATCATTGGAATTCCTTTCAAGACCGTTAGCACTGGCCCTTTTTTCAATTGTTTCGCGAAGTGTCTTACTGTCTGGGCTTAAATTACTAGCAGCTGAAGATGACGAATCATAATTAGCGGCCGATGGACGAGGCCAGAAATACTGCTTTCCCTTAAACTCTTGAGCCAGTAATTCAGACCCAATTATTTTTCCATTTTTAGTTAAGAGTGAACCATTTGCTTCATCTTTAAAAATGGTTTGAGAAACGACGGTGATGAATAATGGGTACGCAACACCCGTCAAAATAATAAAAAAGAGAAAGATTTTAAAATTATTAATTAATATTTTCATTAGACCCATCCAATAGTTGTAATAACAACATCGATTATTTTTATACCGATAAAAGGAACAAGGATTCCTCCCAGTCCATAGATAAGTAGATTTTTTCGGAGAAGTGCTGACGCTGGCATTGCCTTATACTTAACTCCGCGTAGCGCAAGAGGAATCAAGGCAACGATAACTAATGCATTGAAAATAACTGCACTTAAAATTGCACTTTGTGAAGATGCTAGGTGCATGACATTTAGTTGTGCCAAAGGGCCCATCGTCTGGCCTGGTAGATTATTAGTTGCATAAAGGGTTGCAAAAATCGCTGGCAAGATTGCAAAATATTTTGCGATATCGTTGGCCACAGAGAAAGTTGTTAGAGCACCTCTTGTCATCAAAAGTTGTTTTCCCGTTTCTACGATTTCAATGAGCTTAGTCGGGTTAGAATCCAAGTCGACCATGTTGCCAGCTTCTTTTGCCGCCTGAGTTCCGGTATTCATCGCCACACCTACGTCCGCTTGAGCAAGTGCTGGAGCATCGTTAGTTCCGTCACCGGTCATAGCAACGAGATGTCCTTTTGCTTGTTCTTCTCTTATGCGAGCAAGTTTCATTTCCGGAGTAGCTTGTGCTAGAAAATCATCCACTCCAGCTTCTGCGGCAATCGCAGCAGCAGTCAAAGGATTATCTCCCGTGATCATCACTGTTCTAATTCCCATTTTTCTAAGCTCAGCAAATCTCTCACTGATACCAGGTTTCACGATATCTTTTAAGTAAATAACTCCTAACACTTTTTTGTCTTCACTCACGACGAGTGGAGTTCCACCAGCGCGACCAATAGTATCAACAATATCTTGAATCGCTGCTGGAAAAGTTCCGCCTTGAGATTCAACATAATCTTTTACAGAGTCTGAAGCACCTTTTCTAATTTCTGTTACTTTTCCATTTTCTGTAATATTAATTCCACTCATACGCGTCTGAGCCGTAAACGGAATGTAGTCTACTTGAGCCCCTGCAAGATTCACTTCAGTTGTTTTGTATTTATTTTGTGCAAGTAAAACAATAGAGCGTCCTTCTGGTGTTTCATCACTTAAAGAAGAGAGGAGTGCTGTCTTGGATAAAAGAGCTTCACTAATACCCGGAGCCGCTCTGAAGTCACTGGCCATCCTATTACCAATAGTAATTGTTCCTGTTTTGTCTAAAAGTAATACGTCAATGTCTCCGGCCGCTTCGACTGCACGACCTGATGTTGCAATGACATTTTTTCTAATTAAGCGGTCCATCCCGCTAATGCCAATTGCACTTAACAAACCACCAATGGTTGTAGGAATTAAACAGACTAAAAGTGAAATTAGGACGGGGACAGTAATAATTTGTGACAAGTCCTGATGGCTTGCATTTCCTGAGTAATCAGCAAAAAACTTTAGCGTTGCAACAGCAAGAATAAACACCAGTGTTAATCCTGAAAGCAAAATACTAAGAGCGATTTCATTGGGTGTTTTTTGTCTCGAAGCACTTTCAACAAGGGCAATCATGCGGTCAAGAAAACTACTACCAGGATCATTTACTATGCGGATTAAAATTCTATCGCTGATAACGAGTGTTCCACCAGTAACAGAACTTCGATCTCCTCCGCTTTCGCGAATGACAGGAGCAGACTCGCCAGTGATAGCAGATTCATCAACACTTGCAATTCCTTCAACCACTTCACCGTCACCAGGAATAATATCTCCGTTTTCACAAACAACAATATTGCCTTTTTTCAGGTCAAGCGCATTGACCACAGTTTCGTGTTTACCGTTCATCAGGCGAGCTTTAGTGAGTGATCTAGTTTTTTTCAAAGTATCTGCTTGAGCTTTACCTCTTCCTTCTGCAATAGCTTCAGAGAAATTGGCAAATAAAACGGTGAACCAAAGCCATAATGCAATTTGAATTTCGAAAAATGAATTGTGACCAGAAATTCCGTTTCTAATGGCAATAAGTGACGTGACTAGAGCACAAACCCAAGTGATAAACATAACTGGATTTTTCAATTGAGTTTTAGGATTCAATTTAGTGCAAGAATCTTTTAGTGCTTGTTTAAAAATATCAGACGAAATTAAATTAAATTTTTCATGTTTACTCATATATTACCTTCTTAAAAAAGAATTCCTTTATTCATTAAAAATTGTTCTACGATCGGCCCAAGTGAAAGTGCTGGCAAAAAGGTCAAGGCTCCAACAATGACAACAACTCCGATCAAAAGAACGACAAAAATTGCATTGTCAGTCGCCAATGTTCCAAAGCTTGGCGGACTCGATTTTTTCGTTACCATACTTCCAGCGATTGCCATTACGGGAATGAGGACAGCGAAGCGTCCAATGATCATTGTGAAACCTAGGAGATAATTATAAAAATTAGTATTGGCGTTTAAACCAGCAAGGGCACTTCCATTATTTCCAGCAGCAGAAGTAAATGCATAAAGAATTTCACTAAGTCCATGAGGTCCTTGATGAGACAAACTACTAAGACCAATTTTCGTAGAAACACCAAGGGCACTTCCGAGGAGAATACAGGTACTAGGAGCAAGAATAGCCAGAATAATCATTTTTATTTCACGTGATTCAATTTTCTTACCCAGATACTCTGGTGACCTGCCTACCATTAATCCCGAGAGGAATACTGTAAGAATAACAAAAAGAATCATTCCATATAATCCACAGCCAACTCCACCAAAAATAATTTCACCGAGCATAATATTGAGCATGGCCACACCTCCAGCGATAGGTGCTTGGCTTGAAATCATCGCATTGACTGAACCATTTGAAGCAGCTGAAGTCCATCCCGTCCACATAGAACTATTGATGATGCCTATTCGTGTTTCCTTTCCTTCCATCATGTTGACGCCCAAATCTGATTTCATAATAACGAATGTTCCAACCATCAACATAATCATCATGGCTGCAAAAATCGCCCACCCTTGTTTCTTTGCACCAATCATTAATCCATAAGTATAAGTGAGGGCAGCAGGTATGAGGATAATTGAAAGGAGTGACAACCAATTTGTTAATGGCGTTGGGTTCTCAAACGGATGAGCAGAGTTAACATTAAAAAATCCACCACCGTTAGTTCCTAGTTGCTTAATAGCAATCTGTGAAGCCGCTGGCCCTCCTGGAAGAAGTTGATCTTTGCCTTCAATAGTTGTTGCGTGAACATATGATGAAAAGTTTTGAATAGTTCCTTGTTTCACTAATATTAAAGCGAGAATAATTGAAAGAGGAATTAAGATAAATAAAGTTGAACGAGTTAAATCTTTCCAAAAGTTTCCTAAAGTTTTGGCTTCTCGTTCTGGGACAGACTTACGTGAAAGACCGCGAACAAGAGCAAGAAGAACAGTTATCGCAGTAGCAGCACTTAAAAAATTCTGGGTACCAAGGGCGATCATCTGTGAGAAATAGCTCATGGTGCTCTCGCCACCATATGATTGCCAGTTTGTATTTGTCACAAAACTTGTCGCAACGTTAAAGGCAAGAGGAAATGAAAGACCGGCGAAATGTTGTGGGTTAAATGGCAAGCGACCTTGAAACATTAAAATCGTCAGGACAAATAAAAATCCAATAAGATTAAAAACAAGAATATTGAGAGTGTAATCAACCCAGGTCATTTCTTCATGGGCATCGATTCCCAAAATACGATAAATCAAATTTTCAATTTTATTAAAAATTGTAATCTTTCCTTCAAAGACATTTGCCATGTATTTACCCAATAAAGGGGTAAGAACAATAATGGCGCCAAAGGTAAGAATAATTTCTAAAATATCTAATACACTCATATCAAACTCCCTAAAATTTTTCTGGGTAAACTAATGTGTAAATAAGGTAGCCAACAATCCCGATCGTTAAAATTCCAGTAAGTAGAAAATCCATATATAACCTCGCTTTTTTAATTATCTTATTCCCCGGGACATAAAAACGGCGTCAAAAGGTAAGTTGAACACATAAAGAAATAGTAAAAAATGATAAATAAGCTTTCAATTAGATATGAATTTTCAATGCAATGGCTCCGGCAGGAAAGAATGGTTCGCTTTAATAAATAAAGGTGTGGTTGGAAATAAATGGGATGATTTCCGTTTTAATTTTGCTACTCTAGTAATGTTTTAGTTTAAGTGGAGTTTATTATGAATAAAAAAGAAAAAGTTTGGCTCATTACCGGATGCTCGACAGGCTTTGGTCGTTGTTTGGTTGAAGAAGTTTTAAAACATGGCGATAAAGTTATAGCAACGGCAAGAAAAGTTGAAACAATACAAGATCTAGTAAAAAATTATCCAGATCAAGCTATTGCCGTAAGCCTCGATGTCACTAAAAAAGATCAAATTGAGTCTGCGGTACTAAAAGCTATTGAAGTTTTTGGACGAATTGATGTTCTTGTGAATAATGCTGGTTATGGTTTAATTGGAGCCTTGGAAGAAGTTAGTTCTTCTGATATTACCCGTATTTTCGATACAAATGTTTTTGGATTAATTGAAATGACCAAAGCTGTTCTTCCGATTATGAGAACAACAGGTCATGGACATATTCTCAATATCTCATCAGTGGCGGGATTTACTTCAACGCCAGGTTTTGGAATTTATAATGCTACCAAATATGCAGTTGAAGGTTTATCAGAGGCTCTTGCTGGTGAAGTAAGTTCATTTGGAATAAAAGTTACAATCATTGAGCCAGGTCCATTCAAAACAGATTTTGCCAATCGTTCACTTGTCGCAGCTCAACCACATCCAGCTTATGAGTCAGCAATGAGATCAACTAGAGAGTATATCCAAAAAGTGGATGGCAATCAGCCAGGAGATCCTGTAAGAGCTTCGAAGGCAATGATTGAATTGGTTAACCAGCGCAATCCTCCTCTTCGAATTCCATTTGGTAAAATTGCACTTGAGAGAATTAATTTGAAGATGAAAACTTTTTCTGATGATTTAAAAATTTGGGAAAAAACTATTTTAGAAACCGATTTTCCATTATAAACCAATCTCCTAAGAAGCTTTTTGAAATATTAATTCAATACAAGTTCCATGATCAACTGAATGGCTGTTTTGTCATACTTTCAACATTACACAAACTTATTTTTTCAGCTCCATAGGCTTATAGTTCTCTTACCAGGTAAAGAATTTGTCCCATCGTATCTGTAGATCGTTTCATTCGATCGACTAGTTTTAAGAGTTCCGGGAGGGCAGCGATCAGTTAGAGCTTCGATGCTCATTCCTAAAATTTGAAGAGGATTCTATAGGTCATGAGAAATAAGCCGAAGCATATTTAAATTTTCGCTGTATCTTAATTCAAGTTGGGTCTCTAATTCTAGATTAGTTTTGTTCATGTTTAAGAAACTAAGGCAAAAATGTCTGTTTTAATTTTTTACGTAGGAGATTTATGTTTTTTTGACGGTAAGAATATACAAGGATTGTTCACAAATGTCCCAATTATGCCAAGCAAGCAACCCAGTCCGATATCTTGAGTTCTCAAGACGGCCAAATCGAAACTACCAGTATGATTGACACTTGAAATTTCAAGAAGAAACAAAATTAAAGCTGCTATATACATATTTCCTAACCAGTAATTCCTGATGAGACCTAGAGGAGCAAAATAAGCGGCTACTAAAACAAACAAGATAAGAGTTATCGGATCGTGTCCAAAACGAACCATGAATACCGCGATGACTACACCAAGAAAAGTTCCGAGCAAACGTTGAGCGCTTTTATAGAAACTTTGGGTGCTGTCGGGAACCATGATTATTATGGTAGTGCCTACGGCCCAATACCCACGGCTAATATGTAGTGCATTGGCTAGAATAAAACCTAGGGTCGTGGTTGTAGCAAAAATAAAAGCAAACCGAGTAGATTTTTTTTGATTGATAATTTTTTTGAAAGTTTTTCTTTTGCTCGCCATAAATTCTGTAGCGTGTCTAGAAAACAGAAATACAAAAGTTAAGCAAACAATATAATTAATAAAAGCAAAGGTGCAGTAAAGCATCAATCCCCCAAAATGCTCTTTCATTCCGGGAGACGAGGAAGCTGTTAAAACTTGTAAGGCCATAAATAGTAAGAGCCTTTCAAGCTCCACACCGTAATCTTTAGATTTCCCTAAGATGAAAGAAATAAGAAATAAGGTTAGAGCGACTAATATATAATTGCCGTAAATCACTGCTCCAATATAGAAGGCCAGTGAAAGAAAAATAAAAGTTACAATTAAATGATAGATACGTTGTTTTAACGGACCGAAGTGATCATTTAAAATGAGCACAAAACCAAATAAGCTGCCAAAAATTGCCAGAGGAAGTTGGTGCAGAATATAACCTAAAATAAGTGGAAGCGTGGTGCACAAAGAACAAAGAACCATTCGAGGAATGGGAGTAGGTGCAGGATTTAATTTAAATGTATTTTCTAAGTGTTCTTTAAGCGGCATCGGACAACATATTATAGATTCTGTTACCCAATGCCTAGATCAAAGAAATTATTCTTCACGTCTATGTTCGTCAATAACCAAAGCTTTCACATTTAATTGGTAGCAGTAGTAATAAACGCATCTTGGATTATACGAAGGCTCACACATTGAACGAAAAATTATTTTATCATTGCTCATGATACTTAGGATGCGCATAGTTGTTTCACAGTCTCTTCTGGCAATGTCAGGATTTTGTTGATTGGAAATAAGAACTGAATTGGTATCAATCCATCGCGTGTCTGAAGGAACATCCCCTGCAAGAGCTAGGGAAACATAAGCTATCGAGAGAAGTGTCAGGAAAAAAATAAATGCTTTCATAAGGTTGTCCTCCATGAGTAGTAAATGGAATTCAATCACATCAATAAAGGAAACAAATGTCAACGCTCGGTTTTTCGTGCGTCATTGTTATTTTTCATTGGCAAAGGTGTGCTTTTTAGGCTTAGAATTTCCTCTTTAAATTATTTTAAGGAATTTAGAACATGAGTATAAAAATACCAGCAGCGATTATCAATTGCCAAAATTTTATTAACGGAGAATTTATAAAGGGCGATGGCGAAAAAATTCAAGTCATCAGTCCCTATAATGGTAAACCAATCGGAGAATTTTTCAGCACAACTCAATCAGTTGTCGAGAGTGCAATCAATGATGCTCAAGTAGCTCAACGTGCATGGGCCGAAGTGCCGATGAAAGAGCGCACGAAAGTAATGTTCAATTTTAGAAATATTTTATTGCGTGACATAGATGAGATGGCTCATTTAAAAAGTTCTGAATCAGGAAAAAATTTCGATGAAGGCAAAGCAGGCCTCATGAAAGGAGTTGAAGTGCTAGAGTATGCAATAGCTCTTCAAAATATGGATCTTGGTGGACGTGTAGAAGTTTCTCGCGGAGTAAGCTGTGAGTACAGAAGAGAGCCAGTAGGTGTTGTTGCCAATATCACTCCATTTAATTTTCCAGCAATGGTTCCTATGTGGACTATTCCTATCGCACTTACTTTAGGAAATGCTTATATCTGGAAACCGTCTGAAAAAACTCCACTGACATCAATGAAAATCGCTGCGGCCTTAAAAGAAGCTGGTCTTCCCAATGGATTGTTTCAAGTTCTTCAAGGTACAAAAGATACCGTGGAAGCGATCATCGATCACGAAGCTGTTAAAGCCATAGGTTTTGTTGGCTCTACTAAAATTGCCAAAGCTGTTTACGACCGCGGAACTAATCTTGGCAAACGAGTGCTCGCTTTAGGTGGAGCAAAAAATCATATAGTACTTCTTCCCGATGCAAACCCTGAGATGGCCGGAGTTGGTATCAGTGATTCATTCACTGGATGTGCAGGTCAGCGTTGTATGGCGGCTTCAGTTTTATTAGTTGTTGGGGATCCAAAAGATACAGAAAAACATATTGAAAAAATTATTGCTCGTGCCAGTTCTTTAAAACTTGGAACAGATATGGGAGCAATAATTACTAAAGCTCAAGTTAAATTTCTACGTGAAGCTATTACTAAGGCAGAAGCTACCGGAGCGAAAGTAATTCTGGATGGAAGAAAATCTATCGCCCCTTCTGGAATGGAAGAAGGAAACTGGATTGGACCAACAATCCTTGATAACGTTCTACCAGGAAGTGAAGCAGCGACAGTAGAATTATTTGGACCAATTATCAGTATCATTCGATGTCGTGATATTAGCGAAGCAATGAAAATTGAAAATAGTGTTTCTTACGGGAATGCTTGTTCAGTTTTTACTTCTAATGGAGCGCTTGCAGAAAAAGTTATAAGAATGGCAAGCACGGGAATGGTTGGAGTGAACGTTGGAGTTCCCGTTCCTCGCGAACCGTTTTCATTTGGTGGAGTGAATGCTTCTAAATTTGGACACGGTGATATTACTGGTCAGCATTCATTGGATTTTTGGTCGAATATTAAAAAAGTAACAGTTAAATGGGAAAAGCAAAACGACAACAACTGGATGTCGTAAGTTTACTCAACATAAATTAGAAAGAGGAAAATATGACAGAATTTACAAGATCCGCGCATGTTGTTTTAACATCGCATTCGAAACAAGTTTACAAACATGCCCTACCAATTCATTGGGGTGCAAAAAATCCCGCAGAGCGAGGCCCTGTGATTGCTTCACTTACTGCAATCAAAGAAAGAAATGCGATCGGTACACATAGTGGTAGTTATGCTATCTATCGAGCCCTTTCAATCGCTCAAGGCTCATATGATATTAATCACAAGCCTGATCTGCATAATACCGAAAGTCCTATTAAGATAGGTCCGCATGCTTCTTGGTTTGATCCAGATAAAATGGTCTCAATTGATCCATGGGGATTAGACGTACAAATTAATTTTAAAAAACATTATGATGAAGGTTATGACATTCGTCCAACCATCTCAGTTACTCAAGCCCATCTTCAACTTCCAGAGATTCATCTTGCAATCGCTGCAGGAAGATTAAAAATTGATGGAAAAATTGTTAAAGAAAATATGGATCTCAGAGTTACAAAAGTAGCCCTTGAACCTGTTTGGCATTTACCGGGAATCGCAAAACGTTTAGGCGTTGATGAAGGTGAACTTAGAAAAATTCTTTTTCAGGAAACTGGCGGAATGTTCCCGGAGCTAGTCACTCGTCCGGATTTAAAAGTGCTACTTCCACCAATTGGAAGTACGACTGTTTATATCTTTGGAAATCCTGACGATCTTTCAAACCCAGATGTTGAACTCACTTGCCGCGTTCATGATGAATGTAACGGTTCAGATGTTTTTGGTTCTGATATCTGTACATGTCGTCCTTATTTAATTTACGGAATTGAAGATGCCGCCCGCACAGCTCAAAGAGGTGGCGTGGGAATCATCGCCTATTATAGAAAAGAAGGACGCGCTCTTGGGGAAGTTACTAAATTTTTAGTTTACAATGCTCGTAAGCGCCAAGAAGGCGGAGACTCAGCTGCAACTTATTTCCGCCGCACTGAATGCGTAGCCGGAGTTGAAGATGCTCGTTTCCAGGAGTTAATGCCAGATATTCTTCAGTTTTTTGGAATCAAAAAAATTCATAATCTACACTCTATGAGTAATATGAAATACGATGCAATCGTAAAAAGCGGAATTGAAGTAGTGAATAGAATTTCTATCCCAGCAGAACTTGTTCCCGAAGATGCGCAAGTTGAAATCGAAGCAAAAAAAGCCGCTGGATATTTTACTGCTGGAGAAATCAAGTCAGGTGATGCCCTTCAAAAAGTTAAAGGGAGACCTATAGATGAGTGAGATGAATAAACCGAATAATTATACCGAAAAAGACCTCGACTTTTTGTTATCACCTGAAGCCATAAGACAAAGTGCTGAAGCTATTTTTGAGTTAACCAAAAATGGAAAAACTCATTTCACTTACCACCCTGAAAAATTCGAGGGCGTTGTAGACTATGTAATTGAAGTGATCAAAGACAATTATCCAACTTTGGAAATTCCATTTCACTCTCGCTGGGGACATTTTCGTGCAGCGGGAATTAACAGAGTGAGCGAAGTACTTGACCTGAAAATAAAAAACCTTGATCCAATGGAGCAAGCAAGAACAAAACTCGACCTGGTAATCACTTCCGTCTTATTAGATGCTGGTGCCGGAGCTGAGTGGAAATACAAAGAAATTTCAAGCGGTAAAACAATTACTCGCTCTGAAGGTTTAGGCGTAGCAAGTTTCTATCTTTTTATGGACGGAAGTTTATCTGACAATGGGAAACTTCAAGCAACAGCTAAAGGTTTACAAAACTTATCTAAAGAAAAATTGAGTGAGACATTCCAAGTTAGCCCATCAAATCCTCTAATCGGCGTTGATGGAAGATTGTCTCTCTTAAAAAACTTAGGAAAAACAATAGAAGCCAAAAAAGAAATTTTTCCAGGCGGTCGTCCTGGAAGTATTGTTGATTATTTAAATACTCGTTACGGCAAGTCGTTTACAGGAGCTCAACTTCTTCGAGCTGTGCTTGATGGTCTTGGCGAAATCTGGCCTGGAAGAATAAAAGTGGCCGGAGTGAATCTCGGTGATATTTGGGCTTACGAAAAGGTTCCAGGAGGCTTGGCTGCTTTCCATAAACTTTCTCAATGGATGACATACTCACTTTGTGAACCTCTCCAAGAAGCAGGATTTGTCGTAACAGATGTAGAAAAGCTTACGGGTTTGGCTGAGTACAGAAATGGTGGATTATTGCTTGATAGAGAACTCATTACTTTGACGGATAAAAAATTAGCAGACGAGAGTCATCGTCCTGATTCAGAACTCATCATTGAATGGCGTGGATTAACGATTGCTCTACTCGACCGAATCGGGGACGCTGTTCAGTTAAAATTGAACAAATCTCCAACTGAATTTCCATTGGCAAAAGTCTTGGAAGGTGGAACCTGGTGGGCCGGAAGAAAAGCTGCACTTGCACTTCGTGCCGATAGTTCTCCTCCTCTTAAAATTGAGAGCGACGGAACAGTCTTTTAATTAGTAATCAAGAATTAGGAAATATTTATGAAAAATGTAACAGTTATTGACCATCCACTAATGAAACATAAACTTGGTTATCTTCGCGATAAAACTACAAATTCTTATGAGTTCAGAGAAATTGTGAAAGAAATATCTAAAATACTAGCTTATGAAGCAATGAAAGGATGGAGTCAGTTAGAAACAGTTTCTATTGAAACTCCCATAGCCAAAACTAAAACAGAACGAATCGTTAATCCTCCGGTAGTTGTCTCGATCATGAGAGCTGGAAATGGAATGCTTGATGCAGTTCTCTCGATGATTCCTATTTCTAGTGCTGGTTATATTGGAATTTATCGCGACAAATTTATTCACAATACTGTTGAGTATTATTTCAAGATGCCAGAAAATGTAAAAGGAAAAGATATTCTTTTATGTGATCCATTGATCGCAACAGCGGACACTATTGTGGCAGCGAT
Organism: Bacteriovorax sp.; assembly: GCA_014377485.1. GTDB lineage: Bacteria > Bdellovibrionota > Bacteriovoracia > Bacteriovoracales > Bacteriovoracaceae > Bacteriovorax. The sequence continues at coordinate 25,526 of JACMPM010000097.1, read as the reverse complement.
CGATCGTTTGAAACAATACGAAGTGGGTAAAATAAAAGTGCTAAGTATTTTAGCCAGCAAGTATGGGCTAGAAAAAGTTCATCATTTTCATCCAGATGTTGAAATTTATACTGTTAATATTGAAGAAGAGATTAATGACGTTGGTTACCTGGTCCCAGGATTGGGAGATGCAGGGGACCGCTTATACCAAACGAAGTAATTATGAATAAGCCTTATATCATTGGAGTCGCCGGTGGAAGTGGATCTGGCAAAACATATTTTGCAAGAGAGCTTCAAAGAATTTTGGGCGATAATAATTGCATTATTCTTTATCAGGATAATTATTATATCGATCAGTCTCATCGATTTGATGGAGATGGAGGTTCGGTAAATTTTGATCATCCAAGCAGTTTAGATTTTGATTTGTTGGCACTTGGACTTTCTGAATTAAAATTAGGAAAATGTATTGAAGTTCCACTCTATGAATTTGCGACTCACAAAAGATTGAAAAAAACTATTACCTGCGAGCCCCGGAAAGTAATCCTGGTAGATGGTATTCTTATACTAGACTCAACTGTCGTACGAGCTCAACTAGATGAAGCCATTTTTTTTGATACTCCTGAAGAATTAAGATACCAACGCAGGCTAGACCGAGATGTACACGAGAGAGGAAGAACTCCAGAGGGAGTTAAAAAACAATTCGATCTACAAGTGCGACCGATGCATGACCAATTTGTCCAGCCTTCCAAAAACCACGCTCAAACGGTAGTGACTGACCTTGGTGAGTACAGTGAAACTTTAAATTATTTTATTAAACATTTAAACGAAAAATAAAACTTAGGAGCCTGCATTACAAAGATTATAGGAATTTTTTTTTAGTATGGAGCTCTATGAGCTTCGCAAACATTTCTGGGAATTGGACCGGATGGGGGACCTGGACTTATGAAGGTTCTGGAACTCATTGCGATTCAATGACTTTGGGTTTTGTTGAAACCAAAGATAAATTAACTCGCACTGGTGGATATTTTGACTGCCAGGTAGTGGGACTAGATATCGATCCAGGTGTTTGGACGAAACAAGGGAATAATTTAATCGTTGATGGTGCAGTTGTAGGAACGATTACAGAAAATGCCATACACGTGACTGAGCAATATAGTGACGATGTTAAAATTGTTTCCGACATAGCCATTGAAGCCGGACATTTTGCTTATAGCGAAATTTGGTATGATAAAGAAGATGTTGTTATTTACGAAATTACTGGCAGACTTTTTAAGAAGTAATAACTTCTCCGACAAAGCGGTAACCACTCCCCCAGATTGTTTTCAAATATTTTGGATTTTTTGCGTCGTCTTTGAGTTTATGACGAAGACGACTTATTAATACATCGATTGTGCGGTCAATACTGTCCCATTCAATACCTCTGATTTTATCAACGACTTGTTCTCTTGATAGGGTGACACCGGGATTCTTCATGAAGAGATGTAAAATTTCAAATTCCATCGTTGTCAGGTCAAGTTGAATTTCATCAGTGTAAACTGTAGCCTTACGGACATCAATTAAGAGGTCTTGTGACTTTAGGGTTTTTGCTTGAATTGTAGTTATCGTATGGACTTCGCTTCTCCTAAGCACTGCTTGAATTCTTGCAACTAACTCTCTAGGCTCAAAGGGCTTAGGGATGTAATCATCTGCACCAAGTTCTAAGCCATCAACTTTGTCATTGAGTTCTCCTCTAGCAGAAAGAATAATAATGGGGGTCTGGGCAAATTGACGAATTTCTTTGCAAACTTCAAAGCCACTTTTATCAGGCAATGTTATATCTAATACTATTAAATGTGGAACATGTTGCTTAAGTAATTTTAGCCCTAGAGTTGGATGAATGGCCGTAATGACATCAAAATCATTTTTTGATAAAAAAGCTGAGACGAGTTCATTTAACTCTTCATCATCATCGATAATAAGAATTTTTTTTCTCATTTTTATCCCTCAGATTGTATCTACAATTATTGAGAAGTTTCTGCAAGTTTTAACAATGTGTAAGAATTATGACTTAATTATGTTATCATTTTCACATGAATAATTTTCTATTAATTTTTGCCTGCATGATTGCAGGAATTCTCTGCAGGCACTTACGGAATTTTCCAGTTAACACTGCCCAAGTTCTAAATTCATTTATTATTTATCTCTCCCTTCCTGCTTTAGTTCTCTCCCAAATGCCGCAATTATTGAAGACCATAGATTTTAACGGACGCTGGTGGTTGCCCGTTTCAATGGCATGGATAACTTTTTTTATTTCATTACTATTTTTTTCTTATATAGGAAAAAGATATAAGTGGAGTCACGCAAAAACAGGAGCATTGATTCTCACTGCAGGATTGGGTAATACTTCTTTTGTTGGATTCCCAATCCTGGAAGCGCTTATTGGTCCCCATGCTATTCCGATTGGAGTTTTAGTTGATCAACCGGGAAGTTTTTTAGTTTTGTCTACTTTTGGTATTATTGTTGCTTCATTTTTTTCCGGAGCACAAATCAAGCCTCATGTTATCGCAAAAAGAGTTTTAACTTTTCCTCCTTTTATCGCTTTATTTATTTCGATTATATGGGCGTCAATCGGATTAAAGGGATTTGATATATTAACTCCCGCCATTTCAAAAATTGCATCAACACTTATTCCACTCGCACTATTCGCTGTTGGCTTTCAACTACGTTTTGATTTGAAAATTTTAAAGAAGCGGTGGCTAGGATTAAGTTTAGGATTAACTTTTAAACTCATATTGATTCCTGCTTTTTTTGCTTTTTTCTATATTAAATTTTTGGGCGGAAACGATCTCACCACTCATGTAATAGTTGTTGAATCTGCAATGGCCTCGATGATTACTTCAGCAGTAGTGTCTACAGAGTTTAATTTAGATACTGAAATGGCTAACTTAATGGTGGGAATCGGAATTCCACTTTCGCTCATTACTGTTCCACTCTGGAATTATTTTTTATTCTCTTAATTCTGTTTATTTTTCTCAACGCACCATTTCGATGCAGCACCTATTGCTAATAAAGCTCAATGTCTTCAAAGTAAAAATTAAATAATAGTATTTTTTGGATGGTTTGCATGTTTTTAAAAAACAAGGTCGAGAAAAGACAACTTTGGCTTCTATGCCTGGCCTCTTCTCTATTGGGAATCATTGCTACTTTCGTTGCAAGAATCTTGATTGGAGGAATAGCTTTTTTTTCCAATTTATTTTATCTCCATAAAATTTCGATTGCAGAATTTCATTTCTCAAACGTGACCCTTACTCCCTGGTCTATTGCGATTCCTGTTGTCGGCGGAATTTTAGTTGGATTGATCGCACGTTTTGGAAGTGCAGGCATAAGAGGTCACGGAATTCCGGAGGCAATGGAAAAAGTTCTTTATGGTGACAGTCGCATTCCAAGACGAATAACTTTTTTGAAGCCATTTGCTTCAGCTCTGGCCATTGGAACCGGTGGACCATTTGGTGCGGAAGGACCAATCATCGCTACTAGAGCTTCACTTGGATCCTGGTTAGGACGTTTAAAAATATTTTCAGGAACTTCATCAAAAGACAGAAAAATTCTTTTAGCAGCAGGGGCTGCAGCCGTCATGACTGCTATTTTTGGGACACCATTATCCGCAGTCTTCATCAGCATTGAATTACTTTTATTTGAATTCAGTGCTTCGACTTTTGTTCCCTCATGAATATTTTTATGTGAAAGACGAAATTATGAAAGAAGAATAAATTATTTTATTAGTTTATAGATAACTAAAAAATGAAAGCCAGCTCCAGCAATCACCAGTAAATGAAAAATTTCATGATAACCAAAAATTTTGGGGTTGGGATTTGGTCTTCTTAATGCATAGATAATGGCTCCAATAACATAAACCACTCCACCTGTTAAAATCAGCCAGACGTCATTCATTGTAAGAGCAGCTTTAAGTTCTGGAAGATAGGGAACAATTAAACAGCCAACTGTGACGTACAATACTGATGAAACCCATTTGGGGGCAGTTACCCAAAAAAGAGATTGAATAATTCCAAATAGAGCAGCACTCCACACGAGTTCCAGTAATTTCATTCCGGCCATTGGCGACAGAGCAAGCAGACAAATAGGTGTAGAAGTTCCTGCGATCAAAACATAAATAGCTGCATGATCCATTCTTCTCATCCACATGCGCTGCTGTGGTTGCCAGGTTGGTCGGTGATAGACGGCACTAATTCCAAAGAGACCAATCAAACTAAAAGAATAAATAATAGTCGCGACAATCGTTCTTGTTCCGTGAGCATTGAGTAGTAAAACGGCACAAGCACCGAGCGCAAAAAAGAATGCAGCTTGATGGGAGTGTCCACGCAACAATGGTTTGATTAAGGGTTTTGTGTCTTTTATAGTTTTCATTAATTAAGAATAAGCTGTACGTTCATTTAATTAAAGTAAAATAATTGTCAGGATTAAGCTTTGGTATTTAGTTGGCCGCAGGCGGCGAGAATATCATCACCTTTAGTTCCACGAATCAAAGCAGGAAGCTGGTAACTTTCTAAGATTTTTTGAAATTGTTCCACTTGAGCTAATTCAGGACGTTCGTATTCTGAGCCAGGAAATGGATTAAAAGGAATGAGATTTATTATCGCTTGTTTTCCTTTCAATAATTCACCAGTGGCATGGGCATCAACATCAGTATCATTATAGTTCTTTATTAAAAGATATTCGTAAATGATGTATTGTTTTCTCTTTAGAGGAATCAGGTCTATGCATTTTAAAATTTCAGAAAGAGGATAACGTTGATTGATGGGGATAAGTTTATTTCTTTTTTCTTCAAACGGTGAATGTAAAGAAAGGGCGATATTCACTCCCGGCATTTCTTCGTTCCATCTTATTAGTCCTGGAAGATATCCAGCAGTCGATACAGTAATTTTCTGAACACCGATACTCGTTCCGTGTTGATCGAGGAAAATTTCACTCGCTGTTTTTACAGCATCAAAATTATGAAGCGGTTCACCTTGGCCCATATAAACTATGTTTTTTAATTGTTGATCTTCGGGACGGTGTTTGCGAAGCCAGCGATCAGCAATGATAAATTGTCCGATAATTTCTTCTGTTTTTAAATGTCTTTTTAATCCTTGAGTACCGGTGAAACAAAAAGAGCATTTCATCGCACATCCAACCTGAGTGGAAATACAAATGGTGTATTTATTTTGAAATGGAATTAGAACCGTTTCAACTTTTTGTCCGTCTTCCATTTGCATCAGAAATTTTACGGTTTGATCTTTTGATTCATGGACGTCGACAATCTCCGGCATTGAAAATGAAAAATGTTCATGGATAAAATTTTGAGTCGCGAGGGCCACGTTATGAGTGCAAGGTTTGAGCTTTTTTTGTTTGTAATGCCAGTTATAAAGGAGAGTGGCTCCCGATGGAGACAAATCATTTTCAATAAGAAGATTGGTTAGGGCTTCAAAGTTGTATTGGTAGAAAGAAGTTTTCATGTGGGATACTTATATCAGAGGAAAACAATTATATCCATCATAACACTATTAGGGTGTTAGTAATGGTCTTTCTTAAGATAGTAAAAAATTTCTAATATTGATAGTAAATTAAAGTGATTGAATATTTCATTATAAAATTTTAAAGATGATCTTATTAATAGGAAATGGACATTTTTATAAGTTATAATTGAGGAACGACGAGGCTTAAGCAAAGATAAAGCGAACGAGATTACTCCCTACCAATTATTAAAATTTCGATTATAATTAATATATGAAAAATATTAACTTACTCCTTTGCTTCTCCATCCTCTTTATATCCCTACTAAGCTGCTCAAGAAAAGCCGAGAAGCCAAAACTAACTCTCAGCGAGTACAGCACACAGGCCATAACTTCGAAAGGCATTGTAGAGAAAATTCTCAGCGAATCTGATTATAAAAAAATGCATGAGATTGCATTGGCGGTTGAAAGCTCCAGAGCTGTAGATTGCAAAGCAGTAAGTGACGAATGCAATATTTTAGGCCAAATCCTAAATAAGATCGTCAAGTCCACAAATGATGGACTTCCCGGCGAAGCGGACAACGTGGCCATCTATAAGCTTGTTAACCAACTCAATGACGAACTTAGCATTGGGCATGAGAAGTTAGCAGAACAGTGGAAAGAGTATATCAATGCTCAGTCCGTGGAAGGAAATTCAAAATAACCTATTGATCTTGATCTATAAATAATCAATTTTGTAATTCTGTGACAGAAGTTGGATTATTAAATTCAATCATTTAATAATATTTAGCCTTCAAACTTCTTGAATACAACCCCAAAAATATACTTGCCGTTGATTGCACAAAAATTTCAATGCTTGTTGATGTATACAAGAAAATAATAGTAACAACCGAACACCCGGTGAAGTTCTTAGAGGAGCACGAATTGAGGCGCATTCGAAAATAATCGTTTGGGTATGACTTCTGAAGCAGTTATTAAGAGACATGCTGCCGGTGAATAACTGTACAAACTTTAGACAGTCTCAGCTATAAGATTTACATGCCTTACTAGTTTTATTGAAAATAACCCTCCATCTGGCAATATCGACACAATCATTTTCAAAAACAAATGGAGTCGGCATGTCTTTCAAGCACAAAAACGTATTAGCAGTCTGTACACTGGCAACTTTAGCAACAATTAGTTTTTCAGCAGTAGCCGCTTCTGGAGATTCTGTTTGTAGCAACCCATTACAAAGAATCTGTAACGATACATTAGCTCAACGTAAAGAACGCGATGTGTATGTTGCAAAATTAAAAAGTGAAATTTCTACAGAGGCTGGTAAAAATGCAGCTCCAAGAATTGATGCAATGAAAAAGCAAGTTAAGCCTTATCGTTTTATTAAACGCTTTTTAGAAACAACAAAAATTAGAAACCAGGAAGTTATGGCCTCTGCTAAGAAAAGAATTGGTGGATTTGAAGAAGTTGTAACTAATCCGGAAAATGTTAATAAAATTAAAAATTATATGTATCAAGCAATCGATACAAGTTCATTTGATATGGCCACGAAAGCAAGTTTTAAAAGTGTTATCAAGACAATTGTTGTTGGTAACTTTAGTGACTTCTTAGAAAAAAGCGATCTAGAAAATAATGTTCTCGCTCAAATCCTAGGGAATGCTTGTGGGTCGGATGGTTTAATTGATAATGCTTTCGCTACAACTCTCAAGGGAGAACGTTACGTTCTTATCTGTCCAGGTTTCTTGATTACTTTAAACCAAACAGCAAGTGCAAGTGATCGCTTCAATAGTATCTTGCAGGCAATCTCACATGAGATGGGTCACCATATTGATAACAGCAAAGTTGGTAATGAGTTATACGCCCCATACTTAAGCTGTTTAGCGAAAAATTATCCTGATCGTTTTACTAAATCAAAAGATGATGAAAAATTTTGTAAAGACAATGCGAAAGATCCTGTGAAATGTAATGAAAAAGTTGCCTTAAGCCACGCTGGGGAATTGATTGCAGATCAGTGGGGTATCAGAACTACAGTTGTTCACGCAACAACTGAAGTCTTGTCTTCTGCAGATACTGATCAAATGTTAACTGATAGCTGGGCTAAACTTTGTGGTACGGGAGATGAAGGGATTCACCCGACTGGTGATTTCCGTATTGGAACACTAATGAGAAAAAATCCAGGAATCACGGGATACCTTTCTTGCCTAAATACTGAAACAGATGCAAAACCTGCCTGTTCGTTTGCTGGCGAAAGTGCAATTTAATTTATTGTTAAGAATAAAATTTTGAAAAAAAAAGCCCAGCCGTAAAGCTGGGTTTTTTTATGAATAATAATCATAGAATTTAGTTAACAGTTACCCATGTACTAGATTTACCATTTTTTCTGACAAGCTGATTAAAAATCTGTCCATTATCAGGATGTAATCGTATACATCCGTGGCTGGCCATTGTGCCGAGTTTACTCCAGTTACCTCTAGTTGTGCCGTGGATGGCATAACCCCCGCGAATGAAGACGGCGTAAGGCATGTTACCAAGCCCATTATAATCGCCATCAGGATACTTTGTTGAAGTGTATCGGTCATAGATTGGTCCATCTGGATGCTGATCCATATCCGGTGTTGTAAAACCCGCACGACCAGTAGATGTTTTCCAAGTGTAGGTCAAAACTCCATCTATGTATAAATAAAGTCTTTGTGCGTGCTTATCTACGTCTGCCCAAATTTTACATGAGTTTCTATAGCAACTCGGCAAGAAGGCTTCAAGAGGATCATCTTCTAGAAGAGAAGATTTACCTGTTCTCTTCTCATAGTCTTCTTTCATTTCTTTCATGATTTTTTCTATGTTTGGCGATCTTGGATCTAATTCATCGTAAAAATTTTCTTTCTTAGCTTTAGCCGCATATGCGTTAGTGTTTAATAATGTTAGTGCGAGAGATATGATCAGTGCTTTCATTTTCTAATCTCCTGTTTTAGGGTTTAGCTATTTTCAGCAATAATCATTTTTATCACGATCAAAATGTGGCAAGCAAAGAAAGACTTAGCTAAGTTTTTTTTCGAAAGTCAGATACCTTCTTTCTATAAAGATCATTCTTGTAAATGGTGCCAACATATCACCAGCACCAATTTGTTTTTTTAGTTTAGTTCTGAAAATCAATTTTACTTTCATACTCTTAACGCTGCCCTGATTATTATTTTATCTGGCATTGAGATTGCTTAGAGTGTTTTGCCTATTTTTTTATGAAAGTAAATTCTTTAACGTTGCTGCCATTACAACTAAAGTCTGTTGAGTGTAATCCAAGATTTCAGCAACAGTGGCCTGAGATGAGGTGAATCTAATTTTTAAAGTATTTTTTGAAATTTCTACTTTAGCTATTCCCTTGATATTTTTTGGAAAGAAAGAAAAAACATTATCTTTATGTTCAAAAGTTCCATGATTATCATCTTCAAGCTCATATAATGCATCTTCGAGCGAATCGACATCAAGAGATCCTTTGATTGGAAAAGTGATAGTATCAAATCCATCGGTAAAAATTTCGTCTATTGGCATTGGAAAATTAGCCAAGGGCACTCTTAGTTCAAGCTCTCTTCTGATAGTTACTTCAGTAAAATCATTTTCAGATTGCTCAGCACTAATATTATATCTAAAAAATTCAGTATGGAGAGAACCTCCTTCAGGATCTTTAACTGTGTTGCTATTTTTAAGGCGAAGGGTTTTTCTGGCATTATCAAATAGATTTTCTATTTCAATTTTTAAATATTCATCTTGAGCAAGTTCAGAAGCTAATTTGGATGCAAAGCTGCTATGGTCTTTAGGGATTTTATGTCTACTTTTATTAAATCCCTCAAAGTTTTTGAAAGGGATATGCTGCTCTCTTGAGAGAATATATTGATGAAACTGAATTTCTACATTTTTATTTTGATCATCATCATCACTTTCAAATTTAATCAGAGGAGAAGTCTCTGAATCATCAATGACTCCATAAGGACTTTGTCTGTCGTTAATAAACATCGTTTTTGTTATGTATTGCGGAATTTTAGTCGATAAAAATTTATTAAGAGAAATATTAGTAATGGCATTGTCTCTATCTATGCCGCCATCATCTTTGCCATTCATCGCATTTATAAGATGTAGTGCCCAAATTCCATGTTTTGTTTGAGCAGATGTAAACGATTTTTCACCTGGATAGCAAGAAAGAAAAAAAGAATTACCAGGAAAGTTTCTCACAAGTTCAGAATATTCTGTTTCAACCATGTTGGCAGCAGCCGTTTTAATTTTGTTTTTTGATTTCAATTCTTCAGCAGAAGAGTCGATAAAGATAAAACTTTTTTTGCACTCTCTATTTTTCAGTGGAGATAAAAGGATTTCATCTAAAGACAATGAAGTTTCTTCCAGGTTTGAATTGTCAGTATCCCAACATGTAATTCTGTTTTGTGATTTAGTATTAAAACCATGACCAACATAATAAAAATAGCATTCGTCATCTGAAGTGAATTTCTTAAAGAGATTGCCAGCTTCTTTTTCGATGGAAGATTTATTGGCTTTTTCGTTAGTCAAAAAAATCAAGTTATCGTCTTCGATATAGAGTTGTTCAATAAAGGCTTTTTTGACTGAATGGGCGTCGTTGATTGCAAATTCAATCTTGCTCAGTTGTGGCAAGACTGCGTTGGAGTATTCCTCAATCGCGATAATTATTCCAAGTTTTTTCATTTATATCAGCCTTCGTTATTTTTACTAATGAATTATAACTTTTTACTGCGATTAATGTATAGGTTTTCCGAGATTTTCCAGATGAATTTTTTATAAATGAAATGCGTCATGAAGTAAGTACTTTTAAACGCAAGTTTAATGAAGATTTTTATTTGAAAGTTTTGCATCCAATGAATATTTACCAGGACCAGCAAGACATAAAAAGATTATGGTCATGAGCTGTACACATATGAAACTTAGTGCATGCATTAAAGCCCATGTGCCTGTCTTTGGAGTCGAAGGAGGTAGATTAATTGGAGCATTTCCAAGGTACAAAGTTAGTAAAATAGCCATTATCATTTCAAAAATAAATGGCACGGCAACTATTCTTGTAAAAAATCCTAAGACAATTAGTATTCCTCCAATAATTTCGTAGACCCCTACAAAAATAGCGGCCAATCTGTGAAGAAGTAATGGTAAGCTTTTAAACTGTTCAATATATAGACTATAGAAGACAAATTTAATAATTCCTTTACTGATGAAAATCCCACCAGTTAATAATCTAATAATAAAAATAGAGCCATGGCCATCAGTTGGTGCATTTCCAAACCAGACTAATATTTTGTCATCCAAAGGAGATTTTCTCAACGTCGTCAAAAATGTTGTTAAAGCAGTGTCGTCAGTTGGTAAATTTCTACGGTTTGGTAAAAGCCTGGTTAGTATTTGATTCATGCTTCAACTCCTCTAAGTCCTCTAATAAGAGAGAATCGTTTCACGTTAAAAGTTTATAATATTAAAATTAAAAATTTATTAATTTTAAAATAATTTATCTTACTTAGTTGAATTATCTGAATTGTATTTTTTTAAGTTATGCGTTTCTGTAATTCATTTTAATCTTGTTAATTCTGCTAGTGTTTTTTAGAAATTTTTATATAAAATAAACTAGGATGCTAAAAAGTATTCTGGAGAAGTAATGACTCAGATAAATTATTATGCCGTAATTACATGCACCTTACTCTATATGGTTTTAGGCGCGTTATGGTATACAGTTTTATTTGGAAAGCAGTGGATGAAGCTCATGGAAATAAGTCCAGATGAAATGAATACCACTGAGTTTCAAGAAAGAGCAAAGGTTGGGATTGTGACTTCAATTATTTGTTATTTTTTAATGGTACTAACTCTGTCTTGTTTTATCAGATATGGAGGTGCTAAAAAAGCAAAAGACGGATTAGAGATTGGCATGCTCTGCTGGTTTGGTTTCACATTTACGACTATGCTTCCGAATCATTTATTTTCAAAAAAACCTATTCAGCTTGGCCTTATAAATTTAGGTTATCCCTTTGTTGGTATGTCTTTGATGGGGATGATACTCGCTGTTTGGCAATGAGACTTTTCTTAGGAATCAAAATACCAAAAGAGTTGAAACAAAAAATATTTGAATTTGATCAGCCAACGCAAATTACCTCTAAGAGCTGGGAGCGGCTACACGACTATCATCAAACTTTACTTTTTTTGGTGAAACCTCAGAATAAGAATTAGCAAAAATAAAAAAACGATTAGATCAATTATACTTTAGATCGTTTGAACTTCAAACAGCTTCCTTTAGGTTTTTTAATCGAAGAATATTGTTTTTAAGCTTTGAAAAATCTTTTGAATTATTAGAATTTAAAAAAAATTGATCAGACTTTTCTAGAATAGATCAGGTCAAATGAAAAGTTATTCATTCCTCATGTCACCATTAAAAGATGGCAACGTTATGAGTTTGATTATTTCGAAGCACAAAATAAAGCAGCAATGTTTCATTCAAAAAAAATAATGTTTATGCATTGGTACTTTTTAAGTCTGAAAGAGATTTAAATAATAATAAAAATAATACCATTCATAAGATTAAGTTCATTGAATCAAACGGCATTTAAATTGCAAAACTTATTAGGCAAGGACGGAGGCAAAAAAATGGCAAACAAAAGTATTGAAAAAGAATTACTAAGTTTAGAGAAACAATATTGGCAAGCCATCAAAGAGAAAGATGCTGATACGGCGGTACGACTTAGTGACGATCCTTGCATTATCGCTGGTGCTCAAGGAGTTGAGTCTATCGATAGACAGAAATTAGGAGAAATGATTCAGGCCTCAACCTACACTTTAAGTAAATTTAAAATAGGAGATGATGCACAGGTGCGATTTCTAAGTGATGACGTTGCAATTCTTGCATACACCATCAGCGAAGAACTAATTGTTCAAAGTCAGGTGGTAACTTTTCATGCTTCCGACACATCTACTTGGATTAAACGTGAAGGGAGCTGGCTCTGTGCTATGCATACCGAATCTATCTCTGGTGACCCGTTTGGTCGAAATAAAAATTAAATTGAAATAACTCTTTCGTGCCACTCTGCAATTGATTCTTTGGGATAGAGTTTAAAAACTTTATCTTTTTTACCTTTATTAATTTTCACCCAAGGAGCCTTGAATTCTACCAGGCAATGAGTTTTTTCGGGAGGGATTGGCAATGGAGTGTCTATTGCCGAAGCAAAGGGATGAATGAGTTTAGGCCATTCTGGCGAAAATAACCAAAGGCCCGAGCCGCAAAGGCCACAAAAATTTCTTTCGGCAGTGCTCTGCCATCTTCTTTTATCTTCCGGATTTTTTATTTTTGCCTTATAAATTTTTATATTTTTTTTTCCAATAACAACTAGAGTTGAAGCCTCACCACTAATATTAATTGCAAAGCCACCTCCGCCTTGAGTTTTGCGGCAAACACTGCAATAGCAAAGTTGATAGGGGTAAATATTTTTTGATTTCAATGAGAATTTCACTGCCTGGCAGTGACACGATCCTTTTAATTTCATAATTTATTCTTCTGGCTTTAGGTCGAGCGAAGCTTGGCGGCTTGTAGGATCGAAAGGAACAGAAATATGTTCATGAGTGATCAACCATTTCCCATTAATTTTTCGAAATCCAACCGTGACTCGAAACCAAGTTTTGAGTTCATGCCCAGTTTTGGTCTTCGCTTTCATTCTAGTGAGGCTGTGGCTGAATGCCACGTCGCTACTAGCAGTAATATCTTGGTCTCGAATCTCGTAATCAATAAGGCCATCTATCATTTCAAAACATTCTTTCCAATTTTTTATATATGAATTTTCACCAAGTAATTGAAGAGGAGGTGTTAGGTCGAAAAGTACAATTTCTGGAGAATAGAAAGTCATTAGCCTTTTGAGATCTTTGGCACGAACAGCCTCTAACCATTTTTCCCTTCCCTGCTGGATTTGAATTTCATTACTCTCTAAATTATTATCGATGACCATATTTTTTTCCTTTTTTACTAAAATAAAAATGAGCAAAAAAAAGCCCAGAAGGTTAACCTGGGCTTAATATAATCGACTCCCGAGGGAGGTTTTTACTTAAAGAGAGTTGATAAGATTTGTGACATATTGCTTAGCTTCGTTACCTTTATAGAATTTAGGTTTATCTGTACCAGGTTGAACTTCGAAAATTCCCGAAACAGCCTTTGTGTCAGCAGAAACTAAATACATTAAAATGTTAGCATAAGCTTCTGGTTGCTCAGTAGGAACGACATGACCAGAATCATTTACAATAAAAGCCAGTGCATTAGGAGTAGTCTCTAATACTTTTAGGAATACTGATAATTGATCTTTAAGCAAAAGAGCAGAATCATTGCGTGCAAAAATAAATATTCTTCTCGTTTGAGCAGCGGTATTTTTTGTATCCCAAACAAATCCTTCGGAAGCACGGCTTAAAACAGTATAGCCTTCAACCATGTCTGAATCACGATCTGAATTTAAGTTAAATTGCTTTGTAATGCTATCAACCTGATCATTCCATTTCTTGTAGTAGGCTTGATCTAAAAGTGAGCGAGTAAGTGCTGGCCCAAAAATTGGATTAAAAATTTCCATAGACTTTAAATATGTTCTGTATGCTTCAAGGTCTGGATTAACGGCAGCTGAAGAAGTCATTGGAACCGCATCAATGATTAAGGGAGCATTTTGCATAGTTGATGAAACGGCACCACTGAACGAAATTGAAACTGGAATAATAGTTTTAACACCAAAATTCTTTTTTAATTCATCCGACAAAGCAGACACTTCAGTCGCTAAATCTTCAAGTTTATAAGTAGTACCAACGAAGCTTGGCTTAATGCTTTTTTCTAATCGAGAAACAGAAAATGGTTGTGTGCTAAAGTTCATCGTCACAATACCAAAGCCCTGACGAGATAAAATTTGAAGAGCTTTATCGTCCGCCAAAAGGCTTCTGTTTACACCCGGTAAAAATAAAAATGTTGGAAGAGTATCTTTTGGAGCGCGAATGATTTGGAACGCTAGCAATCTATTTGAAGCCATCTTAAAAGTTAAATCTTCTATTTTTGCAAAGGCACTATTAAAAGAACTTAATGCAAGTATAAAACTAGAAATAATTAGAACATTCAGTGAATTCTTGATTTTCATATAATCTCTCGGAAATATATTAATTACAGAGCAGTGTGTATCATTATTCTATAGAGGAGCCTACCCCCAAATATTATTTATATATTTCATGAAATATCTAGGACTTACTTCTGAATTTTAAAGTTAAATGTCAGTTTTTTAAACGGTATTGCCTTTAATCCACAAACGCTCAATTGGGCTGTAGGCAGCAACTATTGGAAGTATTGCAATCATTCCGGGAATTCCTGCAATACTTCCTCCCATCAAAAGCGATAGTAGAACAACTAGAGGTGAGAGCTTCATTCTGTTTCCATAAATATAGGGAGCTAAAACATAACTTTCAAAAAGATGATAGAGAATATGGATAATGAGTATTGTTGTAGCGGCCTTTAACGAAACTGCTAATCCAAGCATTGCTGAAATAAAGGCAATAGAGACAAAACCTATCACTGGTAATATATCCAAAATCGCAGCTAATGCAGCAAGTGCAAGAGCTCCAGGAATATGTAAAATCGATGCCGTTGTATAAACAACGATAGCAGCAAGAGTGGAAACAATTGATTGTCCAAAAACATAAGCTGTCATGATTGGATATATTTCTTTAACTGTAATATCTAATTTTTTTTTAATATTTTCAGAAAAATGCGAGCGAACCCATTTATAAGAACGTGAACCATCAATAAACATAAAAATAGATGCGATAAAAAGAAATCCAAAATCAAATAGCCCTCCTAATGTTTGTTTGCCGATTGTCTCGAGATAAGAACGCAAACTAGTTACGATATCTGGTGAGCTGCTAACAAAATCGTTAATATGAGCTTCGATAATTTTGGCAAAGGAAAACTTAGCGAGTTGGGATTTAATCTGGAATCCAAGGTCAAAAATATCCATCAGCTGACTTACTATTCTGGGTATAATGAAAAGGGTAATAAAAACAATAAGACTTATATAAAGAATAATAATAGTTATAAGTGCATTTTTATCACGCCAGCCTTTTTTTATTAGGATTTTTTTTGCTGATGAGAGAGTCATTGCAATTATCATAGAAAGAAATAACAACAATAAATGGTAACTTAGTTGAAAAATAAAAAAGGCAATTATTAGGGCAAGAAATAAATTGGCATAAGTTCGAAATGGTATTTCAATTCTACTTACTTTTGATTTTTCAAATTCTTCTTTTTCTGTTTTATTATTCATTTTAACTACGGGCATTAGAATTACTTCGCATAAGTCGCGTTGCACTTAATTAAGATTCTCTAAAAATAAGAAGCTTGTATAAGACGAATAAATTATAGGACTGATAGTTTTTCAGTTATTCATTGACGGTATTCAGTTTGATTTCTACTGTTTACATAATTAAAATTTTTTGGGGAATTTATGAATTTTTGTAAATTATGTTGTCTTGTTTTTTTTCTTCTTAGTAATGCAGTCTTCGCGAAAAGCGAAGGCCATATACTTTCAGCAAGTACTAATTCAGCGTTAGAGTTCAACAAGGGAACCTATTCTGATAGTTACAATGCTACTTTTAATCTGGATGTTGGATATGACTATGCTTTTGCCAATGGATTACAGCTCGGAGGTAATTTTGAAACAATTATTTATTCACATAGTAGTGTTTGGAAATTAGGAGCCGGTCCAGCTTATAATTTTAATCATAAGAATATTGAAAACTCTTTTTTTGCCGGACTTAAAGTTGGGACTATCTCGACTCATTATGGATCTTATACAAACATTAGTGGCTTCATAAGTATTGAGGGCGGAAAACGTTTTAGATTAATGGAGAATGTGAGTTATGTTCCAGGGGTGATTGTGGAAAAAATCTTAGGATCAAATACACCGGATGCATCTTTTGCTTTTGAATTTTTTAGACTTTCTTTAATATTCTAATTTATATTCATGGCCCAGTTAATTTCACTGGGCCATGTTAAATCAATTAATGAGCTGCAAACCAATTAAGCATGTCGCTTGAAACATTCACTAAATTATCTTGGCTTTCATTTTGATTAACGCTCCCATCAGAATTAAAAACTCGATAGCCGTGATCACCTTTTGTGTAAATCACATCAAGATTGTCTTGAGATTTTTCTTTGAAGCTTTTAAGAATTGTATGATCACAAAGCGGATCGCTGTTTCCAGAAATCATAAGTATTGGTCTTGTTTCTAAAAGAAGATCAGGATAATTTTCATTCGTAGCTTCTTTTGGAGATGGAAGAGGTTTTCCTTGCTCGTCTGTTGCATAAGAACAAACAGGAGTTAGCAGTGTTACTGATTTTAAATCAGGATGGTTTTTAAAAACCAAGTAGGTGATCATTGAGCCCAATGATTTACCTAAAACAAAAAGATCGCGATTAGTTTTTTGCAATAATTCTTTACTGTAATTGATTGCAAAGTCCATATCATTAACTTCAGAACTCAAATCGTCTGACGGATTTCTATTTGTAGAAGATGGAGAGCAATAGCTCCATTCGAATCGTACAATGTTTATTTCTCTTTTGATGGCGTCTTGCTCAATCGTTTCGAACAATAGGCCTTTAGAGTTACAACTTTGTCCAGGTGCCACGATAATTAGTGGAGCATCTGCTTTAAAACTTCTAGTGATTTTTATTTCAAGATCTGATCCACGAGGAGTTCTCACATAATTCCAATTTGCCGTTTCAGCATTTACGCTTAAAGAAAATAGTAATGTTACTAATGCGATTTGATATCTCATAAGGCTCTCGTGATTGAAATGTTTTGCACTGTTACTCCGGTATCATTAACACCTCCATCGCTGTCAAAATTAAAACGCAACTCAACTTTTTTACCTGCAAAGGCATTCAGGTCAAAAGTGTATGCCTGCATTTGATGCTGACCGCTTGTGCTTTTTATAAGCGTCGTTTCTTTTCCTTCACTCACTAACGTGACTTTAAAGAAGTCATAATTTTCTTCCGTCATTATAGATGCTTCAAAATTAAGATTAAATGCTTGCGCTGGAAGAGTTACAAACGCTGAGGCTTCAGCCGCAACATTTTCAACATACTGTTGTCCTGTACCAATTTTGAGCGTATTGTTTTGAACTACCCAGCCTTCGTTTTTAGCAACTTGATTAAAATAAAGTGCAACATAGTTTGGCAATTCTTTACTTAAATCAAATTCTAAGTCTTGATCTTTTATTAATGTGAATGGCTCAGGAATGACTCTATAATTTACAACTTTTCTCCAAGCTCTCTTATCTAAATTTAATCCGACGAGTTCGAAATTATCGATTTTATATTCTTTAGCTCTAAGAACTGCTGGAGCAATAAGTTCACGCCCAGTTGCATTGTCAGATTCTATAGCAATTGTTCCCAGACTAAGGCCGTGGACCTTAAATTCAATTGCAGAAGTCTGTTCCCACTGTGTAAAAAGAACAGGCAATTGCTTTAGGCTAATGTCCTGTCTTACTTCGTCTTGTATTTTAACCCATGAGGTATATGTCGCTGAATCTTTATTAAGCCTTTTTGAAAGAATTTTGAATTGGTCCTCGCTGTGATTATAAAGATCAGAAATAGTTGGGAAGGCTTGCTTATCAGCTATTACACCCGTGTCTTCTATAAGTTCTCCAGCGTGTGATCCAACTCTTACAGTTTGTCTAAAAGCAAATCCAACGTTCTGACCATTGGGGAGTTTTTTAAATGGGCCTTTATCATCTTTTGGAAGATCATTATACATTGCACCTATGCTGTAATTGTTTGCACCACCTGCACCGGTGTTTGCATCTTCACCAAAAACAAGGGCAGCACCGTGGTCTTGCATTGAGGCGGAGAACATATCGCATGAAGAGTAGCAGCTAGAGTTTGTGATGATAGTAACTGGTTTGAAAAAATATTGACCAACTTTATTGACCTCAGTGACACTGCTTAAAGGAAGATCTACAGTGTAAGCCGCACCATTTTTCACAGCTTCGCGAAGCGCGACAGTAAATGGATTATTTGGAGTTACTTTTTCCATATAATAAATATTGGCAGGACTATTTTTTTGATGAAAATTAAGCGGCACAGGATTTTTTGCGGTAAATAGCTGAACTAATCCGTCTGCGAGATTTATTTGTCCTCCGCCATTATCGCGGAGATCGATAATGAGTCCATCAACATTGATAAATTCTTTTTGTAACAATTTTCTTACTTCAGCAATAACTCCTGTAGCATCAAGTTTTTCTGGTTCAAAACTTTCTAGTTTGAAGTATCCGAAATTTCCAAACTCATTATTTATCGTTTTATATTTCAGAATTGGCTCAGCAGTATCTTTAAGTCCATCACCATCAGTTAATGATTTATTTTGTTTTTTCTTTCTGAAGAGTTTATTAATTTCGTTTTGGTACTCATTGGCGCCTGAAAAAATTTCAACAGACTCCTTACTATCTAGACATTCTTGAGTAACTTTAGATATCCAGGGAATAGTAGTAGTATAAGTTTTTCCCAGGCGGTTTTTTAAAACTAAAGTTGTCACATCTTTATTAGGAGCTACATCGGAACCCTGGCTAACGTAAGTAAGTAGATTAGCAGAGTTGCGAAGAATTGCTGCTGGATTGGCACCGCGAGACCGAGGAGCAATATTTTGCATTGCCTGTCTTATTGGGAGACCATTGTAAGAGAGAACAACATCACCCACTTCAATTTGAAAAGGCTGAGGCATTAACTTCAAGACATTTTCATTTTCAATAATTTCAGAAACTGCGATGACTTTATTTCCGCTATTATCTTTTACTTCCTTGAAGCTCAAAGGAAGAAAAGATCTATAACACGAATATGGTTTAGGAAAAGTATAGCTAGTGTGAAAATCTCTTTGCTTAAAAAATAATTCAGCCATCTGTTTATGAAAATCGTAATCAGAGATGGTTTCAATATGTTTTTCAATTTCATTGATAAGCGCAAGAGGATCAGAGGCTGCTCCAAAATCTTTAAGCTTTAAATCGCGATGAACGTAGAGCTGACTCATCACCATGCGTACTTGATCTATAACCAATTTTTTTTGTTCAAGACTATAAGTAGGAAAATTCATATTTGGTCTGCTTTCACTTAAAAGCTGAAATATGGGAGTTGGGGCGGCCGTAAATGCGGGCAATGAATTAAAAACCATGGTTAAGAGAAAAGCGATTTTCAAAGATTTGAGTATTTTCATAAGTATTTCTCCGATGCCTGACAACAATAGCTGATTGGTTTTATGAGTTAACGGACATGCTGTATCATTATTCTCAAATGGTTTCTATCCTCATTGAAAATTTATTACAAACTTCGTTATAATGAGATGTTAGATTGATTGAAAATTTAGGCTTTCTAAAGCTAAGAACGATGTGCAGCAGTGTTATTTTGTAATTTCAAACAGTAATATGTAAAAATTACTATTATTTAGATTTGCTCGACTAACGAGTGAAATTCAAATATTATTCGAATTCTTTTACTTTTAGCCATATACGTCCTCAGGAGATTAGTTTGAATACAAGAATCGCTATTTTTATTAGTTCATTGCTCCTAACACTTTCTTTTAGTAGCGCTATATCCGCTGCTGATGTTTTTGAGAGTGGAAGCTATCAAGGTATTTTTGGAGCTAGAAATTATAAAGTCTATATTCCGAAAACTTTAGCTAAAAATAAAAAAGCTCCGGTAGTTGTAATGATTCACGGCTGCCAACAAGATGCCGCAGAATTTGCAGCTGGTACTAGAATTACCAAATGGGCCGACAAAGAACAATTTATCGTTCTTTTGCCTGAACAAAATATCGCATGGAATCCTTATAAGTGTTGGAACTGGGTTCTTCCAGTTAACAATGCACGAACTGGCGAAACACAAGTCATTATCGAAATGCTGGATGCTGTCCTAGAAAAATATCACGGTGATAAAGATAAAGTTTTTGCTGCTGGGATGAGTTCTGGAGCATCGATGGTTAACATTCTTGGTAACTGTTATCCTGAGCGCTTCAAGGCCCTGGGCTCACATGATGGAACTCAATATTATGCAACGGCAACAGGATTAGATTTTGCTGATGTGGTTTTATACGGTGCTGCGAATGCTCCATGGGTTGCTGCAAGTTACGGAAACGAGTGTTCAGCTTATACAAGTGGACGACCTAAAAAAATGCCAATTATTATTTTTCACGGTATGAACGGTCCGCTAATGAGTCCCGCTCATGCATTTCAAATTGAATCTGAATTTAAAATCTTGAACGATTACCTTGATAACGGAAAAAGAGACACATCATATTTTCTTGAAAAAAGTGTAGTATTTACTCCTGCAACTACTACTTATGGTTACAACAAATTCACTCTTGTAAATAAACAACACGAAGAACTAATCGTGCGCTATATGATTAATGATCTTGCTCATTCATGGAGTGGAGGGGACGCAAGCCTTCCTTACAACGATGCTAAAGGTCCTGATGCAACTGCATTGATCATTGATTTTTTCAAGAAATACGGATTATAGGTTAATTCGATTGATACCTATCGACCTAGGTATTTATGATAGTTTCGAGTTTCATCAACAAACGGGTATTTTCAAAACATTTTTTAGCTTTTTCATTTTTAAAAAGAATGAATTTTTAACTGGTGCGTATTTAATGACGTTCATATAAACATTTGCCCATTGCTTGAAATCGTATTGCTCCTGCGACAAATTGATATTTGGATAGGCAACATAACCTTGCTTGTTAGCCGCCTTCGATGTTTCCGGTTGTATGGATGTTTGCAATATTGGATTCTATAACGGCTTTCTTTTGATAAAGAACGTCAAGTCTTGGCAATATTGATCGATTTCTTTCTCTGAAGCATTTTTATGATGGGCACATCCAACAAGCACGAATAAAATGAATAGTTTTTTCATGATTTGAGGCCAACAGGGATTCAGCAAATAATAAAGCCAAGCTATGAAAATCATGGTTTATTTTAAATTAATTTTTAAACCTGGGAACCTTTTTAGGTTTAACTTGTATTACTTATTAGAACGATTCGATTTGAGAGAGAACGTGGAAGATAAATTTTTAATTGAACAAGTATTGAAAGGAAATAAAAACGCATACAAGTTGCTTGTCATCCGTTATCAACGCCCTTTATTTTCTTTTTTCAAGAAGTTCGGATTTACGTCTCAAAGAATCGAAGAGCTTGCTCAGGAAGTCTTTTTAAAAGCGTATGAACACCTTTCTTCATTTCACACAGAGAAAGGAACTTTTACGTCTTGGTTTTTTTCTATTGCTAAAAATTTAGCGTTAAACGAAATTAAGAAAAAAACTGAAATATTGGAAGAGATGGAAGTTCTTGAGCAATTATCAGTTTCTGATTCAGTCGAAAGTATTGACCTCTTGCTTGCCAGAAAATTAACAAATGAGAAAGTTCAAGCCCTCGTGATGAAAATACCAAATCCCTTTAAGATACCGGTGATCTTATCTTATTTAGAGGAATTATCTATAGATGAGATTGCAGTGATTGAAAAATGCTCAATAGGAACAGTCAAATCAAGGATCCATAGAGGAAAATTGGCCTTAAAAAACTTGGTAATGAATGAGGAATTAATATGACTTCTAATAATAATGACTGCAATTTAGTTCAGGAGAGCATTGCCTGGGGCAAAGAGTTGACGGGAAAAGACAAAGAACATTTTTTGAAGTGTGAAAAATGCAATATTGTCGCTACTCAATTTGAAGAGTTGGATTCTTTAATGAAGAATGAATCAATTAATATTCCTTCTGATTTTGCAGATCGGGTTATGTTCAAAATTGATGAAAGAGAAAAACAAGAGCTTCCTTCAATTTTTAAATCTCTTATTTTACTCTTGGATAATTCAATCTGTAAGTGGGGCATAGGGGGAATTGGTTTTCTCCTCGCTTTTTCTGCTCATTAAAATAATTAAAGGATGGTGTGCATATGTTTAAAAAAATTAATATGAAAGAAATTAAATCATTATTACTTACGATAGTTTTAGTCTTATCTTTTAGATCAACATGCTTTGAACCATTTCGTGTTCCAACAGGATCGATGGTTCCTACTATTAGTATTGGTGATTTCATACTTACTAATAAATTTTCTTTTGGACTTAAATTACCTTTTTCCGACATGTTTTCAGACCCCATATATTTGACGGAATTTAAATCACCCGAAAGATTTGATGTAATAGTATTTAAATATCCGCTTGATAAAAATATAAATTATGTCAAAAGGGTTATTGGTCTCCCAGGTGATGAAGTCGAACTGATTAATAAACAAGTTTATGTTAATGGCAAAATACTTTCAGTCGTAAGTACAAATTCTCCAATGACCAAAGAATTTTTGGACAATTTCAGGGGCGAAAAGTTAAATTTTTACAATATAAAAAGTGTAGATCATGAGTATACGATTCAACTAACGGATAAAGAAACAAGAAAGGATACGATTCCAAAATTCATAGTTCCGCAAGGGCACTATTTTGTAATGGGCGATAACAGGGATTTTTCAGCGGATTCTCGTTATTGGGGATTTGTTCCGAAGGAAAACATAAAAGGAAAAGCCTTATTTGTCTGGATGTCTTTTACCACTCCTTTTTCAGAGGAAGGATTAGCTCTTCATCTTAATAGAATTGGAAAAATGATCTTGTAGGAATTTAAGGATTTAATTCTTTTTTATACCGATTTTCATTTCATTTATAATTGTTTTAAAAGAATCGTAGCATGACTTAAAATGACATCCACTATTTTAAAATTTTCTATTGGAAAATATGTTTTGAATCTTTTGCTAGAGATTAATTCCACGTTTAAATTCAGTCATCTTGGATTTAACAAACAATGGAATGAATAAAAGTATTTGGGCAAAATCAAAAATATAATTCATCTTGAAGTTAATTTTAATTCTTAGAATTGTTTTCCGCTAGCTTTCAAGTCCTTCAGCCATAACCTTTCAATGGTACTGTAAGATGCAACAATTGGTAGAACTGCAATCATCGCTGTAACTCCACCGACAGTACCTGCAAGAATTAACGACACCAAGACGACTAATGGAGAAAGCTTCATCCTGCTTCCATAAATATAAGGCGTGAGAATATAACTTTCAAAGAGCTGATAGGCTACAAGGACAATGGATATAGTAAAGGCTGCCTTTAAAGAAATGGCTAGAGCTAAAACAGAAGCTGTAATTATGATCAGAATAAGTCCAATTCCTGGCAAAATATCGAAAAGTGCAGCAAGAAAAGCGAGAGTAAGGGGAGCTGGAATATGAAGCATCTTAGCTGTGAAATAAACAATGGTTGCCGCAATAGTTGATGTTGTCACTTGACCAAACACATAGGCGGCCATTATCGGTTCAATTTCTTCGACAGTTCTATCTAGTTTCTGTTTTATTTTATCTGGAAAATGCATACGGCACCATTTGTACGAGCGAGGTCCGTCCAGGAACATATACATAGAACTGATAAAGAGGATTCCTAAATCAAACATTCCACCGAGAGTTTGTTTACCCAAAGTCCCAAGGTAGTTTCGAGCATTCGTTAGTATTTCTGGAGAACTATTAATAAGGCCTGAGACATTTTGTTCAAGAATGTTTGCATATTGATTTGATAAAATCTGGGATTTTATTTCTGGCAAGTGATCAATGAGATCCATCATTTGACCAACTACTGCAGGAATGATTAAAAAAACAATTGAGATAAGAACTCCCAAATAAAAAAATATGATAATGGGAACGATAATTCGTCTACTAATTCTTTTTTTTCTGAAATATGTTTCAGCTGAATACAAAGTCATTGCAATAATAATAGCTATAAATAATAGGAGTAATTGAAATCTCAACTCTACAAAAATGTAAGCGACTATAATTGCAAAAAACAAACTGGCGTAAGTTCGGAAAGGTATTTCGATTTTCATAACTTAAAGTTAACTGAACTTTATAAAAAATACAAAAAAAATCGATAGCGTTGAAATGAACAAGTTATTTACCAAAACGCTGAAAACGTCATCTATCTAAGGAAGAATATTGCTCAAATAAATTTCGGAGTATGGCTTTTGAGTAGTACAAAAATTTTTTGATTAATATTTGAAAATATTTACCACCATTTTTAAATTTTTGTTAGACTAAGGAAATGAATACCTATTTTTCAAAGGATTGAATCATGCTTGAAATGGAAAAAAATGTAATTGTCGAATTTTTAAAATCAACAGATCCAGAAATGGATTTTGATCAGTCAGAATTAACCATGTCTGATTGTATTGAGTTATTGATGGATAAAGTAGAAGAGATGGAACTTGATTATTCAATTCTTTCAACTGCCTTTGCTGTTGGCGTTAATCCAAATCGTTTTGATGAATTTCATGAAGCGGTAATGACTCAATATGAAACGATTTCAGAAGGTGATGAAATTCCTGAATCAATCTTAGACAGAATTGCGGCTCAATTCAGATAATAGTTTAAATACAGAGTGAGGAATGTTTTTTCTTAAGGCATTCCTCACGTTTTGTTACTTTAAAAATAATAATGCATCATTAAATAAGCATAGTCAGAGTATTCATTCGATTGAATCGCCACTCTTTTTTTCGACCAAACACCTTCAAATTCAAAGTGGGGTCTAGGGTGCCATTAGTCCTCTAAAATAATACCGTGGAAGCCTTTGAAAAATTCATATTCAAGTTTACTAAAGTGAAAGAGCCCTTTCTTTTTTTCAAAGTCTTTTTGAAAATCAAATTCTGTTAAATAGTAAAATCTATCAAGCAAGATAATTTTAAAAAAGCAGTTATGATTTTTCGACTTGCATACACATCAGAATATTTTAAAAATCCAATAAATAGAAAAATTGCTTCCGAAACTTTAGGGGCTGAGATCAAAGAAAATAAACTCAAATAATTCTCATTCTTAAAAAACTTTTAAAAAATCTAAATTAAAAATGTAATCAAAGATTTGCTTGTGATAACTCACTAGGAAAATGCTCATGAATGTGGGGATTTTTCTGGTGGGTGAAAGAAGCGATCCCTG
>JACMPM010000096.1 GCA_014377485.1 Bacteriovorax sp. | reverse complement strand
TCACCTATTATTTCGGCAATCTCTTTTTCATTATATTTTCAGTTTTTTTGAATCCAACCACCGTGACCAGGAAAAATCCAATTAAAATGATAATCCATTAATTTTTTTATTGATTTTAATTGGCGAGGCCATGAATACCATCTAACACTTTTTGAAGCATAAATTTTGTCTTTGTCGTGGTCATAGAAAAGATGATCTCCAGAAAAGTGGGTTATGAGCAAACACCAGGCCATTTACAAGTCACTTGGCAAAGCAAATCACTAGGTTTAACGTTTAATGAACTGGAGGATTTATGAATAAAACTTTTAAGACATTTTTAATGCTATTGCTCGGTAATTGCCTATTTTTATCCATTGCTAGTGCAGCAGGACTCTCTGGTGGAGAGCAATACTCTACGCAATTGATTCAAGGTCGCTTAATGGTTCAATGTTCTAGTGGAACGCCAGGACCTTCAAATGGGTCTGCTTTTTGTAGAGCAGAACTTTTGAATCCTGGAGAATATTCTTATTTTGTAGGACCTAATATAGAAGCTGATCATGTTACATTGCGCGCAACTCGTGAAGATGGAAGTGTTAGTAAAGCTAAAACAGAAGAATACGATAACGTAAAAGGAAAAAGTAAAAAGTCTTTCAACCTTTGGATCAATACTGTTTTCCAACGCCCACTTTTAGGTTTTGGAAAAAATACTGTTAAATACTCTTTAACAAAAAATGGATCAGTAGTAGAAAACGGATCTTTCATTGTGAATGTAGTTGATGGCGGAAAAGCAACTTGCCAAAGAGTAGGTTATTACACTTCTCAGTCAACAAATGATTGTTCTGTGCCAGAAAATCTCTGTTCAAGATATTTTAACGAAAATAATTATTGTCAGTAATATAAAATTAAAAAAATGCCCCAATTCAATTTGAGCATTTTTTTATTTAAACACTTATGGTGTTTGCAGAGCTATGTTGGTTCCTTTAAGACAACCAACCTCAACTCTAATTGGATCTAAAATTAGCAAGACATTATGTGGGTTATGCCCAATTTCCACTAAATTTTTACAACTATTAATCAAATCATTAATTTTTCCATTATAGGCAGTTTTCTCTTTTGTTCAATGGCATAATTCAATGGCATAAGGCCGAATCTGACTAGTAGGCCAGTCGACAACCTCTTGAAGGATTGGAATATAAATAATGTTAATTTCATGATTAGTGCAGGTGTAATCGAAACCTTCAGGAGGCATCGCTTTAGCCGCAAAAGAAAAGCATAAAGTGGTTGCAATAAAAAAAGATAAAGTAATAAGAGTTTTCATCTAAGCCCCTTGTTTTGATTCATTTGAACGGTCGATTTCATGTACACCTCTAAGTGATCTGGACAAATGAAATATTTCACGCTCATAAGCTTATAAAAAATATAAAAATCAAATTGATTCCATACATAGTCTGAGATTATCAATGAGATACTATTTTTATATTTTTGTTTAATTCGGGGATATGAAATATAACCATGCCCCACTTATCCAGGAGAGCACATGGAATCTATCTCTTCTCAACTTCGCCAGCAAAAGCATCCCGAAAAAATATTAGAAATTCTTAGCAAAGCTGGTTTTAATTCTCATTATTACGAAAACAATAAAGTTTTACCGCAATCTGGTTATCCATATGGTCGAAATATTCTTCATTCAGATTTAGATTGTGAAATTATGCTAGCAAGCTGGACACCTAATCTTCCTTGTTTTCCTCATAATCATGGCCATTCAGAAGGGTGGATATTTTATCTAAAAGGTGATTTCAAAGAAACTATTTATGAGTGGGACTCTGGTGAACTAAATCAAGTTGGGGTTGAGTTTCATCAAGAAAATTCTCATACTTGTATGAATAATGATTTTACTCACTCTTGCATGGCCTCTAAAGAAGGATTAAGTCTTCATATCTATTTTCCTCGTATACAGTCTATGCGGGTTCACGATTTAACAAATCGCCGAACGCTGGTTGTTTCGGATAACTGTGGCGCATGGATTCCCGAATTCAAAGAGTCCATAAAAGAAGAATTTTCGTGGCCAGTGAAAATATCTTAATGATCGCTATACTAGATTGGGGCATGGGTGTAGTGGGTGCTTTAAGGACACAAGGAAAAAGCACAGACGTCACCTATTTTTCAGATTCCGGATTTATACCTTACGGTAAGCTCAAAGAAAAGAATTACGAGATCGGTTTCATTATATAGCTTTTTTCTAGCATCCTTAGTGGAATTGAAGTTAATTAGGTAAAAGCATTTCTTTTTAAAACTTCGTTCCACAACAAAATAGTTCATAATTTAAACCTATACTTACTATTGATTCTTGGTATTTATTTTAT
>JACMPM010000012.1 GCA_014377485.1 Bacteriovorax sp. | reverse complement strand
TTCTCTTCCTGGACTGGAGTGACGGCTTCAATCCTCAGTCTTTTAATTGGAACATTTATTGTTTCACTGCAATCTGTAAAAAAGAGCGCCATTGATTTGGCCAACAGAAAAACAATGGATCTCAAAGCAAGCGAAGAACTTTGGAAATTTGCACTTGAAGGTGCGGGCGATGGTGTTTGGGATATGGATATTCCCGGTAACAAAGTTTTTACCTCTAAGCGATTTAATGAACTATTAGGTTACGCAGCAGTTGAAACAACTTATAAAATTGATGAAATACAAAAAATTGTTCATCCCGAAGATTTGTCCAGACTCCTGACCGAATTACTAAATCATCTCTCAGGTAAAATCCCCAACTTTGCCATAGAATTTAGACTTCGTAGTATTGATGGGTCTTATATATGGTTTCTGGATAGAGGGATGATTGTAAGTCGAGACCAGGACAACCTGCCAGTTCGCATGGTTGGAACAATTGCTGATATTTCTACTCAAAAAGAAGCGGAGCATAGGCTCGAGAGCCAAAGAGCTAAACTTCATTCTATTTTTGAAGGAACAAATGATGCCATCATGCTTATTGATAAAAATGGTCACTTTTTTGATTGTAATAAACAAACATTAAAATTATTCGGACTAGAATCAAAAGAGGAATTGAAATCCCTAAATCCGGCGGATTTATCTCCTTTATTTCAACCTGATGGTACTCATTCTCTAAAAAAAGCTAACGAAAAAATTCAAAAAGCTTTTGAATCAGGGATCAATCAATTCGAATGGACGCATAAAAGAAAAAATGGCGAAGAATTTCTTACAGAAGTTCTTCTAAGCGCTTTTACTTTTGAAAGTAAGCGAATTATTCAGGCGACTATTAGAGATATTAGTGAAAGAAAAAACATTGAAGAATCTCTTAGAGCTGAAAGAGAAAAACTCATGGCCTCGGCTAAAATGTCTTCACTTGGTGAAATGGCCGGAGGAATAGCCCATGAAATTAATAACCCTCTTGCCATTATTATTGGTAAAATCAGCCAGCTCAAACGGCGTATAAAAACAGGTTCTGAGGAAATAGTTATTGCTAAATTTAATGAGGATCTTTCTCTAATTGAAAATACGGCAAAAAGAATCGGTTTAATAATTAAAGGACTCAGCGCTTTTTCCAGAAATGCAGAGAATGATTCAATGGAAGAAGTTCTCGTGCCTGTTTTGATTCAAGATATGCTCGAACTTTCTAAAGAACGATTTAAATTCAAATCAGTTGACCTTAGATTTGATGTTGCAAATTGCCAGCAAGTATTTGTGCTGGGACGGGCCTCTCAGCTTTTACAAGTTTTAATAAATTTACTCAATAACGCCTTCGATGCTGTGGAAGAATTACCAGAGAGATGGGTTGAAATCCAGGTTAAAATTGTAGTGAATAAATGCCATATAATTATTACTGATAGCGGTACCGGTATTCCCCCTGAACTAGTAGAAAAAATTATGTCTCCCTTTTTCACTACTAAGTCTTTAGGCAAAGGAACGGGGCTAGGTTTAAGTATCTCAAAAGGTATTATTGAAGAACATCATGGAAAACTTTATTATGATTCAACTTCAAAAAACACACGTTTTGTCATTGAATTACCAATTGCGTAGTTCAGTCTCAAGCAACTAGGTGTATAGTACTTTAAACAATAAGCAGGAGTATTTCTCATGACAAAAATCAAACTACAAGGAAACGACATTAACACTCGCGGAACTCTACCTGAAATCGGAGATATTGCAGAAGATTTTACAATGGTTAAGCCAGACCTAAGTGAAGTGAATCTTTATTCTTTCAAGGGACATAAAATTCTTAATATTTTTCCAAGCGTCGACACTGGAACATGCGCGACGAGTGTTAGAAAATTCAATAAGGAAGCAACAGATCTGGGCAATACGGTTGTCCTCAATCTTTCAATGGATCTTCCATTTGCTCAAAAACGTTTTTGTGGAGCTGAAGGGATAAAAAATGTCGAAATGGGATCTCTATTTAGATCAAATTTTTTCAAATCATATCCTCTAGATATTGTCGATGGCCCACTAAAAGGCCTTTGTTCAAGAGTGGTTATTGTTTTGAACGAGAAAAATGAAATTACTCATAATGAACAAGTTTATGAAATAGCCAACGAACCTAATTATGAATTAGCATTAGACGCTCTTAAAATATAGTTAGAGATTTAAAAAAAGTTCTTTCAACAAACCAATAACTTCCGACTATCATCACAGAAAACGTTGCAAAACGGGTAAACTGTATATGATGGTTGGAATAATTTTTTATCAAATAGATGAATGGAATAATTAAGAGAATTATAATTATTTGTCCTAACTCTACTCCAAGATTAAATCCTACTAAAGCCTGTGCCAGTTTTCCAACTGAGAGCCTGAGCCCTAGAAGCGCACTGGCGAAACCAAATCCATGTACGAGTCCAAAAAAGAAAGAGATAAGAATGCGGTTATGGCCTTTTCTAAGAAGAAATGCTTCCGTTGCAACATAGACAATAGACAGTGCAATCGCTGGCTCTATTATGGACGCTGGAATGCTCACAAGCCCTGTGGTTGCCAGAATGAGAGAAACGGTATGTCCTATAGTGAAACCAGAAATAATTTTTACAGTTTGAAGAAAACTTCCTGCCGTGAATATTAAGGCAATAATAAATAAGATATGATCTATTCCCGCTGGAAGTTTAAGACCATGATCCCCCGTCCATTGACTGGTAGTAACCCCAATATGTTCGGTTCCCATATAGACAAAACTGCCAAAAGATTTTTCAATATTTTTAGATACTAAAACTTCGTGATGAAATTTATCAGCTAAAAAAGTAGACTCAACTCCATTATAACTGATCCGACCGATAATTTTATAAGTAGCTGCCGCCTGTATTAAAAAATTTAGGCTTAATGAAATATCAGATTTTATTTCAGGGCAAAAAGACTCAGCCGATACTTTTATTCGTTCAGATGATATTAACTGTGTTTTAACATTTCCCCATTGGCATTTATAATTTCCGGCCTTCCAGAAATTTTTACCTAAGGTTTTATGAAATGCCTGAGAGGGATTTCCAAATGCAACAGGATTAAAATCAAAAATAGTGAGAATCAGACCCGAGTCTTTATCCACATCAATTTCAAGATAACCAAGATCCAGAGGATGTGAATAAACGGGGATAGACCAAGCCATAATAAGTAATGAAAATAAAAATATATATTTCATTCCCACTGTCTCAGAGACTACTCGTTAATAAATTATTCCTATATAGTTTCGCAAGGTTTGAATTTTTTAGTTTATCTTCTATGGAAATAGCACGTATATAAATTTCATCAGAACGATAATTTTTAGCGAGTACATCTCTTACGACCCTTCTGGCCTCAATTAAATGATTATTCATTTCCAAAGCCCATGATAGAAGAATTAGTGTTTCAGGATTGCCTCTGATTTTTCTCTCATTAAACGCAAGTCTCATCGCCTCCGGGTAATCTTTAGAGTTTCCTCTTTCCAGTAAAAGGCGAATTAAGTCATTACTATGAGCACTCTTGTTTTTTCTTAAATCATCTCTCAAGAGAGTTTCTGTTTGTTTATAAAGCGCTTGGGCAAACTCCTCTTCTCCCAGAAATTTATGGGCACGCGCTTCTTTTAGTATATAAATTAGTTGTTTTGATTCGCTGAAAGCTGCTTTATAGAATTTAATGGCCGCCTTATAATTACTATTATCTTTTTCAAAAAAAACTCCCGTTAATCCCAAAGCCAAATGAGACGTTGGAGTAATTCTCAAGGCTTCTTTCAAGAGATCTTCTGCAAAATTTAAACTTCCTTTTTTTGAATTATAATTAGCGATATAAAAACGTGCGTACATCACTCTTGTAAATGATGCCTGTACTGGATTATCTTCTTCAACTTTTAGTGCTTCCTCAAAGTCCAGAATAGCTTCTTCATCTCTCCCCTGGTTAGAAAGAACAATTGCTCTGAAAGTATAAGCGCTCTCCGAGGGCATTACATTTATAAGTTCGTCGGCATAATGATTGGCCTCTACCAGGTTTCCGAGCGCAAGATGTGCTTTTACTAAAATTAGAAAGGCTTCAGGACTTCTAGGCTTTTCTCTTAAAATTCTTTGAGCATAGACAATAGATTTAGGAAATTGGTGTTCTTCCAGGGCTATATCAGCAAGAATAAAATAAGCCGCTGTGTTGAAAAAGTGCACATAGTGAATAGATTTAAAAGCGTAATTCTGAGCTATTTGAAAATAATTTTTAAGTCCGTTATTTTTTCCCTGAGCTGCATAAAGTTGAGCCATTATAGCTGTGTCTTGGAAACTAGTCGGATTTCTTTTTAATCTTTTTTGATAAAAAGAAACTTGTTTCTGAAAATCTTCTTCAATTTTTTCAGGAGAATCTATCGATACTGGAAAATGATATACATAAGCGGGTTTCTTTTTAGCATAAATTATCCCCAATGTAGCCACCATGGATAATGCGAGCAACGAAAGAATTATTTTTTTACACATAGTATTATTCCCCTTTTTCATAAAGCTCAATAATCTTCTTCAAGTCATAAAAATATAATCTGTCATTAATTAAACCAGCAGACATGAGCATTTTTCCGTCGCGCGAAACTTCTAGTGCCGTTGGTTGAGCTCCACCAACCAAACTAAAAACCAATCTGTCTTTTTCAGTATCGATGATATCTATCTTCCCCATAATTTTTGAATCAGCTTTACTATCATCAGCATTGGTAGTTGTTCTATTTGAGACGTAAAGATAACGATTTCTTATTGGTTCAAGAACAATAGTGTTGGGATGGGCCCAAATCCATTTTTTTCCAGGAAAATTGGGATGATCATTTGGATAATCCTCCAATACTAAAATTTTCTGTGGACCTTGAGATGTATTAAAAGGAATGAGTACTTCATCCCAAACACTTGAAGGAAGTGTCACTGTCGAGCCTGCTTTATGAAGACTTTTTATTTTCTGTATTAATTTGGATATTTGGAATCGCGAGATTGCATTTCCTCTCATATGGCTTATGTAAGCAGTTTCTCCATCTTTGGAGACTACAATATGGCGTAGATTTAAATCTCTACCGGCGGTTTGAAAACTGATGGGCGCGATCTCTGCGATTTGCAGATGTTTAATAGAATCAACAATAATCAAACTTCCGGTCTCAGTTGCCAGAACTAATGCGTATTTTCCATCAGGAGTAAAAGCAATTCCCCTGGGAGCAATTAAATATCCTTTTGATCTGGGATTTCTAAAACTTGTATGAAGTGGAATTAGACCTTTAAAATGTTCGGTGCCATCAAAATGCCCGTCTTCACGCAAATTCGTTACATCAACAATACTAATATTATCTGAAAAATAATTGGCTACATATACGATTTGATCGTGCTTGAAATCATCATTTACATAAGGTCTTGTTGCTATAATTTTAGAACCACTGCCGTAAAGTGGAATATACTTGGCAATTTTTTGAGTGTCGGTATTGACGACAGTAAGAAGACCGAAGTTTTTATATATTTCAGACTTGCTGTCCCCTTCAGATCTAGTGATAAACCCCCATTGTTCATCAAGCGAGAATTCCACTTCAGTGTTGGCAAAAATACCATCTTTAGAAGCACCGACAGGAGTGACAAGGGTTTTATTAAGGGTTCGCGTTTCAAGATCGAAAATCGAAACGGTAGGGACACGCTTTTTTGATACTGAATCGATTTTGCCACACATCTCAGCGACATATAGAAAATTTCCAACCGGGTCTATCTTCATTCCCTTTGGCATACAACCAGTCTCGGCCGTACTCATAAGAAAATTCTTGGTTTTGAAATTTTTCAAATCGAGTATACTGGCCTGAACGGAAACTGCGCTTATTACCCAAAAAAAGATTACGAATAAACTATGCGCTTTCATCAAATACCTCACCAGTAAGTACTTTTAAACCTGGGTGAGAATGACAGATATCCTAAAAAATAAACAATATATAAAATGTATGTGATTCATAGATGTAAATTTTGAGACTGAACCTAAACTGCGTCTTTAACTTTTAAAGACATTTTAACATAACGACTGAGTCTGGTGAAATCTACCGGCTTTTCTAGGAAATAAGTATTTTCAATAGAAGTGATAGTTTCAGAGAGTTCTGGAATAAAGGCAGAAATCATTGTGACAGGAGTTTTTTGATTAAGTCCGGGTTTATTGCGAAGTGCGATTAAAAACTCAGCCCCCTTCATAAAAGGCATCATATGATCGAGAGTAATTATATCGAATTTTTGCAAAGAACATTCAGTAAAAGCTTCAAGTCCGTCTTGCGCGAAGGTTATATTTTCAAAACCATAGTCATGCCGAAATATTTCATCAAAAATTATTCTAATATCTTTTTCATCATCGACTATTAAAACTTTTTTCATATTGACTCTTTTCTCTAAATATAGGTGTCATTTGGATTAAATAACTATCGTCAGATTGCACAAAAACTTTACTGATTTATCTTCTGCTGCAATTTTTTCCAAGTTTAATTTTATATATAAATTCCATAGATTAGAGGAAGAAATAAGGAGTCATTATACAAAATTATGCTTTAATTGATATAGACAATAAATACTTAGTAAACAATGATGACCTATTACACATTTAACTGGAAAACTTAATGAGAAACATTTTACAAGAATCGGAAGTCTTAGCAGATGCGCAAATTGCTATTGAAAACTTTCACAAAGAAATTGTAGATGAAGTAAGAACTGCAATCAATGACCACGAATGGGTTATAGTTGGAATGAAACAGAATCCAGTTGTAAAAACTGCCCGCAAACACCTGGAAGCAAAAGGTAAAACTTTTCATTATATTGAACACGGCAGTTATTGGACAAAATGGAAAGTACGCCTTGCCATAAAATTATGGAGTGGCTGGCCAACATTTCCGCAAGTATTCCATAAGGGAAAACTTGTTGGTGGGGCGGCGGACCTCATCAAATATCTTCCTTAAAAATAGACATTATGCTCTAATAATCTTTCAATTTTTTTGTTAAAAAAGGACTTAGCGTTGGATCAAGAAATCTTTGATTGGATACTTCTACTAGTTAGATGGTTGCATATTACTGTTGCGGTCACATGGATTGGCACCTCTATCTTTTTTATGTGGCTCGACAGGACTTTAAAAGGAAACCCCGATTCACAAAACGCTGGACACGTCGGTGAATTGTGGATGGTTCACGGCGGTGGATTTTATCATGTTGAAAAACTTTTGATGGGTCCTACAAAAGTTCCCGTACATCTTCATTGGTTTAAGTGGGAAGCTTATTGGACATGGATGAGCGGAGCTATTTTAGTGACTCTCATTTTTTATACAGGCGATGGAACTTTTCTACTCGATTCCGCCGTTTCCAATATTACTTATTGGCAAGGTGTGATGCTTGGGATTTTTTCTTTAATAGGCTCGTGGTTTTTCTACGATTTTTTATGGGAGCGCACTCTCACTAAAAATAATCCATTGGTGGGACATCTGTTTACTATTTTATGGTTAATCGCCATGACTTATATTCTTTGCCACACTTTGAGTGGAAGAGCTGCTTATATGCATATAGGCGGAATGCTCGGAACTTGGATGACGGCCAATGTTTTTATGAGAATTATTCCCCGCCAATTAAAAATGGTTGATGCCTCAAGACAAGGCGTTCCGGTCAATCAAGAATGGGGGAAAAACGCCAAGAACAGATCAACTCATAATACCTACTTCACTCTTCCTGTTATTTTTATCATGCTAAGCAATCATTTTCCTGCGACATACGGGCATGAATACAATTGGCTCATCCTACTCTTCATGTGTGGAGCTGGTGCGGCGATTAGAGAGTATTTCGTAAAAAGAATTGATCAGCCGGCCCGGGCTACAAAGTTTTTAGTTTTAGGTATCGCCATTTTAGTAAGCGTTATTTGGTTTAGTCGAGGGGGCAGTACCGCCAAATCAACTGGAATCAACGACAATCATGCTCATATGGAAACCGCATTAGTTATTGAGAAAAAAACTGTTGAACCAACTCCCTCTTCAACATCAATATCTGCGACTAATACAGAAACAACAGCAGTTGCAAATATTTTGGGTGTAATTTCTTTTGAAGGAATGCCGCCAAAAGGAAAAAAGCTAAATCTTCCAAGTGGATGCAATGAAAATTCACATGGTGATGTCTATTCAAATGAAATACTGATAAAAAATGGAAAACTTCAGAACGCTCTCGTTCGAATTACAAAGGGGCTTGAGGGAAAAACATTTACCGATATTCCATCAGAAGCTTTAGAACTTGATCAACGAGGCTGTCAATATTCCCCAAGAGTCATTGCCACTAGGGTTGGACAAAAAGTTACTTTTATTAATAGCGATAAACTCTTTCACAATATTCGATCAGTCACTCAAAACAATAAAAGCTTTAATATTCCAATGCCCAAAAAAGACCAAAGAGTCACTATGGTTTTTGATAAACCCGAAGTTTTCATGCAATCAAAATGTAGTGTCCATCCTTGGATGGGAGCTTATATCGCAGTCATTGATCATCCATTTTTTAGTTTAACCAATGACAAAGGTGAATTTAAAATTAAGAACCTTGCACCAGGAAATTACACTCTGGAAGTTTGGCATGAAGTTTTTGGAACTCAGACGAAGGAAATTACAGTCAAAGAAAAAGATAATCTCAATATAGATTTTTCTTTTAAAGCAAAGGAGAACTAATAATGATTAGCACACATATTCTAGATACAAGTAAAGGCATGCCGGCCAGTGATGTCGTAATAATCCTGGAAAAAAAAGAATCTACTAACAGTGAATGGAAAAAGCTTGGATCTGGATCAACAAATGTCGATGGAAGATTAAGTTTCGATTGTCCAAAAGAAAAAGGAATCTATAGATTGAATTTTGGCATTGAAGCTTATTTAAAAAAAGATGCAAACGATTTTTTCTTTCTAGATACGCCTGTTGTTTTCCAAATAACCAATACTGATAGAAAATATCATATTCCATTGCTGCTAAATCCATACGGATATACAACTTATAGAGGAAGCTAAATTTTATGAGAGAAATTCCTTACTATAACGACTATGTAAGTCCTGCCTTGCTCGATTATCTAATAAAAACAGGAAAACCTGTACAAGGCATTCCCCATCTTTTAGAAGTTGGTAGTGGTGGTGGTCTTGAGACTCAAGAGTCATTCGCATTTTTGTGTGAGCTTTATGATTTAGTAAAAAACGAATTAAATGGTGTTTTAACTAAAAGGCAAATAGACCGAAAATTTATTGATCAACAAACAAATGCCTGTTACGAATTTAATAAATTTTTAAAAAGAGATTTTAGGTCCCCTGAATATAAAACAATTATAGGTTGTGAAGACTCTTTTGGCAGAATTGTTATTGGTCCTAAAGATGAGTTTTATTGTAAGAGGGGTAAAGGACTTCCAATCGCCCAAATTCCAGAATTTTTGCAAGGCAATCACGTAACCTTGTTTGGACCGCCAGACGATACCAAACTTTCAATCAATGCCATGAATACTTATCACCGAAAATTAAAAGATGAGCCTAAGGTAATTGAAGAATTGTTGAAAACACATACTAGTAAACCGAAATGGGGAGCTGACGATGAAGATTCTAAAACTCCACTTCGTGATGATTTAATTTCTGCAGGAGTCAATCTAACTCAATGTTTTGATGGTACAATTTCCTATCACGATCCAAAAAATGGCAAAGATTATCGCTTAGAATATGAGAATCTTTCTTTGCCGATAAAAAGATTTCCAGGGCTGGCCCTTCCCTCTTTTTTTCTTTTTTATAGAGAAAATCCAATTCCTCTTCATCTTTACGATTTTGCTCTACACCTTTTTAAAAACTGGCATAACCAAAAAGCCCTGGCTTTTTATGTTCCTAAATTAGAAAATGAAGAGGAAGCAAGATACATTCGAATCATGGTTGAACAGGCCGAAGTATTAATTCAAAAAATTCATCCTGAATATGTGATTGGTACAATCCGCTTAATGATTGTTCTTGAAAACCCTAGAGCAGTTTTTAGAGTTAATGAAATTATGGATGAGCTTTACCCATATTTTGTTGGAGCCTCTCTCGGCTGGCATGATTATCTCGCCTCTACTGCCAGACTCTTTAAAGAAGATGCTAATTATCGTATTCCTGTTAAGGCAGATCCTAATATTGTTATTAAATATATTAAAGCTTCACATCATCTTTTGGCCGAAGTCGTAGGTTCTCGTGGTGGTGTTAAAATTGGTGGAATGTACGGGATACTTCCTATAAATACTGATTTAAAAAGTCCTTCGTTTCAAGTGACAATAAAGGGATATATTAAAGACGTGGTCACTCAGTTAAAGAGAGACTTGTCTGGATTTTGGGTGGCCCATCCGGACTTCGTTCGTATTGGTTTAGCTTTAGTTGAAGGATGGATTCAATATTCCGCAGGCAAAAAATTAAATCTTGAAACTTTGGTAAAAGAACTCTTAGATGAAAAGTATCATAAAGAAATTCTGGAATTTATCTCAGGGCCTGATATAGAAGGTCTCAATACAGATGACCCACTCTATAAAAGATCATTACTTGTTGCCGATATCAATGAATCAAGTTTTATTGCCAACAATCACGCCGACGAAATTCGCTATAATGTTTTTCAATCTCTGCAATATCTTACTGATTGGCTTTCTGGAAATGGTTGTGTTGCTCTTCCAGCTGAGATCGCTGGAATTCCAGTACGTGTAATGGACGACCTCGCCACTGCAGAGAGATCAAGATGGGAGGTATGGCATGAAATTTATCATAAGCGTTTTGAATTCACAGAGTTTTTAAAAATTGCCCATGAAGAAATGCATTTCATTAGAAAAGATTTATCCGACAGCAAAAAAATAGTTCAGGTAAAATGGGATGAACGCACAGAAAAGTGGTATCCGGTAGCAATGAACCTAATGATTCGCCTGATGACTGATAGTAAGCCAGTAGAGTTTGCAACAGAACTTCTACTTCCTTTTACCATTCCTGCTGTTAGGGCAGACAGTGATCCTTGGGAAGCTGTAAAGACGATTGATCCTGATAAATATAGAATGGATCAATATATCGCTCGCTTTAATTATTATTTTGGTATGTGTGGGAGTCTGGAATTTGCCACTTTAATGGCAAAAAATTTAGCAATTGATTACTCAAATGCCCAAAAATGTATTTTAGCTTTTGATAAAAAAAATATTTTAGAAGCTGCAAGTTTTCACGGCGATATTGGAGAAAGTAAAAAAACTCTTGATCAAATGGCCTCGAGTGAACAAAAACTTGTGCTTAATGAAGACCAGGCAATTATTGATGAACTTGCAGTCATGGGACAGAAATACTTAGAAAAATTCGGCATGAAGTTTCTTGTTTCAGCTAAAGACAAAACTGGTCTTGAAATTTTGACGATTTTAAAAGAACGCTTTAATAATTCTCATGACATTGAATTGGATAATGCTAAAGAAGAACTCTGGAAAATAACCTATAAAAGAATGTCGGCTTCGCCCATTAACTCGCTAGAGACTTCTTTAAAAAAAATTCTCAAAAAACATAATATAATTGGATCCATGATTTCAATTAGTACTGGTCAAAATAAAATTCAAACTATTTGTCTCGGCGAATGCATTAAAGGAAAAAATGTTGTCACAGACAAGACATGGTTTGAAATGGCTTCACTTAGTAAAACAGTGGGAAGTTGTTTTGCAATTGAATTCTTCGCTCAAAAGAATATTCCACTCAACACCCCAGTTAATTCTTTATTAGCTCTTACAAAATCAACTTTTAGAATTAAATCTTCTGCCAACCAAAATTGGGCTGATCAGGTTACGCTCGTCCACCTGATGTCTCATGGTGCCCTTAATATGCATTATGTAAATGGTGTTCCGGCCAATCTTGAAATGCCATCGATTCGAAATCTTCTGGAAGGTAATAGTGAATTAGGTTATGCGCCAATTGAAGTTATCAATTCACCCGGTGAGAAATTTCAATATTCCGGCGGAGGATTTTTAGTTCTTGAGCATTTGCTTGAGGCCATGGAAAATATTTCAATTAAAGAACTCACTCGCCCTTTCTTAGCAAAGCTTGGAATGAGTCAATTTAGCTTTGAACAAAAGACACTTCCAAATACTGAGTATGCTTACGGCTATACTGCAAATGGCGAAGAAGTCGCCGGCACCAGAAAAATGTTTCCTTCAATAGCTGCTGGATCAATGGGGACTGCTCATGATCTAAATCTTTTTCTTCATCATTTAACAACTGCCTTTCACGATCTTAAAGGCTCTGGACCTATTAGTCACGATACGGCCGTTTTAATGCTTTATGGAACTGATAAAGGTTGCATGAATTTTATGGGCGTAAAAATGGGTCTAGGTATTTTTACGGTCGATGCAGGACCTAATAAATTGGCCATTCATCAAGGGGCCAATGATGGCTTCCGTTGTCTCTTTGTTCATTGTTACGACGGACCCAATATAGGTTCTGGAATGACAATTCTGTGCAATGGTGAACTAAATGGAGTTCTATTTAATTCTGAAGTAGCACAGGCAATTTTTAGAGAATTAAAAATGGAAGGGATTGATCTTTTAAAATTTAATACAAATTTTGAAGTTAAGAATATTCCGCAGGAAGAAATCGTCAACATCGGTTATAAAAAATTAGTTTTTACGGCTTTTCTTCCCTCTTTACCAGAAAAGATAATAGATAAAGGTTCACTTGATCCTCTAGCAAATTTTAATTTAGCTGTTGGTGGAAATATTTTAGAAGTTACTAACCAAAAATTTGCCCGAGCTGAAAACTTATTAAGTGATCACCTTCCAACTTTTAATCCGGACCTCTTTGGAGTTCAGGGAAAAATAATGGATAGCTGGGAGACTGTTCGTCATAACCAAAAAGAATGCGATACTTTGATCTTTGAACTAAAAAAAGAATCTAATATTTCGTATATAAGTGTTTCAACCAAATTTCACTTAGGAAACCAAGCTCAATTTGTAAAAGTTGAAGGTTATGATTCTAAGTCACACCAATGGGTGGATGTCATTTCGAAAACAAAACTTGCAGGCCATGCTCTTAAAAATATGTTGAGCTTAAATCCCAAAAATACTTTTAGTAAAATTCAAGTTTCTCTCTACCCTGACGGAGGACTTACTAGGCTTGGACTTTACTCAGATAACCTACCGGAGAATGAAAAAAATAAATTTCAATCTATAGTATCTGCCACCAGCATCCCATTTACTGATGAGATTGCAAAAACTCTAAAACCGCTTACGGTTCCATACGCACCAGATGAAACAGAAATTAAAAAAAATTGGCAGGCGCTAAAGCCTGGAGACGAATTTGATGTGGCCAATCTCGCTTACGGCGGCAAGATCCTTAGTGCCTCTAACGAGCACTACGGGCCAGCTATTCAGATCATCTCTCCTTTTGGTCCAATGCATATGTTCGATGGATTTGAATCGGCCCGAAGTCGCGAGAAAGGCCACTGCGAGGAAGTACTCATTCAATTAGCAAAATCCATAGCTGTTAATCGCATAGAAATGGATTTCA
>JACMPM010000095.1 GCA_014377485.1 Bacteriovorax sp. | reverse complement strand
GTTTGCGATACGATCAACTTCCGAA
Source organism: Bacteriovorax sp. (assembly GCA_014377485.1). Taxonomy (GTDB): domain Bacteria; phylum Bdellovibrionota; class Bacteriovoracia; order Bacteriovoracales; family Bacteriovoracaceae; genus Bacteriovorax. Next base: position 19,406 of record JACMPM010000095.1, on the reverse strand, counting down.
GTTAACTGTTCAAATTCCACGTTAAGGAATTTTCTTTCTGTACCACCGATAGTGTCAGAAGCAGCTTGGACTGAAAGTTCTCTTAATCTGATTAGGATATTTGAAACTTCTCCTAATGCACCTTCCGCGATTTGAACCAGAGACACACCGTCTTCTGCGTTTCTTTCCGCTTGGCCTAGACCTTTAATTTGAGCTTTTAAGTTTTCTGAGATTGCGAGACCGGCAGCATCGTCACCAGCTCTGTTGATTCTTTGTCCTGAAGAGAGTTTCTCCAAAGACTTGTTCATGTTGATCCTAGTGGATCCTAAATTCCTCTGTGCGTTTAAAGACGCCACGTTGGTGTTAATTCGAAGTCCCATACATCCTCCTTGATTTCTGGTCTGAAAAACATCATGTTTTTCTGTGAGATTTGTTCTCTCACGGCTTCATGCATTACCTATCGACACCCTTAAAAAGAACTTTAGAAAAAAGTGACTATTATTTGTACATTTTTTCTCACGCAAGTACTTAAAACTAAAGGAAAACACATAACTAAGTAAAATACTCCACCAAAATTTATGAAAAAATTTAGACAATTTTGGCGCCAGTGTTTGTAAAATAGACAATATGCCAACAAACAACTTCGCTCTTACTACCCTTTCGCAAAATCCTGAATATTTCGAAGAAGTAATTCGCCTGATAGAAGAAGAATTTCACTACAGTGATGAACATTCTTATGAAAAAGATTTCGCTCCACTAGTAGATCCACTAAATTTTGAAAATTGTTATTTCTATATAGACGGTGATTCAAATACTGTAGCTGCACATCTCGCAATTTGTATTCGCACTTTGGTAAAAGCAGATGCAGAAATTAAAATTGCACTGATTGGCGGTATCGTGACTAGTAAAAAATACCGCGGTAAAAATTTATTTAAAAACTTAATGAATCATGTCATTCAATCATACGAAGATCAGGTTGCATTATTTATATTATGGAGTGACATCGAAGGCCTCTATGAAAAATTTCAGTTCTATCGCACCGGTGGATTAATTGAAACGGGTAAACGAAACTTTAGTGCAAGTGAACGTCCGAGTGGATATGAAAAAACTAAATTTTCGCTTCTTAGTGAGAAAGAATTTAAAACAATTGTTAATCTTTATCTTTCTTTCAATCAAAAATATTTTTTCACCATCAAACGGGAAGATAAAGACTGGTCAATAATTAGAGATATGAACTCCATTGATCTTTACGTGAAAAGAAATTCACTAAGTGAGATTGAAAGATACTTCTGTATCAACAAGGGGCGTGACTTATCTAATATTATTCACGAGATCTCATGTCGCAACCTGGCCGACTATCCTCACCTTATAAAAGAGCTTGAAAACTTTAAAGTCTGGCTCCCTGAGACAGAAACTGAAAATATATTTACTAAAGAAATTTTCTACACTGCCTTTATGAAACTTGGAAGTATAACTCTCTTAAATGAATTTCTTAAAAAAATTTCAAATGAAGAATTAACGATTACAAAAATGGATGACGATATTGTGAACTTTCAATTTAAAGGGAAAGATTACAATGTTAGTTCTAAAGATTTTTTACAATATCTTTTTGGCCCAAAATCTCTAGAGGAATTTACGCCTTATCGGCTTTCAATCTATATTACAGGCGCAGACAGCATTTAAAACTCGTTCTTCTTTACAACCATTGGCTTGAAAATTGAATTCACGTATTTCAAGGCAACAGTATAAGGAAACTCCTGATTTTTTATTTCCTTCATTTCTCTAATCGTTTGAGGTTCCAACTTGGAGAGGTCTGCACTGTCCATGAAATTATAATCAATGGCTCCTGGCTCAACTTTTAAAAACAAAAATGATTCATCAGAAACACGATAGGGAAAAAAAGATTTGAATCCTGCATAGTAAAAAGTACTTGCAACTACACTATTGCTAATCACATGGCGTTCATTAAAAACTTGAGTGAGAACAGCGCGTCCCTGATATTTGTTCTTGGTATAGTCTTCCTTATTATAAAAAGGTGCATCTAAGACCACAAAACCATCTGGATTGAGAGCTCTTCTCACGTAAGTATAAAACTCTAAGCTATACAGACGGGCCAGGTCATAAGAATTAGGATAAGGAAAATCGATAAAAATAGCATCGTATCTATCACTGGTGTTTCGAACATAATAAAAACCATCATTGATTTCAGAATGTACACGCGGATCATCTAATGAATGCTTGTTTAATTCTGCAAAGCGAGTTTTAGCAAGATCAATCATTTTTTGATCAAGTTCAATATGTTTAATGGACTCAATTTCTTTATACTTTAAAAGTTCACGTAGAAGTAATCCATCCCCCCCACCCAAGAGTAAAATCTTTTTAGGGACTTTCTTATTCATGATAATCGATACGTGGGCGAAAGCCTGGTGATAATAAAATTCAGTGCTCGTGTTAAATTGGAAATTGGTATCGAGAGTGAGAATGGTTGAATCAACAACTTTATTATCTTCAGTAGTCGGATAGGTGAATATATCGACATATTGATAAAGGGATTTTGAGCGCTCAATTGGTTTAAAGCTGTCCACTCTTCTAATTAGGTCATCGAGGTCTGTATTATTTTGAGATAGAATTTTTGGAAGATAATAAAAAAACTTTAAATATCTCTGAGTAATGCTCTGTTCATTTATCCCAATTAAGGAAATCATAACAAAAACGGCAGCTATAAATCCTGCATATACTCTCCGCTTAGACTTTGCAAATTTTACCAGGCAGTAAATACCGACTAATAAATTCAAAAGAGCTACAACAACAGATGTTTTAATAACATCTAGCTTTGGCAGAAGAAAATAAGCAAAACAAATAGTTCCAACAAGTGTTCCAAGATAGTTGATTCCTAAGACCTGATGCTCACCTTCTTCCGAATGACCGAGGCGCTCTTCCGCGATTCTCATCATTAACGGAATTTCAAAACCTGACAATAAGCCTATTAAAAGAGTTAGTCCTTGAATGCCAATGAAAAAAACGATTTTCAGAAGAAACATATTCTGCAGATAAAATGAAGAATAAAAGTCCCCTGTATAAAAGAAAAGGTTATCTATATATTTATAAGTCCCATGAAAAATATAAACATAAACAACGCAAATGGCCCCCAGAAACGAAAGCCCCAACTCTATATTGATTAGGCTTTTATAGGTATTTTTTAATCGATTTGAGTAATAGGCACCTATCCCCAATCCACCTATATAAACTCCAATAGTAAGAGACTGCCACCAAATATAATTTCCGGTTACAATCGCCAGAGTGTTGGAAAGTAGTAATTCGTAGACGATGCTACAAAAAGCAAGAATAGAAGTAATGAGAAGAATTTCTAGTTTTATAAAATTTCTGGTATTCATCAGAACTTCCCACCGAAATAAAATTTTTCAACAATTAACTGATTAACAGTATTCGAGTTTATGATCAACAACACCCAGATGATCAACATCGTCCAAATTATAAATTTATATTTTTTATTTTCAATATTCATTTTGATCATTACAAAAAGAGCAACCAAGATGTTTATCAACGAGACAACGTAGCCAATGGTAAATATATGAAGGCTTGGTAAAATAACAATAGGAAACAGGATTGCACCTATTAATGTTCCTAGATAATCATACGCTAAAACGAAATATCCTTTAGTTACTTTAAATTGCTTACTCATATCCATTAAAAGTGGAAGCTCTAGCCCAGATAAAAAACCAATTGCAACAATCAAAAGATGATTCATAGTAAAGAGTGGAGTTTGCACCCATGATGAAAAAAATGAAACTCCGCTTGTTCTTGAAAATGAATTAAAAAGATAGTCTATTATTAATACTAAAATCGGTGCAACTCCTCCAACGAGGGATAATATTAGCTCAACTTTAATAAACTCTTTGAAGTAGTCCTTTGAAATAAACTTCTTATAAAGAAGAGCTCCAAAACCCATTGAAGCAATAAATAAACCTATCGTGAGATTATAACGGAGAGCTGTATTCCCCATGGTCGTCGAAATTGATTGCGCCAAAAGAAATTCATAGAGAATACTGCAGCAAGCGACAACGACAGTCAGAAAATAAACCATATTCAAATTGCGATTGTCTTCTCTATGACCAATTTTTCCTCGCTGCAATATACGTGAGTCTATTTTTTCAAATGGAATAACTGCTTTAATTTCTTCCATAATCTTTTCAAGATTTGTTTCTAAATTGCATACGTAAATATCCATGGAGAGATATCTATTTTCGGGATAAGTATGAATAGTGAAATGTGACTCAGAAAGAATAAAGACAATCGTTTCACCTTGAGGAGTAAACTTATGCTCTACTTTTTTAATGACCGTTAAATTAGTTTCAATAATTTTCTTGATGGCTTCAATATCAGATTCCGTGAAATCTCTTTCAGAAACAGCATCGAAGATTAAATGTTGGGACCTCGTGTCCATAATAATCCTTACCTTTTTCTCTGGAGTATAAGATCCCCCATCCGAGAGGTTTTAATAAAATAACAAACAGCAATCGTTATTCCCACGTAAGTATACAGCTCAACGGTAGATGCCCCTAAAGTTCGGCCATAAAGGCTTCCAAACAACACGCTAAGCGGCGCGAGAATACGAACAAAAAATATACGATGAAAAGCAAAAACTAGTATTGAATTTAATCCAACCCAATTAATAACTGGAATTTTAAAACGAATTGATTTCCTTTCAAGCCACAAGAACCCAGAAATGACTATAGACTGAATTCCTAAAATATAAAGAGTTCCACTAAAACTTCGGGCCAGTTCATGTTCAAAGGCAAAAGCATTGGCAGGATCTTGCGCAATTGGGTCGCCATAAGCCAGATAGATGGAGACAAAAACAATGCCCATCAAGATGAAATAAATATCTTTAAGATGTCTAAGATTGGATTTGTGATAATGAACGTAGCCCATTAGAAAACCAAGGCATCCTGAAGTGAAAAAATATTCAATGCGTGCATCATATTCAAATCCAGGATGAACATTATAAACAATGACACTCTGGAAAAGATTTGAAATCAAATCCATCGGAAGGACCCACCGAAAAAGAGATATAAACGTTATAACTAAAATTGCTCTAATGCCGGCATAACTATAAACAATGGCCAAAATACTCATTACTATCATCCAGAGCATGATCGGATAAAAGGAAATAGCCTGACCCAAGTTAGGGGCTACAATAAAATTCTCCATCATGAAAAATATATAAATGAGAGCGAAGACTTTAAGTTTTGAACCTAGCTCTTCTTTGAACTGATACTGAGACTTCTTGGCTAAATTAAAAGAAGCCAATGTTAAATATACCTGGCTAACCCAAGGAGTAAAAATCATGCCAAGCATATAATTAAAATGATCGGTTGCAATCACTTTTCCAATCATCGGAAAGTGAATTTTGTAGGTGGAAGTGAGTGCCATTGCATCTCTAAAATATTCTACGTACCACATATTAATGTAGTACGTGAAGTGTTGATCTAGTGCTAAAATGATAAATAAACCGCGCAAGAAATCTAAATTAACAATCCTTGTCGAAGTTAAATCCTCATCCCTACTTTTGTTCAATAACATCCTTGTCTTTCTTCTTGCTTAGAACTTTGTCGTAATTTCTGATATAGGCATTTGTTACTTTTTCAAAAATAGTTTGTTCTTCTTTTGATTCATATTTATCTTTATTTGCTTTATTGCGAGCATCAATTGCTTCGGCCAATCTACGTCTGTCTTCATCGCTCACGCCATTTCCTGCTCCGCCAGTTGCGCTGGCATTCTTATCATCAACTCCCGACTTGCTACTTCCTAGAGAGGTTGAACTACCACTAGATCCAGAACCAGACCCGGAGATCGATCCTAATCCAAAATTATTGAAATTTCCGCTTTTCGAACTATTTTTAGAAGAGTCTGCTTTATTTGCATCATCAGATTTTAATCCATCTGCACCACCTGAACCAAAAATGCTGCCAGTTCCTTTGGAAGATGATCCTGAAAGAGGATGAGCAAAGGTTGCAGAGAATTTTTTTGAAGCAGATGCAATCTTAGTTGCACGATCAGTATTCCCACTCGAAGCAATTGCCTTGTTATAGACATCCATTTTTTTCAATTGAGCCTTTCTATCAGTTCTTAGTGTTCCGATGGCATTCAGGAAAGCCGATTGATCAGCTGACAAGGAAACATCACCTTTTGTGCCAAGTGATTTTGCAGTTGTGTTAACAAGATTAGGATTCAAATTCATTAACTGACTATCTAAACTTGTGTTGTTAGCAAGAGCACTTAAGACTCTCTGATTATCGAGCGCAGCTTGAGCTTTAGTGATCTCATCATTAAGTAATTTGGTCTTAGTCGCATCAGATTGATTGATAGGTTGATCTGCATACAATTGAAGAGTTTTTAAATAATCCTCAAGATATTTTGTATTTAAGTTACCAAATGTTTTAGCGGCATTAGTTGCACCTACGGCCATGTTAGCGGCTACACCATTTGACATTAAGTCCAGGTAAGTTGTTAAGCCTACAGTCGGATAACTTATTTCTTTTTGTCTTGAAGTCTTGGGCCACAAGAAGTGATAAGTGTACGAGTAGTCGGCAAACTTATCTAAATTCTCAACGTCTGTTGCTTCAAAAAACTTTTGATCAACAGCAAACTTCTTAGCTTTAGTTTTAATCTCTTGAATAATATTTGCGTTCAAAATATATCGTTGATCATCTAGCCCAATATTTGGAGTATATTTTCCCAAGACATCAGAGTCTACGAAAAGAGAGCGCATATAATCTTCACCAACAAAGGCACCACCATCTTTTCCGCCACCGCCAGAAGCACCAGGGTCTTTAGATTTCATATGTGTCAGTGCAGTTTGGAATCCATCTTCTAATTTTTGAGCGTAATCTCTGCTTTCTCCAGCATCTCTTAAAATTAAATTTTTCGATACTCCAGTTGGAATCCACGGATCGACCAGGTAACGAGGTTCATTTTCCTGATAGTAGACCATAAAGTTTTTAACACATGCATTGGCCGAAGTATGGGCTTTACATATTTCATTGTATGGTTGATTTAATTCACGGCTATATTCAACGCAAGTTTCTTTTTTACCACAACCATAACTTCTAATGTATTTATCGAAAATTTCAGGACGTTTAGAAATCCATGCTCCTTTAAGCGAAGCAATTAACCACAATCCTGTTCCACCTGTTATGGCAGATGTTGCTATAATTCCGGCAGCGGCCCAAGCTGTAAGCATCGAGGTTGTGGCGAACCCGCCAAGCACAGCTATTACGCCTGCTGCAAGTAAAGCACCGAGGATTGCTCCCATCGCTGCAACACTTCCACTTGGATTTTTTATATTGAAATTAAATAATGTGTATTTTTTATTATCTGCATCGTTCCACTTGGCTTCGTAAGCAGACCAGTTTGAAATTTCAGCAAAGCCTTTATAGATACCAGTATTATCTACTGCTAAAGAGGCATTGAACGATTCAAGATTTTTAGTCCAATTAACCATGAGACGTTTTCCTTTTAAGCCTGAAGCATCTCCTTGAAGTTCATCAAAGGTTGTCGTTGGGTTGGAATATTTTGCGTATTCATCACACGATTTTTCGAAAAACGTTTTTTTTGAAGCATCTGTAATACTTTTGTATCCTTTAACGTCTAGACACATACAAGTAAGTTTTGCATTAATCTTATCAATTTTATCGTTGGTATCAGAACGAATCTGCTGATGTTTTTTAGCTACAACTTTAAGTCGCCCATAAATAGAAGACCCTGGATCTGTATTTTTAGTCCAATAATCGTTTACACCGTCTCCTAATAACATGTAGTCAAAAGAGAGAAGAGCAAGTTCGAGATCAAGTAGGTTTGATGTCTTTAGGTAATTAGTAAAGTCATCTCTAAAACGAATATCACAAGTGCTGAAATCTGATTTTCGTGTAAACTTCATATCTGGAGTTTTCACTTCAACTTTGTCAGCAGCAACGGACATCGCTCTAAAGCTTTCATACTTTGCATGGTCTGCATTTACTGTATCGAAAGCCTCATCAGCGGAGGATGTCGTGATAAAAAAACTAGTCAAAGTGATTAAAGTTTTATCAATAAACTTTACACGTACTTGCGGCATAACAAATGGCGGAGCATCTGGAACACACAAACCTTTGTCGTTAATATAAAGACCCTCGCAACATTTTTGTCCGCGATTAGGTTTTTTTCCATTTTTCACACAATCTTTACAGATATAAGCTTCAACACATTTATTTTTTTCACATGAGTTAGTGCAACAGTCTGTATTTTTTTTACAAGATCTTCCTCTTTCCTCACACTCTCCAATCCCAGAAGTCTTAGAGTTAAACGCCAGGCACTCCCCTTCACCGCAAACAGGATTACTTAAACACGAACCACCAAGATTAACTGGTTTGAAACATCTATAGACGTCTTCACAATATCTCTTTTTAGATTTTTTATTTAATGTACAAGAAGACGAACAACAATCTCCATCATCCTTACATTCCTTTCCTTCTTTTTTACAAGATAGACCGTCTTCTTGTTTTGGATCTGGAGCACACTTCAATCCATCCTCACAACTCCAGTTGTTACAAACTTGACCTTCTTTTGTTTTTACAACTTGAGTTTTATTAATTTCATTAAGTTGGATTTGAACAAATTTATAAAATTCTTCTTCTGCTTTTTCTGGGGCTATTCCCGACCTAGAAAACTCTTCATACTTTTGTTTTATTTTTATCATTTCTTCACGAGTGAACTTTTCTTGTTTGTAATAAACATCTAGTTCTTCATAAAGACCTGGCTTTATTATTTGAAGGTCTACCTTGCCTTTATTTTCAATTTTATGAGCAGCAATTCCCTGCTTCACTTCATCCATAAATTTTTTCTTATCAGCGTCTGTAAACCTAGTACTCGCAAAAGCGATATTAAAGGATAAGGCGATAAGAATTAAGATTTTCAACATACGTACCTCGATGGAACAATAAACTATCTTTATATTATTTAATATTATGATCTTATGGCGTCCTGGTAAACCAAGAGACTCTTCTTGCCCGTTAACCCACTGAAAATTCTAACTTTGTGGGTTAAGTTGCTTCTTCTTAGGCCGGCACACTATTTGGGCGATTCGCACCTTTTCAGGCTTTTCTCAAGGAACCAATACCTGATGAAAACAGGAGGAGACCTAAGCTCCATAATATCCAACTCAGCGTTGGGATATTACTCCATGTATGAATTTCCTTGGCACCTATTATAAAGATACCCGAAAAAACAAAAATTCCGGAGATCAGGCTGAAGCCCAGGAAAATAAGGGCTCCAATTAGTGAAGTAAATTCTTTTTCATATCCAGTGTTTTTAACTTCAATGGCATAACCTTTCTTTGCGAAGTCGCGAAGGAACCATCGAATATGGCGAGGCAATACTCGAAGTGAAGAAGTCAGGTCGCGTGCTGCCCAAGCAGCTTCTTCCAACAATTCTTCTTTATTGAAAGTACTTTGAACGATTTCGTTAATATCTCCTTCTAAAATTCCAAAGATATTGAGGTCAATTCCTAAATCTTTCCCTACACCGTCAATGGTGATTAGCGCTCTAAAAATTATATACCATTCACGAGGAAGAAAAATTTGGTGCTTTTTCAAAGTGTTTAAAACAACAGTTAATAAATCTGAAAAATTGGTCTGCTTAACAGACAATCCAACAAAGGGACTGAGTCCTTCTCGAACATCGCGAATGAGTCCATCGATATCGGGGATAGTGTCGTACTCTGCTACATCTAAAAATTCGTAGACAAGATTTTCATAGTTATATGACAATAGAGCATAAACGATAGCGATAAAATGATGCCGTCCATTTTTACTTAAGCTTCCCATCAATCCAAAATCAATTAGACCAATACGACCGTCATTTATTCCATCTAATAGATAGAAAAAATTACCACCGTGGAGATCTGCATGAAAAAATCCATCTTTTAAAAATGTTTTGAGAAAAAGTTGAACTCCGTATTCCATTTTGGGAATAATTTCATCTTTTTTCTCCAGGATAAGCTCGCTCGAACTAAAAGGAATACCTTTTAGTTCTTCAATAACCAGAATATCTTCAGTTGAAAATTCTTTGTAAACTTTTGGAATATAATAAAGCTTTTTCTCATCATGCTTTTCTAAGTTTTTCTTCAAACGTTCGCAGTTAAGAGCTTCAATATTAAAATTTAGCTCTCTTTGAAGAGTAAAAGCGAAATCGTTAAGAATTCTAGTGACTCCAAGATAACGAAGCTCTTTACTTACTCGTTCAGCTTGTGTTGCCAGGAACATTACGATTGAAAAATCTGTTTCAATTTCTTTTTCTATTCCCGGGCGACGCACTTTTATAACAACCGATGTTCCATCTAATAAAACGGCTCGATAAACAACTCCAATGGAAGCGGTACCAATTGCATTTGGGTCGACAGAACTAAAAACTTGATCAATTTTTTTCCCAAGAGATCTCTCAATTGCTGGCAAGACATCTAATAAAGGAACTGATTTGACTTTATCTCGTAGCATCCGCATTTCTTCTAAAAATGAAGGATGAAATAAGTCTTCTCTTGAACTTAAAAGTTGTCCGAACTTAATAAAGGCAGGACCTAATTCCTCAAAACATTTACGCAAGCGGTAACCTAAGACCTGGTTCCAGTCTTTTTCAGACTTATTGGCCAATTCTTCAGAAATTCTTTTTTTTGATTTTGGTAAAACAAAATTGGGAATTTTAGCCGTAACATTATTTGTTATGAACTCATCGAATCCGTGGCGGGCAAAAACGAGCACAATTTCTTGTAATCGCCCGACATTTCGAATTGTTTTACTAAGTCCAAGGCCAGCTCTAATCAAATCCATGAAAAACCTTTTGAATGGGATATCCCTATATTATAATCAGAAAATCAAAATTGAGGTAAATTTGCGCTATTTTCTTTTTGTTATTATTTTATCCATCGTTTTAAGCTCACAAAATGTGAGTGCAGTGGAAACATGCAGCCGAATAGCTATCATCAATTACCAAGAAGTTTTGGTAGATTCAAACGCATCTGAAAAGGGTGAAGGTCTTCGCTACCATTTGGAAAAAGATCCTGTGGCCAAGAAATATCTTGATAACTATCAAGAAAACTCGGCTATTCGCTGGCCCAATGCCATCCTTGGTACTGCTGGAACTGGCCTTTTGTTATTTGGTTTTTTTACAACGAACTCTCAAGACAGACAGGTTTACCTAATTTCGGGAGCAGCAGCCATTCTTATTAACTTTCTAGTTGCTAGAACTTTGGAAGTGAGCAACGAGGTAAACCTTACTCGTGCCGTGGAAGAATATAACAAGCGCAACCTCCCAAAAATTTACTTCAACCCAGATAATAATCTCCAAGGAAGCACAAGTTTTCCTGGTTTTAAAATTGGATTAGCAAAAGATTGGAGTTTTTAAATGAGCGATTCAAATCAAGCCAGTTTTAAATGTTATCATTGTCAAAAAAGTATCCCTGTATTTGGTTCCTTCAAAGTTACCAGAACGGAGGAATGCCCCTATTGCTCTAGGAGTCTGCATTGTTGTAAGATGTGTAAATTCTACGACCAAAGAGTCTATAACGAATGCCTTGAACCACTCGCAGACCGAGTAGTAGATAAAGAAAAGGCTAATTTCTGTGATTATTTTACCCTTTCCGGCGGTGGTTCTAGCGGGCCATCAAAAGACGATTTGGTGAATTCAGCAGACGCACTATTTAAAAAATAAGGAAGATACCATGGACGAAGTACCTATAACACTGGCCGGACAAACTAGGCTGCAAGCTGAGCTTGATCAATTGGTTAAAGTTGAGCGCGAAGAAATTAAAATTGCTATTTCTGAAGCACGGGAATTAGGCGATTTAAAAGAAAACGCCGAGTACCATGCCGCTAAAGAAAAACAGGGAATCATTGAAGGCCGCATTATGCAACTTCAAGGTGTCTTGGCAAGATCCCGCGTAATTGATGTCAGCAAAATCGTAAGTCAAAGAGTCGTTTTTGGAGCAACAGTTGTTGTGGTTGATACCGTAAAGGATATTCGCCATAAATATACTATTGTGGGAGAAGACGAATCAAACTCTAAAGAAAATAAAATTTCTTATACAAGTCCGCTTGGAAGAGCTTTAATTGGAAAAGAAGAAGGTGATACTGTCGTCGTAAAGGCTCCTAAAGGCGACGTGGAGTACGAGATTGAATCTTTTGAATTCATCGACTAGCAAACCAACGAAGACGAGTAAATTTGTCAAAAAAACGAAGACCATTGAGTGGTCTTCGAGCTTGGAGGATCTTCTAGGCAAAGCAACTCACAAATCTACCGAAAAATTAAACGCAGTTGGAATAAATGAAGTGCAAGACCTGCTTTGGGTTTTTCCATTGCGCGTGCTTGAACTCCCCCCTCTTCGCAGTTTTGATTTCGTCGAAGAAGGACGAATATTCATTGGGCGAGCTAAAGTTTTAAATGTTCAGGCAAAACCAAATTTCAGAGCTCGTGGACGAGGCAAAGTCATGCTTTATAATATAAGCGTGCATGTTCAAGACACTTTATCGGATAAAATTCTAAGCTTAAAATGGTTTAACTCTTACGGCTCAGTCACTCAAAAAATTTCTAAATGTGAATACATTGAATTCATGGGTGAAGCCAGCATCTATAATGGACAGTCACAATTTACCAATCCAGAGTTCTTTCAATTAGAATCCATAGATAGTGAATCCCCTTTCGTCACAGTTTCAAATGAATTAAAAATTCAATACCCGACGGTAAATACTGTCTCTGGTGTTATTGTCAAAAAAATCATTGATAAAATATCCATGGACCTTTGGAATAATATTCCCGAAACACTTCCAGAGAGTTTAATTAAAAAGAAAAATTTTCTTTCTCTCTCTGATGCTTTCAAAGTCATTCATGCCAAAGTTAAACCGACTCCAGAATTAGAAAAAAAAGCTGAAAATAGATTAATTTACGAAGAATTTTTTGAAGACCAAATTAAAATCTATCTTCGCCGACAGTATTTTAAAAAACCGAAGGCCAATTCATATACCGTTAACGATCAAACTTTCCAAAGTTTCTTCTTACGTTATCCCTATACTTTAACAGACGATCAGTTAAAAACGATGGGCGACGTTCGCGCTGACCTGGGCGCTGCTCACCCTATGATGAGATTAGTTCAAGGCGACGTTGGTTGCGGAAAAACAACGATTGCTATGCTTGCCGCCATGATTGTCATTGAAAACGACGCTCAAGTCGCCCTCATGTGTCCGACCGAAGCTCTGGCCATGCAGCATTTTTTAAGTTGCTCAGAACTCTTTGATTCAAAGGAATATAATGTCCGATTAATTTTGGGATCGACGAAGGCCTTAGAAAAAAAACAAATCCAAAAAGAATTAGAAGATGGAACAATTGATTTCATCATTGGAACCCATTCTCTCATTCAGGACACAATTCAATTTAAACATTTGGGTTTAGCAATCATTGATGAACAACACAAGTTTGGCGTGGATCAACGTATAAGGCTAACTAGTAAATCAACTGGTACTCATTGCCTGATTATGTCTGCCACTCCTATTCCTAGATCCCTAAGCCTCACTCAGTATGGAGATCTCGATATCTCCACTATCAAAATGATGCCGGCCGGGAGAAAGGGGCATAAAACCAGAATCGTAACGAAAGAAACTTTTCAACAATTTCTAAGTTTCGTCATGACTAGATTGTCATTGCACGAACAGATCTATGTCGTTGTTCCGGCCATCAACGAAAGTGTGGAAGTCGAACAAGACTTTCACAATTTAGTAGATATTCTAGAGCGCTTTAAAAAATATTTCCCCGATCATGTGGTTGAAGGCCTTCACGGCAAAATGAAGTCTGATGAAAAAGCTAAGATATTTAGCGATTTTAAAAATCACAAAGTAAATATTCTCGTTTCTACCAGCGTAATTGAAGTTGGTATCAACGTGCTCAATGCCACCGTCATGGCCATTATGAATCCCGAGCGATTTGGATTATCTTCCCTTCACCAGTTAAGAGGACGAGTCGGCCGTGATCAAAAACCAGGTTTTTGTTTTCTGGTAAACGACAAACTCATCGCCGCAACCGGCATGGCGCGCTTGAAAGTTATCGAAAACAATACCGATGGATTTATCATAGCAGAAGAAGATTTAAAAATTCGCGGAGAAGGTGATCTTTTTGGTACAGATCAATCAGGCGCTCAGACTCAAAAGCGAATCGCAAACATTATACTACATGCGGATGTTCTTTACGAAGCTCGCGAAGATGCCCTGAATTTTATTCAAAATAAAGACCCAGATATTATGAATCTGATGGAAAAATACACTAGGGATGATCGAATTTTCACTACAGTATAAGTTCTATAATTTGTTATACTAATCCAATGATTTACCTAGAAGTAACCAAAAGCTCCGACCCCCTGGTTTTAGGTGTGTACGAATATGAATTCGATCAAGTTTCCATTGGTCGTTCTAAGAAAAATGACCTCATTTTTCTCGACCCTGAACTTCCCTTACAATACTTAGTAATCAAGTTAGTCCAGGGACAACTAATCGTTCAAAGCCTGACTCGCGCACCTTTCTTTTTTGTTAATGGAAAAAAAATCAGCGGGACTCTTAAATTAAAGGCCAGCGACACTGTTGCTTTTGGTGATAACCAAATTCGCATTATAGAGTCGGCCGTGACAAATCAGTCAGTCGATTTTTCTTCTGCTTATGACGATTTCAATAAGTCTGCTCCTGAACTTAAATTTGCTTTGGAGTTTATTGAAGAAATCTTAATAGATCTAGAAAAGGATACTAATGTTTAAAAAAAATCATCCCAATTATTTTTATACTTCTGACGGCATCCGTATATTTCATAATACTAATTTCTCGCGAGAGAATCTTGATCCAACACGTCCTGTATTAGTTTTAATTTACGGACTTCTTTGCAGCAATAGTCACTTCAAATTTCAAATTCCTTTTTTTGAAGAACAAGGCTACCAAATTCTGATTCATGATTACCGCTTTCACTATTCTTCTTCACAAGAAGGCGATGTAGAAACTTGTAATTTTCCCAATATCACCAAAGACCTACATGAACTCCTAAGCGATCTAAATATAAAAAAATCGATCTTCGTCGGTCACAGCATGGGCGTAAATATTTGCCTAGAGCACTCGAGACGTTACCCTGAAGATATGCAGGGTCAGATTCTTATTTCGGGAACGGTCGTCCCTCCCCAAGACATTATGTTTGATTCGAACATGGTGGACTTGGTTGCTCCTCATTTAAAAGTTTTTACCGAAAAATATCCTGCTTTGTTTAAAAACTTCTGGAAAAATTCCTATAAAAACCCCATTGCCCAATATATGATTTTTGATGGTGGATTTAATAAAAAACAGGTTGAAATGGAATTTATTCAACTCTACATGAAAAAAATCAGCGAGCTTCCGGAAATACTTTTTTTTCACCTTTTGAAAATCATGCATGACCACGATGTCATCAATCACCTTGAATCGATCCAAGTTCCAACGCTAGTTATTGGCGGTGATAAAGATAAAATTATTCCTAATTATTTGCAGCGTATTTTGACGACCCACCTTCCAGTTAGCGAATTGTATATTGTAAAAGATGGAAGTCATGTTCCACAGGCGGATTTTCCAGAGCTGATTAATCAGCGGTTGTTGAGATTTGTGAGTAAGGTTGAGAATAATCAAGCTAAAGAAAAAGTATAAATCTGTTAATATATCCAATCGGATGAGCTATAGCGTAATCTTCTTATACTCAATCATCATCTTAAATATACGCTTCATCGCCGATTGAACTTGCTGACGTTTATACTCTTGATGAGAAGCCTCACCTTGTGAATTTTCCCGGTAAGCATCGTTATCAACAATTTGAATTTCATATGGATAGAAAAAGCGAATGTCTCTCGCCACAAGAGATATATCCATATTCAAAACCCTGCGCGCCAATTCATTCTCATCAGAGTTTAAATTCTTCGCAATTCTTCTCAGGTCATTAAACTCTTGAAGAAAGGGATTTTTATATTCGATCAACTGACGACATGTAAATTGAATAGACTGATAACTTTTTGAAGTGAATTTATTTTTTTCTTTCGATTCACCTTGTAAATGGCACTCTTGAATTTCGCGTTCCATAGCGGCTACAAAACGATCTTCAGAAAGATTATTTCTAAGAGCCATCTTAATAACTCTTTGGTGAGCTTCTTTAAAACGGGGCAAATCGATCATCGTATTAATTGCTCTGCTTGGTTTATTATTATGAGGAATAACAATATTTTTTTCCAAGAGAAATCGAATCACGCGAAGAGTATCAAAGCGGGAGTTCGTGACAAATCGAACGCCGATTCTATCGAATAATTCTTCGGCCACATTTTCTGCTTTATGGAGCAGCTTAATGATCGTACTTTCTCTGGTTTTTTTAGATTTCGTTTCAAAATCTATCAGGGGAACAACGTTTTCCGTTCCCTTGATTCCAATAAAGAGTTTTCCAGCTTCATTTCTAAAAATGTATTTGTAAAAACGATCAAAGATTTGAGTTTGAACAATATTAAAATAATTAGAACGAAGATCCTTATCTGTGTGCATGATTGTGTGCATGACTTTCAAAATAATTTCCGACCACAATTTATCTTCTTTTTTCAAAGGAGTATCGTCTGTCGCCATTAAAAAGAGCTGGGTAATATCAGAGACCATTAAAAGAGAATTGGGTAGTCTCAAGTCTAGACCGTCCGGATTTCCTTCTTGTAAAAAATAGCGCTTGATGAATTGAATGGCTTCCTGAAAATTTCCGAATAGCTCGGCCTTAGTGACATGGTCATTGGGATCGAGTCCGTACCCTTTTAGAAATTGATTTACTTGTTCGATTGAAGACATTGGCCCGAGAAAATTTTTTGTATCGAGCGCAGACTTGCCACCGACTACTACGTCAAGCATTTCCCAATCGAACATATATTTCTGAAGGTAACTAGGTCTTTCCATTTTTAGCCTTTGTAAGCATGGAGATTTTTCGATAGTATGATTATCTAATGAATGAAGCTAATCGACCATCACTTAAAAGACTAGACATACTTTTCCTGTCCTTCTTCGGATCAGGTTATCTCCCTGTTGCACCTGGCACCTGGGGAACACTTGCAACATTGCCATTTCTTTACGGGATTGGTCGATTTAATCCGCCTTATTTTCTCTTCATTCCCCTACTAATTATTGTTACTATTATTTCTTCTTTTGTGGCCGAAATTGTCCAAAAAGAATTAAAACTTCACGATCCTCAATGGATTGTTATTGATGAAGTTCTAGGGATGACTACCGCCTGGCTTTTTATCAGGACTCATAATTTATTACACCTCACGATTCTTTTCGTCCTCTTTAGATTCTTTGATATTGTAAAAGTGTGGCCCGCCTCTTATTTCGATCAAAAAGTTCAGCACGGCGCCGGTACAATTCTCGACGATATCGTCAGTGGAATCTATGCTGGATTGATCTACTTGGTCATAGCCAGATATATTTAATAAATTAAAAAAACGCTTGACCTACGCAAAAACTACGCACAAACTAACTAAGTAGCAAACTTTGATTTCCGTCTAATCAAAATGTGATTTGGATGACCAATTTCATCTAGTAATTGCGCTCTTTTGATTATTAAATAGACTCATCAATTTGCATCTCTTGACTCAATAAAAGAAAACTAGTGTCTGCGAATTGCTACACACCTTCGGAGGAAATATGTCATTACAGAAAGTATCAGCTTCACCATCTCCAGAAAAATTAAAGGCCTTAGATCTTGCTCTTTCAGCGATTGAAAAACAATTCGGGAAAGGCGCGATCATGAAACTCGACAGCAAATCTGTTGTTGAAAAAATAGCCATCATCCCAACAGGATGTATGAGTTTGGATTTAGCTCTTGGCATAGGTGGAATTCCTCAAGGAAGAATCATTGAAATTTACGGACCAGAATCTTCTGGTAAAACAACTCTTACTCTTCATATTGCAGCTGAATGCCAAAGACAAGGTGGAACAGTAGCTTTCGTTGATGCTGAACATGCTCTAGATACTGCTTATGCAGCTAAACTTGGTATGGATATCCCTAATACTCTTATCTCTCAACCAGACAGTGGTGAACAAGCTTTAGAGATCACAGATATGCTAGTTCGCTCTGGTGCCGTTAATCTTCTTATCATCGACTCAGTTGCAGCTCTTACTCCGAAAGCTGAACTTGAAGGTGATATGGGTGATTCACATATGGGTCTTCAAGCAAGACTTATGTCTCAAGCTCTGAGAAAACTAACTGGATCAATCTCTCGTTCAAACTGTACAGTTATCTTCATCAACCAACTTCGTATGAAAATTGGAGTTATGTTTGGTAACCCGGAAACAACAACTGGTGGTAACGCTCTTAAGTTTTACGCTTCAGTAAGATTAGACATTAGAAAAATCGCTGCTATTAAAGACGGTGATGTTCATATTGGTTCACGTACAAAAGTAAAAGTTGTTAAAAACAAAGTGGCTTCTCCATTCAAAGAAGCTGAATTCGACATTATGTACGGAACAGGAATTTCAAAAATTGGAGATATGCTAGACCTAGCTGCAAATAACGGAATCGTTGAAAAAGCAGGAGCATGGTTCTCATACAATAATAGTAAACTTGGTCAAGGAAGAGAAAACTCTAAAACTTTCCTTGAAGCGAATCCTGAGATAGTAGAAGAAATTAAGCTAAAACTTCTTACAAAGTTCGGTCTTCTCGGTGGTGTAGATGCTCCAGCAATGGATACAGCTACTGGCGAAATCTTTGAAGATGCTAAAGAAGAAGAAAAAGTAAAAAAATCTAAAAAAGTTATCCAGTAATACGTACTGTTTTAGAACTTTTGTCCCCTAGTGAATATTAGGTCTCAGAAGTTCTAAAACTTTTTTCTTTTAAAAACCAAACCTGCTCCCTACAAAAGAAAAATCTATGCCCACTCCACCCAATAAAGCCTACCTCTATCTCGTAAAAATAATTTCAGGACGCGACTATTCTGAACATAAGCTACGTGAAAAATTAATTGCCAAAAAATATTCAGCAGAAGAAATCGAAAGTGCAATCAGCGAAATAAAGATCCGTGGTTTCCTTCGCGAAGAAATATTCGCTGAAGCACGAGTGAAAGGTTTTATGGAGAGAGGCTACTCTCCCGATTATATCCGCCAGAGATTGGCACAGGAACACTTAACTGTTACCGACGAAGAAATTGAAGCCGTTTTCACAGAACACGAGCTTACTACCGAAAACCAAATCGATCGCCTGGTTCGTAAAAAAATCCAGGGAAAAACTGAATTCGATTATGCAGGAGAAAGCAAAATATTGCGATACCTCCTTTCAAAGGGCCATGATTTTGGCGATTCAAAAAAAGT
>JACMPM010000094.1 GCA_014377485.1 Bacteriovorax sp. | reverse complement strand
CTATGTTTAATAAAGACGGTTTAGGTAAGTAATCCGTTGCCATATTTTTCAGATAAAGTTCCAAGAATAATTTTATCTTTTATTTAAATGGGATATCATGATTAGATATAGATTTAAGCTTAAAAGTTTTTTTATGTTACACATAGAGATAGTGTATTAAAAATCGGAACTTTTTTTGGTGAAAAATTTTTTTAAATATTTTGTATAAATAATATCTATGTTTACAATTATGGCGGTCTTCGAATGAACACATTGTTTTCAACCTACATTATTAAACACGCAGGCCGTAATCTGGATTTTATTTTTTGATTAACTCTCTATACCTTTATATATTAACGTCTCAAAAATGTTACTAAAGGTAATATAAGATTTTTTTACACAAGGGACTTTTAATGGAATATCCAAATTCCAAATTTCAATTAATTAAAACCATATTGCTTAAAATAATTTTACTTATACTTGGTGTACAATTAATTTTTTGGTCATTACTAATTGTATTCCCAGATACATCAAGTAGAAATATTGGTAAAGAATTTGGCTACATGTTTCTTGATAAGACAGTCTCAGACACAACACTATTCAATCATAAAAAAATTTTAGTTTTAGGAGATTCTTCTGCCGCAACGGCTATTCATTTAAAGACTTTAGGCGGCAATTCCCTAACTTTGGGCGTTTGGGGATCTTCTCCAGCAGAGACATATTACTATTTGAAACAATATCTGGATAATCACGATGCGCCGAAGTGTCTACTTTTTACTCACCTAATAGCGCCTGAATATTACAAAGCACACGCATTTTGGGAATTTGTAATTAACTACTCACAAATGCCATTGTCTTTTGTCTCAGAAATATATTATGAGAGCAAAAGACTTGGAACTTTTCCTGGGAAAGATTATAATCCAATTTCATTTTATACAAAATACTTTCTTATCAAAACAAGGTTCTTTCTTACATCGCAAGCTTTTTATCGAGATAAGGTTAATTTTAGTTTCAAATCCCCAAAAGGATATCAATCACGATTAAACTCAATATTTAAAAACAACGGTGAATATATTAGGTTAAAGAGAGGAAAAGGGGTAAGGGGAGCATGGTGGGAATTCCTCATTAACCCTTTTTCTGAAGATAAGTTTTTTACTAATTACATGGAAAAAATTTTTAAACTCGCAGAAGAAAAGAGTATAAAAATCTACACATTTACTCCACCAATTTCGGAAGAGATTTATAATAAATATCGTTCTAGGATAAATAGTCTTGATAATTACTTACGACTAAACACGTTAAAACATAAGAATGCAAACTATATAGAGTTGAGAGAGTTTTATCCTGAGAAATTCTATATCGACAAAGCTCATTTAAACGTATTTGGGGCAAATCAGTTCACACTTAAAATATCAAAACAATTAGACTGTCAGTGAAATAAACACCGTATACAAAGAGGTAAGGAGGTTAAACTTTATAAGAAAACGTTTTAAATCGACACCACACTATTACTGTTTGAAATTTAGCGCTTAATAAAGCTATTCAAGTAGGCATGTAGAGCGGGAATATCACGTTCTAAAAAAGGCAATGCCGGCATTAAAGCAGAGCTTCTTTTAGGCTTGTAGCCTGGTGGATATGACTGATGCATTAACCTCGCTGTAATCAATTCAAGGGATGAACCTGCGACATCAGGACCAACGCTACCAGCGAGTCTAGGATCTGGATTGTGGCAGGCCGTACAGTTTGCCATAAACGATCCCTTGCCACGTAACTCAAGGGCGCTCAGAGGCCGTGAATCTTCTTTTTTACAACTTGTCATTAGTAAAACTGGGAGCAAAAGAATTGCCCCCAGAACCAATTTCCAAGAAATTATTTTTAGTATCATTTAGTTAGAACCTCGATCCCGAAATAAAGAATTGCAGTCAAAACTATACCAATATGAGTTACACCCATGATTGATGTAATTTTAATAGTGTCTGTTTTTCCTTTGATAGCGTTAAGTTCAAGCGCACCAAGAACTACTGCTACGAAAGCACAAAGTTTCCAACCATTATAATCAGGATTGATTTGTGAAGGAAGGTGAGAGGCAGCTCCCATCAAAAACAATAATGGAATTGAGAAAAGTGTATTGTGTCTTGAAGCAAGACCTGCTTTTGCTCCAGCACCTGCGGCCGCTGGATTTGCAGCTCCGCCAGCAGCAACTTGTTTTGCGTTAGCAATAACGATTTTCTGGTTAGGCCAGATGATAAGCCAAACGTTTAAGAACATCACTGTTCCAAAAGCTCCGCCAACTGCAATATACGCCCACCAAGATGATCTAAAAGTTTCGGCCATTCCACCAAGCATGTGAATTTTTAGTCCGATTAAAAAGACACCTGTTAAAAATGTCCCTAGAGCTCCGTAGCGAAACCATGCAAGTGCGCGTGGTACTAGTGTGCGAACAGCAACACCGCGTGAAGGTTTCATTTTCTCGTCAGCGTCTAGTTCTTTAAACCATTCACCTTGAACAAAGTTAAAATAATAAAGCATCCCGATCCATACGACCCCTGCAAAATAATGCAGGAAACGCAAAATCATTTCTAATCCCGGCATTGAAAATAAAGCGAAATTCATTTGAACCCCCAAGTAAGCAATTAATAATAAAAAAGAACTT
This sequence comes from Bacteriovorax sp., assembly GCA_014377485.1. Lineage (GTDB taxonomy): Bacteria > Bdellovibrionota > Bacteriovoracia > Bacteriovoracales > Bacteriovoracaceae > Bacteriovorax. Next base: position 7,042 of record JACMPM010000094.1, on the reverse strand, counting down.
GGGATTAGGATAACAAAGAATGTTTAAATGTATCTATAATCTTATTGAATTGTTAATATATTAACATATTGATAATATATCATCAAAGCAATCGAGAGATTTATGTCTAATTCTGAGTTTGAACCCTTATCTAGAAATTTAGCTGAACGCATACAAGATTTAAGATCCCGTCGCGGTTTGACTCAGGCCGAACTAGCAAAAATTGCGAAAGTTCCGCGTTCAACGATTGCCAATTTAGAATCTGGAACTGGAAATCCATCTCTTATTAATCTTGCCAAAATTTCAAATGCATTAAGCACCTCGATTGAAATGCTTTTGACTTCGCCACGGGCCTTATGCAAATTAATTAAGGCCGATGATGTTAAATCGATCAGTAGATCGGCCGGTGAAGTCATAATCGTAAAACTGCTTCCAGACCCAATTCCGGGTATGGAAATTGATAAATTAGAATTAAATTCTGGATCTAAAATGCGAGGTGTTCCGCATGCGTCCGGTACAAAAGAATATCTTCATTGTATCCAGGGTGAATTCAATATTATAGTGGCAGGTGAAAATTATCATGTTTGCAAAGGAGATGTTTTGGCGTTTCCTGGCGAGATTCAACATTCATATGAAAACGTTGGTAAGGGAAAAGCTATTGGTTTAAGTGTGGTGGCGATTGCACCGGTTGGGCTATAAGACTTTAGAATTTGCATGTGTCCTCTACCCGATAACTACCATTATCGGGTAGAGATTTATGGGGATTTTGGAGTCATAGAAACTGCCCCTATGATATTTTAAACATGCTTTTATTATGCTTTTCAATCGCATAACTGATTTTTTCTTCGAACTCGTGATAATCAAATGGCTTAATGATAAGATCTTTCACATTGTGTCTCAGCAAAGTCATAATATCATCAACATCGCTGCGGCCAGTGATGACCATAATAAGAGCTTCTTTTAAGTGTTTTTTTGATTATTTAAACGCAAAAAATCAATCAGATCAATACATGTTCCATCATCTAAATTCCAATCTAATAAAAGCAAATTATAGTTTTTATCTTCAAGGCATTTTTTAGCTTCATTTATGCTCGTACAAGTATCAAACTTTAGATGTAGCAAGTCTTTTAAATGGCCGCCTATAATTTCGAGTATGCTTAAATCATTATCAACTACCAAGACCTCAAAGTTTTCTGGAATAATTCTTTCAAATTTCCGTTGAATTACTTTTATTAAAGGAGTTCTTAGTTCATCAAAATTAAATGGCCTGGTAATGACAAGATTAACATGTAGGGATGAATACTGCAGTGGCGTGCAGGCATCTTTTTTATCAGTCACAACCACAATTGGAGTTTTAGAGTATTTTTTACTTTTCCTAAGTTTTTCGACTAAACTAATCGCAATATTATCTTTTAATTCCCAATCAAAAATAAAACAGTCTATATGAATAACAGAAAGTGTCGTTTGAAAATGCTCAAGGGAGTTGGTGATCATAATATCAAAATTGAGACCCGTTTTTGTTAATTGATCCGATAGCTCACTCGCCTCTTCTATCGAATTTAAAAAAATCATTGTTTTGATTGGTTCTTCAATACTCATAGTCTTAATCCCCTAAACTTTTTGCCTCTTTTAGAAACCAGTACCTAAGGTACAATTTAACTAAGATGAATTCCCCAATAAAAAAACACAACACTGACTTACTTACTTTTAAACAACGTAATTCATTCAATGCTGAGCTGGAATACGAATTCTTCCATAACTTCGAGTCGCCACATACCAGAAAATCCTACCGCCTAGACATATCGCAATTTTTTGAATTTTTAAGAGATAATTTTTCCTTAATAAATAGTTATGAAGATATCAAAAGAGTTCATTTAGTAGCATTCAGAAACTGGCTAACAGATTCAGATCTTGCCCCTAAAAGTATAAATAGAAAGATGGCGGCCAATTCAAGTTTTTTTGATTTTTTAGTTGAAAAAAGTATTATCCAATTTAATCCCAGCACCTCTATCAAGCGGCCCCGTCAAGATGTTATGAAGCCGACCAACGATGTAAGTGATGAACAGATTAGAAATTTATTAGAGTTAGTTGAGGTACTTAAAGGTCCGGGCCTTCTCCACCGTGCGGTTATTTATACGCTTTTTACAACCGGAATTCGTAAAGCAGAATTGACTAATTTAAGACTCAAAAATTTTTTAATGAAAGATGGATTTTATATAATTGAAGTCCGGGCCAAAGGTGGAAAACAACTCACTAAAGTTATTCATCCTAAATGCGCTGAAGTTATCAACGAATATCTTGATTATTTAAAGAGCACCGGTGAACCTCTTCATCAGGAAGACTGGGTTTTTAGACCTTCAAAAAATCCACTGGATCCCGCTCATATCATCAAGCCTCTTAATCCTAAATCAGTCGACTATATTATAAAAAGCTGGTGCAAAAAGGCCGGAATAAATCAGCGAATTTCTCCCCATTCTGCCAGGGCCAGTTATATTGGTTCAGCGTTAGAGTCTGGAATGGATCTCTACAAAATTTCAAGAGACGTGGGACATGCTTCGGTTAAGACTACTGAAGAATATAATAAGAGACGCCAGAAGCTCTCAGAGAGCCCGGTATTCGGTTTAGGATTCATGACTAAGGATAAGGAAACTAAGAAAAATAAAGAGTAAATAAGATCACACTTCAATGCCCCAAATTTGAGGCATCCTTCTATGGCCTTTGCGGGCAATTATAGTTTTATTTAAAATATTCCGACAAGTTTAGTACAATATTGGAAGGATGATGAAACCTAATTTACTGCTGCTATTAACTCTCCTTATTTCTAACCTGGCAAATTCGGCCGGGCCAGCTAAAACTGATACCTCTAAGCAAGTTTACGGGGGTGTGAGTATTAAAGAAGACAGTGCTTTAAAAAAACTTTTAGAAATACCTCAAATCGCTGTTCAATATAAAAGTTGTCAACTTGCTTTTCCAACTCTTGATCAACTAGATAAAATTTCAGATTGTTTATGGAATGGTGATGGAGATAAGATTCCAGCATTAAACCCTGCCCAAAAAGACGAAGTTAAAAAAATTTATGCCCAAGAAGATTCAGGTGGGCCTAGTAAAGATAAAGTTGCAGTTGATCCAAAGGCCGCTGAAATAGATGTCACTTCAACAAAAGTAAAAAGTACTACATCACTCACTAACCGTAATCTTACTGTTGGGACCGATTATAAAAGTGATCCAGCTGTAAAAGTTCTTTCTGCTTTTTTTGGAAAAAAACTTGATGAAGTTTTAAATGGCAGCACCCAAGATAAAAAAGATAAAAAAATTATAACCGTTGATCATACGGAATTTATCGATCTTTATACAAGTGAACTTGGTAAATCAATTGTTAATGCTTTTACTTCTTATTGTATGGAAACCAGTCCAAGTTGTCGTGATCTCAAAAAAGATCCAGCAGACGGAGTAGAAAAATATAGTAAACCATGCATAATTTCAAAAAATGAAATTGACAGAAAAGCAGATATCGCGAGTAATTTAAAAACTATAAATGCTGCCAATTTTACAGATGCGGAAGGATTAGCATGGCAACATTGTATAGGCTCAGTCTCAGGTGTTTGTTATGAGAATACCAGTACTGACCTCGACCTTGCCTATTCAAAACAAAAGGCCTGCTTGGTTATGGACTTTGTAAAATCGGCCAGAAAAAATTTGATCATCGCCGATCAACAAAAAATTTTTTATAACGGTCTGAAAGGTGGTGGTGACAAAGGGATTGCCAGTATCGCCAGTAATATGAAGGCCGCTAATGAAAAAGACTTAACGGCGGATAAATTAACCCAAATCAATTCAGCTGATATCGATAAGCCTTTTACAAATAGCGATAATTTAAAAGAAAATATTTCTACAACAAATAAAAAATTAGTAGATGAATCCAAGGACTGTGTTGGTCCAGACGGGTTAGTAACGACTAAAGATAAATGTTCAAAGTTCCTGGATGTTAATACTACTAAAAATACAGATGCTGTGGCCGAATTTGGTCTTAGACAATTTGCCAAAGCTGATGATTTAGATAAAAAGCTTGAAAATAAAGACACTGTTGGCTCATATTTGAAAGAAGAAGGATATACCGAAGATCAGATAAAGAGTCTTACCAGTGCGGATAAGATTGAAGAAGTAAAATTAAAAATTAAAGAACGATTCAATAGTGAGAAGGATGCCATCATTAAAGAAATGGCCTCTAGAGTATCTGCTAAAACGACAGCTACCAATGGAGCTATTGATAAGGATAAGGATTTATCTCCGCTTACAAAGATAAAAGAAGAGTTAGGATCTCGAAATGAAGACTTAAAAAACCTCATACATTTTAACAATATTGTGGCTTCCTATTTAACTATTTCAGAATTAAATGCAGATGGTACTACTAAAAAAGGAACTTCACCTACTAGAAACACTGCGTCCCTGTTTGCCGAAGTAAAATCAATGGATGACCAGAAAGAGTCTAAAGTTATCATGGATAAAATTAAAAATAATAAAGATTTAAAAGACGGCCAAACTTCACCGGAATTTAAAATTGACGACATCAACAAGCTCTTAAAATATACTGAAGATCAAAAAGTGCCTGCGCAGAATCCCTAGCGACTGATAAAATTCTGTTCAAACTCAGAAAATTTATTTTTATCAAATTGACTGCCACAAACCTTTTGAGCTGAATAAAATTCATCCATACCGAGAATTTTTCCATTCGTAAAATCAATCTGAGTGCGAATTTTTAACTTTTCAGCACTATCAATTTTGTATGTATTGTCCGGTTGCTTTATAAAATATTGTAAAAGGAAACCGTCAAACCCCTCTCTGAAAAAGGAGAGTTGCACTTTCACTCCTTGCTGGTCGAAAGTATTGCTGATGGGTTCATTATTGATAATTTTAGAACATAACTGAGCTAAATAACCGGAGTTATCAGTCTGAACTTTTTTATGGAATTTTAAATTAGGATCAAAAGTGCTGGGAGTTGAGTATATTAACTGGTTGTTATCATCGTATTTCAGAATCGAGTTGATTTGATAGTTAGTTATGTTATTTTGGCAGTCAGTTTTTTTTCCGGAAAAAATAAAACTAGTTCCAATAAAACCAGAGGACCTGAAATTTTTAGATTTCGATTGATAAGCATAACAAATTCTAGTGGCAATATTTCGTTCATCATTGGCAATTGGGTGTTCTTCACTTATTAAAGCATCAACGCTAAAAGTTTTTTTAAAAACGCTATTGCCACCACCACAACTAGATATGATCATAGTTGAAGTTAGGATAATGAATGTTTTTAAGCTAACAGGCTTTTTCATGCAGATTATATCGGTAGAAGGAAATAAAATTTGACAGACTTTAAAGGAAATTTAGGAAATTATAAAATTCTAAAAACCCAAGACAATACTGAAACGATTTGGTCTGAATATTTTGATGAAGCATGCCATAATTTATCAGGGGCCTACGAAGAGACTCTCCATAATTATATTAATGGTTGCTCTATCCCCGACTTCTTAGATCAGAAATCTGAAGTTGCCGTTTTAGATGTAGGATTTGGTGTAGGCGTCGGACTCAAGGCACTTATTGATCAAATACAAGTTTCGAGTAATCCAACCATAAAGCTCCATTACTACTCTATTGAACTAGATGAAACTCTAATGTTGTGGTCGTTAAAGAGCACTCTTCCCGGTTTATCGCTAGAGCGCAAAGAGCTTGAACTTGGAAGTGAAAAATTGGTTGTCTACGAGGGAGCTTGGCTAAAAAGCAGCAAGTTAATTGAAGTCCAGATTTATATTGGCGACGGCCGTCTGACTCTTCCTCTAGCCTTTGCACTAAATCTGATCAAACCTCTAGATGCAATTTTTCAAGACGCCTTTTCACCAAGAAAAAACCCAACATTGTGGAGTGTGGAATGGTTTCAATTTTTAAAGACTATTTCAAGTCAATCAGTTCAACTTAGCACCTATAGTTCTTCTGTCAGTATCAGAAAATCTCTCCATATTGCCGGATGGATTATTACCCAGGCCATGGGCTTTGCTAACAAAAAATCCATGACTAAAGCAAAATTGACGGGTGAAACAAGTGAAGAGCTTACTTTGCAGATGACACGTTCTCCCTCCCTTGAAATACGCGATAAATGAATTAATATAATGTTAAGATATCATTTTAAGGAATTCAAATGGCCCAAGTCATACTGATTGAGAACAATAAAACACTAAATGATTTAGTTTCCATTAACCTTACTACTTATCTCGGTGTGGATTTAATTCAAAGAAAAAATGCTCAAGAGACCATTAGTTTATTGGCCATATTACCAAACGTGGATTTAATCATCACAACTCAAAAAGTAGATGACGAACCAACTGCTGAAATAATTACCCATTATATAACTACTAATAAATTAGAAACAGGTCTTATAGTCTTAGGTACAGATCAAAAAGTTAAAAATGACTTCACTATCAATATCGCCAATCCGAAAGATTGGGAACAAGTCATTCATAGCGCAGCAAAAGTTTTAGGGATTAATGAAAATGTTCTCGCTCAAAAAGCAGTTCCCGATTATATTGCCGTTCCCGTTAGGTATTTTTTGAATTTAGATAATTCAAATTGCGACGTATTCATCCGGATTAAAAAATCTCCGACAGAGTACCAATTCATCAAAAGAATTCATAATGGCGATACTTTTTCTAAAGAATCAATTAAACGCTATCTAGAGCAAGGTCTAGAAAATTTCCATATCTCAAAAGACTCATATAAAAATTTTACTATTTTTCTTTCAAATAAATTGGTCGAAAAAATTGACTCTCCAAGTATGGAACTTACACAAAAAATCCAGATCATGGGAGAGTCTTACGAAATTGCGATCAGAGAAATCAGCAAGCTTGGTTTTAATAGTGAAACGATTCAATTAACTGAGGCGATTATTCAGAATATGGTGAAAAACTTTGAGAAATCTCCAGAAATGTCTAATCTCCTCCATAAAGTAATTAACTCACAAACCGGACTTCTCTATCAACGTTGTCATATGACTTCTGTTGTAGCGAGCGAGATGATT
>JACMPM010000011.1 GCA_014377485.1 Bacteriovorax sp. | reverse complement strand
TGAATATTTGTAACTGGATCAGGCTTTAGTGAGTGAACCATGTCTGGAAATTTCATCGCATCACGAATAAAAAATACTGGAAGATTGTTACCAACTAAGTCCCAGTTACCTTCATCGGTAAAGAACTTTGTGGCAAATCCACGCGGATCTCTCAGTGTTTCTGGAGAGTGATTGCCGTGAATTACTGCTGAAAATCGCACGAAGGTTGGCGTTTTTTTTCCTTTTTTTGCAAAGATATTTGCTTTAGTTAAGTCAGACTGATCCCCATAGCTTACAAATTCGCCGAATGCACCTGTACCTCTAGCATGAACTACACGTTCAGGTATTCTTTCACGATCAAATCTGGCCAATTTTTCAATCAGATGAGCATCTTGGAGAAGAACAGGACCGGTGGGGCCTGCTGTTTGAGAATTTTGATTATCCCCAACTGGGGCACCTGTATCTCTGGTTAGAGTAGTTTTTGCAAGAACTGGAACCATAGAGAGAAGGGATAGAGTGAGAGCACTTGTGAGAATTTTCAATTTCATTTAAACTCCTATGTTTAATATTGATAGTATCGTCTTGAAAAGAATATAGAGATAATTGAATTGATTTATAATTCGATAGCTTTAATCTATCTTGAAGTTGATCGAATGATTCGGATTCTGCAATTTACTAACAGTACGATGAATGTCCAACATGCAACTGGTATTAATGCTGCCATTTATGACGCGAATTGAGAAACCGGATGGCTAACTGGATCGAAAAGAAAAATTCAGAAGGCATTAGATAAACTTGTTAACTGATGGTTTTCTTGAAAAATGAAATTTAAAATTAAATTAAGATATCTTCAAAAAAAGCACCGCGATTAATGGTCTCATCAATAAGGTGAATTTCCAAAACCCATAAGTGAGGGGCCGGAGAAATTTCAAGCGTGCCTAATTTTCCTTTGTAGTGGAGAGCATGGGGGAAGTCCCCGAGTCGGTGTCCGTACATATTGCTGTTTAATTTTAATTCCAGCTTGAGTGCTTCATTAGTTGCAAATTCATAGAGTTCAACGCCAGTTAGCTTGTTTTGTTTCCATTGGGTCTGAGTTGCAATAAAGATACTCTTTGTTGCATTCTGAAGCTTGGTAAGTCTCGGCTCAGATCCAACGACAAAAGTTTCTCCGTAATCACCTTCATGATTAAAAAAGACGGGACCGATATCTATGAAAAAAAGATCGTTTTCGGATAAAATGACATCGTCAGAAATATCGCGGAAACTTTTTGTTGTATTGCTGTTGATTCGAAATTTTGTTGGATGCCAGAACTTTTCTAGACCAGCTCGTGCTAATTCTTGATTTAAGACAATTAATGATTCAGCTTCATTCATGCCAGGATGAATACTTTTAGCTGTCACTTGGACTGCTTGAACCGTTTTAGCTCGCGCTTTTAAATAAAGCTCAAGATTGAAATCAATTCCATAATTTTCAGTTGTCATTTTTTAGGAGGTGGACAAAACGTGCAGCCATAATCAACTTCATGATCAACGAGCTCGTTATCCATGCTTTGCTTGTATTCTGCGATTTCGGCTTCGTCAGCGCCCAGACTTTTGATAAGAGTTTCTGCTAAGCCCGGAGAATCGATTTTAATATCTAGACCTTCATCTTCCAATATTGCGGCAAATGAATATGCTTCGCTAATCTTCTCAATAGAAGTTTCAAAAAGGACTGTGCCAGAAATATTATCGATTACGCGTACTCGGTTTGACATTTAATAAGAGTAACAAGAAAATGGTCCTATGGTAAAGCCCCAAGAGCATAAGAAAAAAGTATTTTACATCGAAAAAGTTGAGTTTTTGCGCTCAATGATGGAGTTCGCCCTGAAAGCTCGGGGAGCAGAAATCTATACAGTTGCCAGTATTGAGAATAATTTCTACCTACTGGACGATTTATTACCAGATTTGATAATTTTCGACGTAGATACATCCCTAAACCACATCAAAGTACTCAGTGAGTACTCAGCAAAAGCCGTCTTGGTAGCAGTGGGGAGCGAGGAATCCAAGTCATTAGTAGAAGGGCTGGTAAAAAACTACATAACTAAGCCTTTAGAGGCAAAAAATATCGCCGATCGGATCCTCTCATTACTTGACTAAAAATCAGGGAATCAAATCTTCCATCTTTTGCTAATTGCATTCTCACTCTAAAATAAGTTTATGAGTTTAATTAATATGGATGTTCTTAAAGACAAGAATTCGGCGCTTATTTTTGTCTCTCAACTAGTCTCTGCAATTTGCGACAAAATGATGTCCATAGGCTTGATTTGGTATCTCACCAAAGAGTATTCAATAAACGTAGTTCCCTGGTTTTTAGCTGCAAGCTTTCTTCCGCATTTGCTGATGGCCTTTTTTTCCACGTCCATTATTAATCGAGTAGGGGCGTTGAGAACAGTTATTGCTTCCGAATTTTTTCGAGGAACTGTTTTATTTATTTTATTCGGATCCATTCATTTTTTGAAGTTAGAAGGAAATCAACTTTTGGAGGCTTTGTTTGTCTCAGGTTTTTTTGTGGGTCTTGGATCCAGTCTATTTAATCCGGCCATTCTTTCATTGCCGCCAAAATTAGTAGCTCCTGACAAAGTAATGGGCCTCAATGCACTCATAGATTCTAGTATGTCTATCTCAACTATTTTAGGTGCAACTTTTGCAATTTTCATTTTAAGTTTTGTTGATTTAAAAACGTTGATTCTGATTAATGCGCTAAGTTTTGTCTGGGCAGGTATTTTACAAATGGGTTTAAAAACTCGAGAGCAATCCGCTCCTTCAGTAGAAGGAAATACAGCTGAAATTGGGCCGATGTTTGTTTTAAAAAAATACCCTGATATTGCCCGAATGCTTGTAAGTTTTTTATTTTTGAATCTGGTCTTTACTCCCATACTGGTCATGATTCCCTGGTATGTTCAAAAAATATATATGGGTGACTCCAGTTCTCTTGCCATAATCGAAGGAGCAATGGGAGTTGGAGCATTTGTCACCGGACTGTACTTGTCTTTTTCAAGTTTTCAAGTCAACACGGACAAAAGAATATCGATGATAGCGTTGGTTTCTTTTTTATTCGGACTATTTTTTCTGATCTTTGCTTATTCATATTTCACTTGGCATGGAGCCGTCATACTTTTTTCTATCGGAATTATCAGCACCTTTTTAAATATACAAGTACTCACTTATTTTCAAACTGCTTTATCAGAAGAAGAAGTTCCGGCCATCATGACAGCTGTGAATATTATAAGTGCCGCTTCTGTTCCCTTATCTCTGGTATTCTCAGGTCTAATTTTTCCCCATGTCTCCATTCCCAATTTTGCAAAACTAAGTGGTGTACTCATTATATTTATAGCCATTCTTATGCCTAAATTTTTACAAGGACCAGTATGGAAATCGGAATAGAGCTGCAAATACAAGAAGCGGATGTAAGTGATGTTGATGAAATTATCAATCTTTACCGTGCCGTTTATGGTCGAAAATATCCGATCTCCTATGGAACTGATCCTGATCTACTAAAAAAATCGATTGAAGATAAAGAAACACATAAGGTTCTAGTGGCAAGAGATGTAATGAATCGAGTTATCGCCGGTGCCTTGATTATTGAAATCGACGCCTTCAACAAAATTGGGAAAATGGTGGGACTCGTTGTTCATCCAACTTATCAACGGCATAAAATTGGAAATGGGTTAGTGCAATTTGTAAGTGAATTTTTTCTTAAAAAAGATACCAGGCTCAATTCATTGTATGCCACGACAAGAACTATTACAGTCGGGCCTCAAATGATTTTTATAAAAAATGATTATCTGCCATTAGGTATTTTTCCCAATGCTCATCGTTTGCATCACTATGAAACGGTTACCCTTTTTGCAAAGTTCCGTGAAGGAATTTTAGAGAAAAGAAAACCGGAAACTGATGTATCCGCTAAAGTCATCCCACTTTATGATATTTTGAAAAAACTTGTTCCTAAAATTAGTTTACCGAAGCCTTCTCCCATTGCACCGGTAAATGTGGAAGAGAGCGAAGAAGAATGGGAATTTGAAATTATTCGTGCGCCCAATTATGTGCTTCGAAAATTTTATGAAAGATTTCCAGATCCAAATGACCGCTTCTTTCCTTTTCATACTCCCAATATGATTATCGCAGATAAAAAAGGGCGCATCGAAATTTTTGCTTATTTTAGTAAACGTGACGGTTATTGCACTTTGATCAAATCCACTCGTCCTATTACTGAACTCAATGGACGGCTTTCTAGTCTTTATATGCAGCTCGATGATATCGGGGTGTCTTATATAGAAGTTCTTGTGAACGTAAAACACACTCCATTAATCGATACACTTCTTAGTGGACAGTTTCTTCCTTCGGCCATTTATCCGGCCATGAGAGAAGTGAAAAATAATTACGAGGACTATATTGTGATGAGTAGAACCATGGAACCGCTCAATTTTCGTGGAATGGCAGTTGTAGCACCTTTTAAACCTTTTATTGATCAGTATGTAGATGCTTGGAAGCAAGTAAACCTGGATACGATTGAGGTTATTTATGGACCAAAAACTTAGAGTACCAAATTTAGAAAAATTAAAAACTGTTCAAAAAGTTTGCGATAGAACTTCACCCTATGAAGACTTTGCCGCTAATGATGACGAGTTTATTTTAGCAATGAAAGAAATTACGTCGTGGCATATTGAGCAATGTGATTTTTATAAAAAACTTTCCAACTCTCAGAATTTTTCTGTGGAGAGTGTAAAAACTCTCGTTGATTGTTTAAAGATTCCCCATCTTTGGGCCCATTTTTTTAAGGCCCATGAAGTAATGTCTGTTCCAGAAAAAGATATTTTTCTGCACTTAACCTCCTCGGGAACGACTGGACAGAAGTCTCAAATATTCTTTGATGAATGGACCATCAGGTCAGCTCAAAGAATGGTCGATTCAATTTTTGAAAAATACAATTGGATCACTCCGGAACAAAAATGTAATTACATTCTTTTTAGTTACGAGACTGAAAGTTCTTCAAAATTAGGAACTGCCTATACTGATAATTTTCTTTGCAAGTATGCTCCTGTGAATGAAGTATTTTATGCATTGAAACTCACTGGAAATGGTGGACATGAATTTGATTGTTTTGGAACTATCGAAGCATTTCAAAAATTTTCCACCCAAGGACTTCCAGTAAGACTCTTTGGTTTTCCGGCCTTCTTTTATTTTGCCTTAGAGAGAATGAAAAAGTTAGGAATAGCGCCTCTCAAAATGCATCCAGACTCGATGGTTTTTTTAGGCGGCGGATGGAAAGGCAATGCTGACAAGGCCATTGCTAAAGAAGATTTTTATTCCTTAGTTGAAGAGATGTTGGGAATTCCCAATGAACGGCTTAGAGATGGATTTGGGTCTGTCGAGCATTGTGTGCCATATGTGGAATGCAAGAATCATGAATTTCATGTTCCAGTATGGTCTAGAGTTTTTATCAGAGATGTTGAAACGATGAAGCCACTGGGGTTTGAAGAAAAAGGTTTTTTGCATTTTGTTTCACCTTATATTACTTCAATGCCGGCGCACTCGGTGATTATGGGTGATATGGCATCGCTTCACGAAGGTAAGAATTGTGGGTGCGGACTTGGCAGTCCTTATTTTAGAGTGCACGGAAGAGCAGGTGTCTCTAAAAATAAAAGTTGTGCCCTGGCCGCAAGTGAACTTTTAAAAGGTAAGTCATCATGAGTAATATAAGCAATCTTTGGCAAGGAAAAATTGTTACAGACGATGAATTTAAAAATTTATTTTATGAACATATTCATAACTCTGGATTTTGGAGTAAAAAACCGCTTTCATCTTCTCTATTATTTAACCTGATTGAAAAAGCGTCTTTCAAATTAAAAGAAAGAGGTGAGTTTTATCGAGCCTTGGTGAATGATCTTAAAAGTCGTCCCGATGTTAGAGATGAAGAAATTGAACTATCGATGCAAGCGCTGGAAGAATTCCTAAGTGTAGATAACCTACGGTTGAAGCTCTCCCGTGAGTTAGGAAGTGAATTTCCTTTTGAATTAAAAAGAATTAATTTTCGTGAAAACCATTTTGAATCTTGGTTCCCATTAGGAGTATTAGTTCATGTGACTCCTAATAATTCACCACTACTTGGTGTATTGGGAGTGATTGAAGGCTTGCTCAGCGGCAATGTAAATGTATTGAAGTTAGCAAGAAAAGATAGCTCTTTTGCCGCCATCTTTTATAAAGAGTTATGCTCTATTGATACGAGTAAAACTTTCAAAGATTATATTTATATCGGAAAAGTTTCTTCATCTGATAAATCTTACTTGAAGGACTTTTTATCAATTGCGGATGTCGTCTCCGCATGGGGAAGTGAAGAGAGCATAAAAAGTTTAAGAGAAATGGCACCTAGTCGTGCCCGCATCGTTGAGTGGGGACATAAAATTTCTTTTGCTTATGTTTCAAAAGCCACGGCTTCCTATGAAGAAATGCTCAAAAAGATGGCCTTTGAAATTTGTAATAATGAACAAATGGCGTGCTCTAGTCCTCAATGTATATTACTAGAAGACGCTAGTTTTGAAGAGTTAAAAAACTTTTCAAAAAATCTGGCAAAAGCCCTGGATTTAGTTTCTCCGACTATCGCTAGAGTTCTTCCTGGAATTCAGGAAACAGCGGAATTAACTGTTAGTAGAGAACAGGTAAGACTGAACTCCATGTTTGGAAATAGTGAAGCTATAATTTCAGCTAAAAATGATTGGCGCATTTATATAGAGGATACCGCCTCTCTGAATGCCTCTCCATTATTTCGGACTATCTGGGTAAAACCGATGCCCAAAAATAAAATCGTTCATAATTTAAAACCGCTGAAAGTCTACCTGCAAACCGTTGGAGTTTCTGCTAATAAAAACGAAATTGAAGAATTAACTCGAACATTATTTCAAGCAGGTGTTCAAAGAGTTCGCGCGATTGGTGATATGACTGACTCTTACCTGGGTGAGCCTCATGATGGAGTTTACGCACTAGAGAGATATTGCCAGAAAATTTCTTATACCGATTCTGAATCTTTAAAATTAATGGCCCATAAAAGCTCATTTGAAGAACAATCTGCAAGCCCTCTTCCAAAGTCCAGCAAGATTATGGAGAAGAGCGATTTTCAAGCACAAGTTGTGGATGACATTTACGCTGATCTTTATTTTTACAGCGGAGGAAGTTCGGGAGAGCCTAAACTTTCTATTTTTACTTATGCCGATTATCACCGTCAGATGGAAGTTGCGGCAGAAGGGCTTTATGCTGCAGGATTAGACCCTAAAACTGATCGATGCATGAATCTATTTTACGCCGGAAGTTTATACGGAGGCTTCGTTAGTTTTTTTACAATTCTAGAAAAACTCAATGCTGTTCATTTTCCAATGGGGGCGAGTACTGATTTCGAGCTGGTTGGAAAAACCATTGTAAAAAATAAAGTGGATACATTATTGGGAATGCCTTCTTATTTTATCCAACTTTTTGCAGCCAACAGTGAATTGTTTAAACAATACCGTGGAATTAAAAAAATATTTTATGGTGGTGAACACTTTAGTGAAACTCAAAGAAATTATTTGAAGAGTGAATTCGGTGTAGTAATCATCCGTTCTGCCAGTTATGGATCGGTTGATGCCGGACCACTAGGATTTCAATGTGAATTCGCAGATGGCGGAGTTCATCATTTAAATGAACGTCTTCACGAACTAGAAGTTGTGGAGCTGGAGACTGATAGTCCTGTGAAAAAGGGTGAAGTGGGAAGATTTTTATTCACTTCAAAAGTTCGCCACGGGCAAAAGATTGAGCGCTATGCAATTGGCGATGTGGGAAGAATTATCGAAGGAAGATGTGAGTGCGGAAGAGTCGGAACAAGATTTGACCTCTTGGGCAGACATGGTGATGTCTTTAGAATTGGAACAACTTTTTTAAGTTACCAAAAATTTCAAAAACTCTTAATAGATAAATTTGATTTTGAAGGATCATTCCAGCTTCATTTACTCGCTGGGAGCGCAACGAAGAAAGAAAAAGTAGTGCTTCAAATAGAAAATCTTTTTAAAAATACTGTGACCAAAGATTTTCTTCAAACTAGAATCCTTGCTGACTACAGCGACTTAAACGAAGTGGTCAATAAAGACCTGGTTCTCGATTTTGAAATCGAAATAACTGATCGATCTAAGCTTGAATTTAGTGCTAGCACCGGAAAACTTAGAAGTGTTCTGGATCATAGGAATTAATATGACAATTCAAAAATGGTCTTTGAAAGAAATTGTAGAGCACGCAAAAAGTCATTCACCTTTTTATCGTGAACTTTATGCTAATTCCAAGTTTGAAAAATTGTCTGATCTACCGGTTACTGATCAATTTAAATTTTGGAAAGGTGATGTGCTCACAACTGATAAAAGAGACGGTATTGTTTTTAAAAGCGGAGGTAGCACTGGAGCGCCGAAATATTCCTATTTTACTTCATTAGAATGGCAAAGTTTTACTGAGGCTTTTGGTTGGGGAATGTCACAAGGAATTCTTGAAGATTACGACCGCGTGGCCAATCTTTTTTATGTAGGAGATCTCTATGCTTCATTTCTTTTTATAAAAGATTCTTTGCAATGGATTCCTGTTGAGAATAAAAAACTTTTGCAATTTCCGATTGCAGGCGCGACAGGGCCAAGTCATATTTTAAAAACACTGGAAGAGTTCTCCATTAATGTCATGGTGGGAGTTCCTTCCGCCATTCTTACACTGCTAGAATATTACGACCGCGAGAAAAAAAATTATCCAAACGTTAAGATAGAAAAAATACTTTTTGGTGGTGAAGCTCTTTATCCTGATCAATATCTTGCCTTAAAAAAAATATTTCCAGATATTAAAATTTCTTCCATCGGTTACGCCAGCGTTGATGGGGGACTTTTGGGGTATTCAGATGGCGATTGTGCCGATGGAGAACACCGAGTTTTTGATGGCTCAATTATTATTGAAATTATTGATCCAGATACCAACGAAGTTATCACCGAAGAAAACCGTGTTGGAAAAGTTTTACTCACCAATCTCACTCGAAAACTCATGCCCATTATTCGTTATCCAGCTGGCGATTTGGCAATGTGGATAGAAAGTGCAGAGACTCCTGATCGCAAATTCAAATTGCAAGGAAGATCTGATGAAGCCGCTAGACTTGGAACCATAAGTGTTTATTTCGAAGACACACGCGTAATGGTTATGAATGCACTCAAGGAAATTAGCGGACTTCAGTTTCAAATGATCTTGAATCATTTTGCCCATAAGGATGAACTCATCTTTCGGATTGCAGGACATAACTTAAAACCTGATTCGACTATTGTAGAGCGCGTAATTGAATCCTTTAAAAAAGAAAAAGCAGTTTATGAAGATATCTTAGCTAAAAATCTTGTTCACCCTCTGAAAATTGAAATCGTAGTGATGAGTCAGCTTGAGGCAAACGCAAGAACTGGAAAATTAAAAAGGGTCATTGATAACCGGAGCGGCAAATGAAGATTTTAAAAAACAGGTCGGGATTTTCATTGATTGAAATCTTAATTGCCATAGGTCTGATGGGTGCCCTTTCAGCTTGGATGATGAATATTTTCACTCAGCAAACCAAGAATGAAAAAACAACTGCAACCAATATGGATATCGATTCCCTTGGACAAGAAATTAGAAATATTGTTGCTGATGGAAGTTCGTGTGAGAAAACTTTTAAAGGGATTAATCCGAATATACCTAGTGCCGTTAAAGAGATTCAAAAAGTTCTCTCTGATGGAACAATTCAAAAACGTTTTACTGCCAACGAAAAAAAAATTGGTAACTCCGGAGTGATGATTACGGGGTATGATTTAAAGACAGATGAAACTTATTTGATTCCTAAAGGGCAGAAAGTTGGAGAGACAGTTCTTATTGTTAATTATGATAGAGGAAAAATGGTTCTAGGCGCAAAGCTTAAAACTTTTAAAATTCCGATATCAGTAAGTGTTGATGACTCTGGAAATATTTTAAGTTGTAATGCACTAGCTTCGACTACAAACCTTGCATCCCTTTGCAATGCACTTGGAAGAAGTGTGAATACTGCAGGTAAAAAATGTAATCCACCTTCTGTTTATGTAAAAGGGGACACTCCTATTCACCAAAAACAATATCAGCATTGTGAAGGCGGGATGGGAAGTGCAGAGCATGTTCTCGATTCATGGACGGCCGATGGAGCGGGAACTGCAAAAATATCATGGACTGGAATTGCCAATGATACTTCAGTGACCTG
This sequence comes from Bacteriovorax sp., assembly GCA_014377485.1. GTDB lineage: Bacteria > Bdellovibrionota > Bacteriovoracia > Bacteriovoracales > Bacteriovoracaceae > Bacteriovorax. The sequence goes on along the minus strand of JACMPM010000011.1, from coordinate 53,171 downwards.
GAGAGTTTATAAAAACAATGACATTGTCGCAACAATTCCTGGAAGTGGAATTTCTTCAGATGTTCAGTCTCGAGATGTTGAAGTAAAAAAAGGCGATATATTTAAACACACTGTTTTGTTGAGCGGTGGGGTAGATAGTGATTGTGTTTCGGGGGGGAGTTTTAGTGTTGAGTTGGATTTGTTGAATATGTTGTAATAGCTTCTAACGTTTTTTTTTCAGCCCCCACAAATTAATCGTAGGGGATAATAAAATTTATTACTATGTGTCTTCGGTTTCGCTTCCTTCAACCGCCGGAAAAAACTGTTGTTTCTGCCCAATCACATGTCCTGCAGGAATAGGCAACCCAAGCTCATCAACCGAAAAAACATTCTCAGGCAAATTAAGTGACTGACGAACTTTATCCATCGTTACCGGAGCAAACGGATAAAGCATAATCATCAAATTTTTCAAAACATAAAAACACGAATAAAGGGCATCAGCACGACTCTCTTCTGGCGCACGGTCATCATGCGGTTTGTACTGAACAAAGAAACTATTAATGAGTCTGGCGTAATTCTCCACTGCAAATAGCAGCGTGGAGTATTCAGCTTTTTCCATGCTCTTTAAATATCTTTGCACAATTTGCATTGTTTCTTTTTCTGCTTTTTCTAATAATTTTCCATTGGGAACAATGCCGCCAAATTTAGAGTGAACAGCAGAAATTGGTTTTTCCAAGGCCGCATTTAATGGACCAGCTAAAAATTTATTGCGTTCATTAAAAGTATTAAAATCAAAGTTTGAAGATTTTTCTGGAAGACTCAAGAGTGCTAAAAAGTAGCGAACCTGATCTGGATCGTAACCTTTCTCTTCTAGCATTTGATCGCCGGTGTAAAAATTCCCGATCGACTTGCTCATTTTTTCGCCATCAACCATCAAATGAAAACAACCGAAGATATCTGTAAGTTGCAATTCACCGGCAAGTGGTAAATGATTAGGATCATCTTGAGATCCAAGCCACATCGCTCCTTGCATCAGCACGTAAAAATAAACATTGTCCTGGCCTAAGAATTGAAATATTTTTGCTTCGGGGTCCTTCCAGAATTTTTCGTATTCTTTTGCATCTTTTCCTTGATTTTTTAAAGCTACCTGTGAAAAAGAAATTGGGGCGATTAGAGAGTCTGGCCAGACGTATAATGTTTTGCCTTCCATCTCAGGATCTAGGTCTTTGGGAAGAGGAATTCCCCAGCTAATATCGCGAGTAATAGAACGATGGGCCCAGCCATCGAGAAGTGTACAAGTGACACCTTTTTCTTCGAGCATACGTTTGGCTTCATTCATGTCAGATTTATTTTCACATTGAACGACAACTTTTTTTCCAGGTGCGTATCGGCTTTTGTGCTTGGGAAGACTAGCTCGCATTTCTTTAAAAATGGGCTCACTTGTATTATCAAATTGAAAAGCTGGTTGAACAGTTCCAAAGACATCATTAAAAACAGGAGTGCGCCATTTTCCTTGTTTGGTTTGAATCCACTCAGTCAGTTGATCTGAAACTTTCCAAAGATCCAACCACCAATGAACTGTGTCTTTTAATACTGGAGCAGTATCGCTTAAAGCAGAAATCGGATTGATAAGTTCACTTGGATCATATTGAGTTCCACAAACTTCACATTCATCGCTATAAGCTTTTTCATTTGTACAATTTGGATTGGGACATTTTCCAGTAACATTTCGATCCTGGAGAAAACGATTTAATTTTGTATCAAACCATTGCTTGCTGGTCTTTTTTTCTAGCATTCCATTCTTATAAAGCTTTCTGATAAAATCTTGAGAAAGTTTACTATGAATGGGAAAACAATCTGGCTTTGATGTTCCTGAGAAAACATTAAGCGAGATAGCATAGTTATCCATGGTCTTATTTTGCATATCATGGATTTGATCGATATATTCGCGAACACTTTTGCCATTTTTAATGGCCGCAACTTCCGCGGCAGAACCATGGTCATCCGTACCACAAACAAAAAGTACATTCTCACTGCCGATAAGCATGCGCATATAACGGGCCAAAACATCAGCTGGGACGTGTGCACCCGCCAAGTGACCAAGATGCACGGGACCATTTGCGTATACCATACCAGCAGTAACAACAGCTTTTTTTGGGCGTTTAACAAGTGCTAGAATAGATTTTACGTCAGTAGGCGGAGTGTATTGCTTATTCATAAGTCCCCAATAATATTTTTCTAGTAAGTATGGCTTATTTTGTTAGAATAAAAAATAAGGAAAAAATTATGGATAAAGATACGCGCGTTGTTGTCATCGGTCTTACCCTGACAGTTGTCATTTTTCTCTTGGCCGTTTTTTTTAGGTTAAAGGGGTAAGTTCTTCCCAATCAGTTTCCTCTAGGCGTGGATCATTTGGTGCAAGAATATATTTCTGCACACCTAGATTTCCAAAAATAAAATCGGGCACACGGATACGGTAAAAAATCCCTTTCTCGTGATGAGCAGTCTTCACGATATTGGTTTTAGACATGATAGCTGAATGTGCAGCTCCGTCTTCATAAGGCACAAAAAGATCATAGTGTTGCTGCTTCTTCAAAAAATATTCAATGATGTGCGTGCGAAGTGCTTTCATATCTTCCGGGTCATAACTTGAAACTAAAAAGCTATTTGGGTATTTACGCAGGATAATTTTCTTTAATAAATCATCATGAAGTTGATCTTTTTTATTAAAGACAATAAGCCTCTCTTTGTCGCCAACATCCAGCTCTTTTAAAACGTCATTGGTTACTTCTAATTGTTTTTCGTAATGAGGATCTGAAATATCGCAGACAATGATTAAAAGGTCAGCTTCGAGTGCAGACTCTAATGTTGTCTTAAATCCGTCGATCAATGTATTGGGAAGGTTGGAAATAAATCCTACCGTATCAATCATAATCATTGGTGGTTTTGTATCTGGATTCAGCATTCTGTAAGTTGAGTCCAGAGTTGCAAAGAGTTTGTTCTCTTCCAAAACTTCAACTCGGCAAAGGCGATTCATAATTGAAGATTTTCCAGCATTGGTATAGCCTACCAGAGCAGCAGTCACAGCTTGGTTTTCTCTTCTTTTTTTACGAACAACTCTTTGCTTTTCTAAAGTGACTAGCTCTTCTTTATAGAATTCAATTTTTTCGCGAATAATACGTCTATCTAACTCGATCTGCTTTTCACCCTCTCCACCTAAAACCCCAACACCACCGCGCTGACGATTTAAATGGGTCCAAAAACCTGCAAGGCGAGGAAGCATATACTGCAAACGAGCAATCTCTATTTGGATTTTTGCTTCTTTGGTGCGAGCGTGTTTGGCAAAAATTTCTAAAATAACATGAACGCGATCGACTACTGAGAGGCCAGTGAGGTTTCTTATATTCGTAATCTGTCTTGCTGTTAATTCAAAGTCAAAAACTAAAAGTTTAGATCCTTCAGCCTCAGCCGCTTCAGCAATTTCTTTTAATTTACCAGAGCCCAATATTGTCGCAGGATCGATCTCTTTTTTATTTTGAACATGAGAAGTGCCGGTTTTTAAACCTAGTGTTCTAAGAAGCTCACGGAGCTCTGTAATCGATCTTTGTGACTCAGCTTCAGTAGTGTGGTCAGGAAAGCTAGGGCACACTAAAGAAACCAGAGTGGCCTGATAAGTGGGATCAATATTAAATTCGTTATCCATCATATAGTTTGCACCAAAATATTATCGAGGAGTCTGACGGCCCGAAGTCTATAAGCTCCAATTACTACAATTTCTTTTGTCTTAGTATTTGGAATTTCTAAATCTTCTGAGTCCAGCACTTCGAGGTAATCCCATTTATCGTTTGTTAATTCAGAAGCGATTAATGATTTATAATCAGCTTTATTTTTTATAAGCATTTCAATTTGCTTTAGCATTTTTGGAAGATGAAGTGCATCAGTTCTCTCTTCAGAACTTAAAAATTGATTGCGGCTAGATAATGCAAGTCCTTCACTATTTCTAATAATTGGAAGAATATTCATCTTGATTTCAAGGCCTAGGTCGTAAACCATTTTTTTCACTACCACACATTGCTGAAAATCTTTCTGCCCAAAATAAGCATTTTTGGCACCAATGATTTTAAAGAGTCGATAAACAACTGTAGTTACACCATCAAAATGATCAGGACGAAAGGCACCTTCTAATTTTTGTGTAACTTGTTTTACAGAAATGACAGTGCCGAAACCATTTGGATAAATTTCTTCGTTGCTCTTTGGAGCAAAAACGACAATTTCTTTTTTATCATTCAAAGAAATTGAATGAAGGGCAAGGTTAGTTATTTTCGCCAGGTCGGCATCCAGCGTGCGAGGGTATTTATCAAAATCTTCTGTAGGACCAAATTGCTTTGGATTCACAAAAATTATGATTACGCTAATAGCATTGTCAGTAATACATTGTTTGAGTAGCGAGATGTGTCCTTCATGCAAATTACCCATCGTGGGAACAATTCCTACGGAGTCGTGTGCGAGGCTCGCTCTATATTTTTTAAAATCATTTTGTGTAGTAAAAACTTTAATCATATTTATTTTTAGAGGTTAATTCGTTGTAAGATTATTTCGGCCAGTTCACTTTTTGTAAGAGAGCGCTCAAGTGTGATCATTCCTTTTTCCATAAAACGATAATTGGCTTGATTCACGTTGAAGCCTAGAATTTCAGAATTGGCCGCGAGACCGTTATTCACTTTTGTTCCAACTAACAAATCGACAGGTTTCGAATTAAATTTTTTGGTTAAAACCGCATCACTTAAATCTGTTTCAGCAGCAAAACCAACTATTTTTAAATTTGGTATACGAGCATCGATAACTGTCTTCAAAACATCTGTCGCTTTTTTTACTAAAAGCTTGTCATTAATATTTTCTTTTTTAATTTTTTCTGTGGAAATGTCAAATTCAATATCAGAAATAGCTGCTGCTGATAAATAAGCACTCGCTTGATTTAACTCGGCATGAACTGCATCGTGCAGTTCAGAAACAGTGGTTATGCGAGTGAGTTTAAAATTTGGATGCTTTGCCAACAAATCAAGTTCACTTGCTGCATTTCTACCTGCAATCACAGAAACATTATGACCACGCTTTAATGCTGCAACGGCAAGATGATAGCCGGTGATTCCGGATGAAGAATTTGTTAAATAGCGAACAGGGTCCAGTGGAGCAATGGTCGCACCCGTACTGATAACAATTTTAGAGCGCACGGCACTTTCAGTAAAAGGAGCTTTCAGCGTTGGAATTAATTCTAGAATTTCGGATACGTTAGGAAGTTTTCCAACGCCCACTTCATTGCAAGCGAGAACTCCAGCATTGGTCAAAGAGACAAAAACATTATTAAGTGTTTTAAGTTTTTTTAATTGAGCTAAATTTTCTACGGTGAATGGATGTTTTAACATCAAAGAATTCATGGCCGGGAATATTGAAATAGTTTTTTCTGGTTCTAATGCTAAGAAAATAGAACTTAATAAATCATTCGCTGCTCCTTGGGCAAGACGCGAAAGAGTATTAGCAGAAAGAGGAGCAATGACTAAAGTGTCACACCAACGAGCGAGATCTACATGCAAAACATTTTTATGATTGAAGTCGGCATCTTCGAGATATACAGCTTCAACTCCTAAATAAGTGAAGACTTCCGGGACAACAAATTTAAGAGCACCACGTGTAAGAACAACTTTTACTTGATGGCCATTATTGACCAGACCTCGAGCGATATCGAGCGACTTATAAGCAGAGATTGACCCACATACACTTAGGAGTATTTTCATCGAGAAAATATGTCACTAAACAAGGGAGTTTGGCAATTTTAGGGAAAGATTTTCGTGACGAGAAATTTGGTTTTGGGAATATAACTAATTAAAAAAAGTGATGAGAATAAGAATAGAAATGTGGCCTGTCCTATTATTAAACTCCAACCCATCTTCCCGATATCGCTTTTAATGACTCTACGAGTGTAATTGGCCTTCAAAGTTTGCTGGCGATATTCTTCTGAACTAGAGAGATTGGCGATTCTGTTTTGAACCTCTGAATCTCTAAAATCCTGTCGCTTTTTCTGCAGTTCTTCTTCGGTCATTGCCAGGCCTTGTAAAAGAATATTTCCTACTGTTCCTATCGGATATTCTAAGGGCAAACTTAAATTTTGGGGAGTTTTTAGTTAACTTACTGAAATCTTTTAATGTACGTACAACGTTGACATAGGTCTTCTGCCAACTTTCTTTGAGCAAAACCTTCGCGCATAGTTTTGGCACGTTTAACTTCCAAAATATCGGCCAGTGATTTTGTCGAACAATTTCCAAGACCCATGCGGGCCTCTTTGTCCAAACAGCAGGGAACTACAGTTCCGTCGGCATGAATTCCAATATGTGAACTTAGAGCATGACAAAATCCTTTGGTTGATTGCAATGGCATTGCAGGATCCGGCCATTCAAAACGCGAATCAAAATGCAAATAAACCCGGTTCCAAATACGTTTACTTTTAATAGATCCAACGTCGATATCTTCTTTAATATCTACTTCAAAAAACTTGGCTATATTTTGCAAAATATCTTTATTGGTATCGTTTTGAGTAGTCGTTTCAAATATATTCCAGAGACGATAATTAATATACATTTCTGGATGGCGCTCGTGCGCAAGTTTAGAAAAATTCAAAATATCAGTGAGGTAAGGCATGATACTTTTGTCTTTGAAATTATCTTTAAAACTGTGAATCGAAAAATTTACCTGGTGAAAAGCTGGACTGGTCGAGAGTAAATCAGCAAAACGATTAAGGAGTACACCATTGGTAGTTAAGTTGATTTTAACACCTTCTCGTTCACAAATTTTTATGATCTGCTCGAATTCAGGGTGGGCTAGAGGCTCGCCCATAAGGTGTAAACAAACTTGCTCTGTAAGAGGAGCAACTTGTTTAATGGTCAAATCAAATAGATCGAGGCCCATAATCTTTTTATCTCTATCCACCACAGGGCAAAAAGAGCATTGAAGATTGCAAATATTACTGATCTCAATATAAACGCGTTTGAATTTTTCCATTTTAGTGTTATCTATCACAATTCATGACACAAAACCTAAAAATACCAGAGACCAGCCATTTTTTCTACTTTCTATGCAATCCAGGAAGCGAGAGCTTTTTGAAGGAAGAAATTCGCCTTATTTACCCGGAACTTAGATTCGCTTACTCCACTGATGGGTTCTTAACTTTTAAAGAAATTCGACCGCTCGGAAAAACCTTACGGCCAGTTTTTTGCCGTCACTTCGGCAGTTTTATTATGAGAGGGAACTTAGAAGAAGTCGAAACTCGCGCTCGTGAGATTGGTTTACCGACACTTTTTTATTCAAAAGACGGTGAGATTTATAAAAGTCCAAAAATAAAATTTGGGGAAATTGCACTCGAAATAATTAAAGTAACAGCTAACGGAAAAGATCAATATTATCTCGGTGAATTTAAAAGTTCACTTCTCACTTCTCCTTGGCCTGGAGGATTTTCTCCATTTGTACTTCCTGATGTCGCTCCATCGCGTGCTTACTTAAAAGTTTTAGATGGAATCGATTATGTTGGTGCGTTGCTTGAGTCCTCTGATCACGCTCTAGAGATTGGCTCTAGCCCTGGCGGAGCGACTTACGCACTTTTAGAAAAAGGATTGAGCGTCGAAGGATTAGATCCTGCCTTGATGAGTGAGATCTGCCTGAATCATCCCAAATTTACTCATCACCATACCTCCATCCAGGACTTCAAAGTGTATGACTTAAAAAATCATGTGCAATGGCTTTTTGTGGATATGAATCTTCCTCCCGAAGGAACTTTGCGAGAGATTGAAAAGGTTGTTGAGAAAGTGAAGCCGTCTTTAAAAGGCGCTTTTATCACTTTGAAAATGACTAAATTCGAACTTGTATCACGAGTGCCGATGTATTTAACTTTTGTTAAAAACATGGGGCTTTCGGTTGTTATGGCCACTCAACTGCCCTCGCACAAACAAGAATTCCTCATCTACGCTGAAAATAATTCTTAATTCACGAAATCCTTCGCTCAGGTATTCTTAAGGAAAATAGCTCCCTCTAAGAAAATATTCTTTAATCCTTTATACTATAAGAGAATTGTTGGTCATTAGGACCAAAGAGATTTTAGTTTTAGGAGACTTCATGAGAAAAACCTTTATTCATTTGGGACTGGGGATTATTGGATTAATTTCCATTCTCTCGTTGCAATCTTGCCAGGGCCCAGGAATACGTAAGCCTTCTTCAGGCAGCGAGTTCGTGAATTCTAAAAAGATTGAAGAGAGTTACGCACTAACTGTAAATCTCGATTATCTTAGAGCAGAAGGAAAAAGATTAGAAGCAAGATTAATCAATGCTTCAAAGAATTCACCTTCATCTTTTGATCAGAGCGAGCTTCAAAATGTTCAAGCTAAAATTAGCGAGACTGAAGCAAAAATAAAAAACCTCAACATCAGTACTCAATTGGAAGCCGAAGATTTAAAAACAAATGTCCCTCTTTCACAATGGGCCGAGTATAAAAAAGATTGGCGACGTCAAAAAGAAAAACTGGTTATAAATGATCCGGCCCATTACGCTTTAAGTGAAGGCAAAATCATCCGTTCTTTCACAATGGATTTATCTGGAACTACAGATTATCAATTAGGAATAGTGAATAAAGCCTGGGCTCCACTTCCTAAAACTAATAATGTCGATGATGAAAGTTCAAACGATCATCGTCGTTATTTTGAAGCAAGCATTAAATGTGACGGCGATTTCAAAATTAAAAAAACTCTTTTTTCCAAGTCTGTTTCAAAAAATAAAAACATTAGTTTTAGAATTTACGAACAAGAAAATAACTCGCCGAAAGTTTTACTTTATTTGAACCAAAAGGTGAGTAATTGCGAAATATTCTTTAAGAATCCGGAAAATCCTGAAAAAAACTATGGTGTACGCTTAGTCAGTGACACAAAAGTAGAGAATCAAATTGCAGAATTAAAAAATCGTTTTGAAACTTGTATTCTGCCTGATGCTAGTGATTTAAAAGGCGTTGAGAAACTTTTCTTAACTTCAAAATACAACTCAATGACTTGTGCTGAAGTCGTCTCGGATATCAAAACGCTTGAAGAGCCAATTGATGGTTTAAAGGCGAAGGCAGAAACATTATTAGGTCAGGCGCTGTCAGAAAAATTTATTAAAGAAATGAATCCTTATGCAACACTCGATTTTTCAGAAGCTCCAAAATTAAATACAATTCTAATTTCGTACTTGGTTTTTAGACATGATTTTTACGGAGCTTTGATTGCTCGCCTGGCGAAATGGCATGCTGATCACGGAACCCAGGTTCGTATTCTTATGTCAGATGTAATTGCAGATAAAAAAGACCGCTTAATGCTTCACGACCTGATTGAAACTTCAAATAATATTAAAGTTCAAGAGTATCGTTATGACTCTGAAGGTGGTGGAGTTTGGGATCATCTCGCTGAATATCATAGAACTATGCACGTAAAACTTTTAATCACTCTTGCTGATAATCCAGTAAATAACGTTGTCTATATCGGTGGACGAAATATTCACGACGGATTTGTTTTTATGAAAACTCCTGATCATTCAGCATTTCCGGATCTAATTCAATATGGAAAAGGTAAAGGCAAAGATGAAGGCTATGCCCCTTGGAGAGATTTTGAAATGAGAATCCGCTCAAAGTCATTTGCTGAGGAAATTGCTTCTCATTATCTGACCCTATGGCAGCGAGATTCTCAAAATTTTTATGTAAGAAGTATTAATCATAATATAGTGTCAACTAACAAGGCCGACCCAAAGTATTTTGAACGCGCAGAAAACACAGCCCTGGTACGCCACTTTATGTCTGTCCCATACAAAGATGATGAAGCACTTGAAAAATTTTATATTGATATTTTCGATAGTGCTGAAAAATCTATTCGTTTATCTACACCTTATTTTAGACCAACTATAAAATTAGGTGAGGCTTTGCAAAGAGCAGTGGCAAGAGGTGTAGATGTAAGTCTAATTACTCGAATTGATTTAAGTGGCGATACCGCTGCAATAATTTTAAGCGAAGTAAATAAAGAAGGAATTAATCGTTTCTTAAATAAGATTAAAATTTATGAATACACTGAACCAGGGGTCATCCTTCATTCCAAAATTGTACTGATTGATGGAAAGGTTTCATTTATCGGATCAGTGAATTTGAATAAAAGAAGCTTTGTCCACGATATGGAAAATGCGGTCATGATTTACAACCCGGCCTATAACAAGAAAATGAATGAAATTTTAGATGTCTATCGCAAACAAACACGCGAAGTCACTGAGAAGCAAAAAGTTGCTCTGTGGAAAAAAGTTGTCATCGGAATTTTTGATACAGAATTATAAATTTAATTTTTAAGATTCAATTAACTGAAGGCCATCAATTTGATGGCCTTCGTGTTTTAAAAGCCCAATCTTCATTTTCATACCTCCGCTATAGCCAGTTAGCTTTCCGGTTGAACCAATCACACGGTGACAAGGAATGATAATAGGTATGGGGTTTTTTCCATTAGCTCCGCCGACAGCGCGGCAAGCTTTTGGAGATTTTAAGAATTTTGCCTGTTCGCCATAACTCCAAACAGATCCGAAAGGAATTTTCATTAATGCCTTCCATGATTTTTGCTGAAAAGGAGTTCCTATAGCTTCCAATGGTAAATCAAATTCAATTCGTTTTCCCATGAAGTATTCATCGAGTTGTTTGTGGGTAAGATTGAGAATTTTATGTGTTTTTGATTGCACTGCTTTTTTGTATTGATCATTTGAAACATTATCCAGCGCAATTAAAGCATGGTCATTTGCAATTAAATAAAGATCGCCAATTGGAGAAGAAATTTTTTTTGCATAATTCATAATGACTCCTTAACTGATGTTTTGTTCTAACTAAAAAGAATTCCCAATGCGAATACAATATAAAGAATCGCAGCAGCAATATGCACCCATTTCATAGGTATATATTTGGTCATTTTATCGCCAAAGAAGACGGCTAGTCCATCAGTTATCATCATGCCTATAGTTGTTCCTACCGTTACTAAAATTATATTGTGATATTTGGCTGCCAGTGTAACTGTGGCCAGTTGGGTTTTGTCTCCCATTTCTGCCAAAAAAAATGTAACAACAGTGGTGAGAAAAGGACCCCAAGTACTCGTCTCAGATAAGCCTTCTTCTTTGTCGGGAATTAAAATCCAAACGGCAAATATTAAAAATATAGAGGCAAGTATTCGCTTAAGAATCAGCGGAGAAACTGTATTAGCAACCCATACGCCCGCTGTAGCAGCCAGTAGATGATTCAAGACAGTGGCGACAAAAATACCCGCAAAAATGGTCCAGGGCTTTTTAAAACGTGTGGCCAGTACAAAGGCAAGAAGCTGAGTCTTGTCTCCCATCTCGGTCAATGAAACGAGAAGAAAGGAATTGAAAATAATTTTTAAAGAAAGCATTTTGAGATTCCCCACTTTAGGTCGTGAGGCAAAAGCAAAGAGCTTATAAGACAACACGACGTATGATTTATACGTTCATGTCAGTCTCTTCAATAAGGTACCAAATATATATTTGCTACACTTACCACTTGGCCGGGGATTTATCCCAGTATGTCGACCAAGCACTCGAAATAACTTCGAGAGAATACTCCCTAACTCCCTTTAATTTAAAATAAAAACGATAAAAGGTCAATGCAAATGGCATCAAATCCCATCATTCAACTGAGTATGACTTAGTTCACCAAAGGTGATTGTGGGGTCATATTAGCAATAGAAAAACTGACAACTATTTAGGAGGTTGCAATTGAAAATCGCTTTAACATTACTCGCATTATCTTTAGGTATTTTGAATTCAGGTCTAGTACAAGCCCATGATCCTCAAGCACTGGCACCGTTAACAGAAATAACTTTGGCCGATGGCAGAGATATTGTTGCTGATACAAAAGGACGTGTTGTGTATTCTTTCGATCCAGATGCTCCGGGTGTTTCTAATTGTTATGATGGTTGTGCTAAAACTTGGCCACCGGTAGTCGTTTCAACTGGTGCAGGTCTATCGGAGCCAATGGGAGTTACCAAAAGAAAAACAGGTGAGCTTCAATTAACAATTGATAACAAGCCACTTTATTTCTACAAAGGTGACAGCAAACCAAATGACATCAACGGTGATGGAATTGGAAACGTTTGGCATATAGTTCAAGACTAGTTTTATAAAAAAGCACTGAGTGATAGCCTCAGTGCTTTTTTATGCTATCATTACGAAATGAAAAGCTTAAAGCCCTTTAAGACCTTCGATGACTTTTGGCCATTTTATATGGATGAACACGCCAATCCGTTAAACAGACGCCTGCATTTCGTTGGTACTCTTACCGTTCATTTAATTCTTTTTTACGTCTTTGCAACAGCAGATTTTAAGTTACTTTGGTTTATTCCTCTTGTGGGGTACGCCTTTGCATGGTTCGGACATTTAATTATTGAAAAAAATCGCCCTGTGACTCTCAAGCATCCGATTTGGAGTTTGATGGGTGATTTTAAAATGTTTTATTTAATTCTATTTAAAAAACTTTAAAAAATACTACTCAATTTAGGAATCTATAAAACTTAATATTTCATTTTTGCGGGCCATAGTATCGTTGTACCCTAATTCTGTAACTTGAAGTGTGTAAGAAGAATCGAAAGCAAGGTAACTAAGAAGATCCAGACCTGACTGGCCAGTGACTCCAATACTGCTTAAAAGATATCGAAGAAACTTAGGCATTTCATCATTGAGTTTTTTAGTCATTGCTCCAAGATCTCTCGATGGGTTTAAGGAAAGAATGGGAATATGCCTCCAGGGAGAATGTTTGCCCATGATAGCGACCATGATGTTCATCTTTTCCAACCGTTCAACATCAGCATCAAGAGAATCTAGAAAAATAGCATTCATCATCACACCGCCCACTTGAGAAATTTGCGGAGGAGGATTTGTTTTAAGGGCCAGTTCTTTTATAACTTCTTGAGTTCTTTTATAGCGTATTCCAATAGTAATAAGTTTTGTTGCACCTAAGTGGATGGCCGGAGATAATGGAGTGACTTGTCTGATGCAACCATCACCATAATAGCTATGTCCAATTTTAACAGGCGGAAAAAAGAGTGGTATCGCCGAAGATCCCATCACATGGTCAGCATTTAATTCAGTTCGAATAGAAAAACGATCGGATTTTGACCACTCGGGAATTTTCTTGTCTCCATCAAAAAAAACAACACTCGAACCAGAATAATAATTGGTAGCTGTTAGTGCTACTGCTGAAATAAATTTTTCTTCTATTAAATTATGAAGTTCTTTGAAATCAACTTCTCGTAGTAAAAGTTTTCTTAATGGATCAGTGTTCAAAATTCCATTATAGGGATCCCCGGGTGAAGTATCTCTAAAAATTGTGCCTTTCATCCATCTTGTCCCAATTCTGCTCATGGTGTAATGACTTATATCAAAAACATCTTCGGGTTTTATTCGTTTCCAAAGATCGATAAGGTATTGTGTTGATCCTCCCCAGTCACGAGCGTTATTGGCGAGGAAAATTGCATTAATGGCGCCGGCAGAATTGCCAGTGATTATATCAAAAAGATTTTGATCTTTTTTTATAATTTCATAAAGGGCACGAAGCGCACCTGCTTGATAACTGCCACGCGCTCCTCCACCATTTAAGACAATTGCTAGTTTATTTTCCATTGATGAATTGCCATCGGTTTAACCACAGTGTTTGGTAACAGTATTTAATAGAGCATCTAAATCAATCGGCTTTTGAATATAGCCGTCTGTTTTTGGAGTTCCTTTTTTATCACCAAATGCACTTACTACTACAACTGGAATGGTTGAAAGCATAAGATCTTTGCTAATGGCATCTACAAATTCCCAACCGTTCATTACGGGCATCATCAGGTCTAGTAAGATCATGCAGGGAGTGGGAATTTTTTCCAATTTATCCAATCCTTCTTTGCCGTTATCAGCTGTAAAAACGTAATAGCCTTCAACTTCTAAAGCCATTTTCAATGAATCTTGTATTTCTTTATTGTCTTCAATCACCAAAATACTTTTGTTGTTTGAATCTGCTTCCTTCTTCTCCATATTTATTCTCACTTACTTTTAGGGGTTATAAAATTAGTCTTCAACATCTTCTCCTATTAGCACCTGAGGGAACTCAATAACAAATCTTGCATTTGGACTCGAGTTATCAAAGTAAAAAGTGCCAAAGTTGTCTTCAATAATTTCTTTTGGTACATTTAAATTCTTTTGATTAGGTACCTCTGTCGAATGACCGCTATTGGTAATAGTAATGCGAACAACACCGTTTGCTGCCGATCCGGTTAACTCCACCCAACTGTCTCTTTGAGTATGAACAGCATTATAGGCAATATTAAGTAAACTGATGAGAACGTGTGCAATTTGCGATTCTCTCGAATGAATAACTAATTCACCTATTAATTTTGTTTCTAACTTTACTCCATGGATGCGAAATCGCTCTTTGCATAAACCTATAACATTATCGAGTATTCCTTTTAGGGAGACATTTGAAATTCTTTCATTTTCAATATTTCGGGCAAAAGTAGCCAGTTCTTTTGTTGTTGTAGAAAGCCTATGAATAGAGACCTCAATACTTTTAATTTTATCTCTCAAATCATTTAAATCAATATGCCCTTGTTCAATATGTGTTTGAAGAAAGGAAATATGCCCACTAATGATTGAGAGCTGACCGTTGAGCACATAGACAATTCCAGTGGTCAATTCACCAATAGAATAAACTTTTGATGAATGGATAATGTCGAGCTCTTCAGCTTTATAGTCGGTGATATCTCTGGCGGTGAAATAAATTAAATTGGTTTCAGAATCAGGAACAACTACCCAGTCAAAAACACGGTAATCATTATTTTTTGTCCTATAACGATTTACAAAATGGATTGATTCTTTTTTTTCTAAAAGTTTTTGCATTTCTAATTGAGTCGCATCAACGTCGTCTTCGTGAACAAAGTTTAAAAATTTGTGAGAGATAATATCGGCCAAAGAATATCCTAAAACATTTATGAATCTTGGGTTTATCCTTTTAAAATAACCTTCTTGATTGGCAATGATCATTAAGTCATGCGAAATATTAAAAAGGAGCTGAACTTGTTTAAGGTCGTTAAGAACCTTTCTCATCTCAGTGATATCAGTAAAAGTACAAATTAATTGAGTGGGCGGAAGATTGTCTTTAAGAATGGGAACAGCGTTCAACGAAATCCATCGAACTTCACCATCACGGCGGAATATTCTAAGTACAATATTGCGCTGAACTTCTTTTGTTTTTAACGAGTCCATTCCAATGTGATTTTTTCCTGGAAAAATTTTATTCCATTCTTTTAAATCTCTTTCTCTTTCGTGGGAATCAATGAAATCCAGATCTTTAAGCTGTTCTTCTGAAAATCCTAATATATCTAATGCAGCTTGATTAAATTGAATGATTTTGCCAATATTGTTCTGGAGGATCATTCCTTCAACCATACTTTGTAATAGAGCATTTAGATTTATGATCGTTTTGTTGAATCCTCCATTTTTAGAATTCGGCACTTAAGCCTCCTTATCCCTTTCGAGGTTCGAGAACTTTCTATATTAAATTTCATCATGATGCTTTCTTGAAGAAAAATACATATAGCCTATGCGAAACATAATATTTATCAATGAGTACAACTAAGTTTATGAATGTTAGCACCTTGACTTAGAATATGATCGTCGCTAAAAATCGTAAGCCAAATCTCCATGAAATATATTTATTTCAAGAAAGCAAAAGGAATTATGTCAAACCCATACAGCGCTAAACATATCGATGCGTGGCTTGAGCAAGCCGCCAGAGGACTCCCTTCCGAAGGATTGGCATGTCTTTTTGGTGATACTTTGAAAAATCTTTCGAAGCGTGCTTCATTGACGTTGAATAAAAATACTTTGATGGCCATTTTTAAGCGAGTTATTTATCGATGTGGTGAAAAATATCCAGTTCTCTCGGGTCTAAAAGTTGAATCATTTGGAATTCCGAGTGACCAATTCTCAATTCAATTTAGCCAGGTTGATCCATCTGAGCTAAAAGAAGCATTTGGATTTTTGATAACGGAATTAATTACTATATTATCTAATCTCACTGCTGATATTTTGCCGGCATCTCTTGAAGAGCAAAAAGCTTCTTCTGAAATGAATATCGCTGCTAATCGTTTGGAAAATCTTTACGAAATAAGTAAATGCTTTGCCGGCTTCGAAAGTCTGGAAAATACATTTCCTGAAATTTTCATGATTTTAGCAAATACCTTTTCTTTTCAAACTATACTTCTGTTAGAAAAAAAAGGTGGAACTTGTGTAACGACAGCTTGGTATGATGCCAATACCAGTAAAGAAAGAATGATGAAAGCGATAGAATATTCTCTCCGGTCTTTTGAATATCTCGTTAGCCCTTTAACCAAAGTTGCGGGTGAGGTAGAGGAGACATATGAATCCATATCTAAGTATGCTCTTCCAATTTGTTCATTAGAGTTAATGCAAGTTGATGGAGAAAATTTTGATAAGTTCATAACCTTGCCTCTTACACTCAGTTCTCTTGAAACTTTCGGAGTACTTCAATTTGAAACAGTCACTGCAATGAATGAATCTGATCTGCGATTTGTAAGTGCTCTCTCAAATTTAATTGCAGTAGCACTTGATAGATTTAATAAAGAGCATGGCACTCAGCAATTAAGACAGGTAGAGATTAATGAGAGAATCAGAGAGCTTGTTCAGGCACAAGAATATGTAAAAAATTTAGAGAAAGAGCGTGATCTTCGGGATCAGTTCGTTTCAATCTTGACTCATGATCTTCGTACTCCATTGACAGCAGCAAAAATGGCCGCACAAGTAATTTTAAGACAACCAAAAAATATTGAAAAAAATCAAATCCTAGCAAGCAAGGTTGTGAGAAGCATTGATCGTATGGATCAAATGATTAAAGATTTACTTGATGCTAATAGAATAAGGGCGGGAGAGCCTTTGTCTTTTACTATGAACGAATGTGATTTGCGCCTTATCGCTTTAACAACGCTAAGAGATCTGGGACTTTCTTACGGTGATCGTTTCATGCTTGAGACAGATCGAGAAAGCATTAATGGTTATTGGAATGAAGAGGCTATTAGAAGAGTCATTGAGAACCTGGTGAATAATGCAGTTAAGTATGGTTCTCCTCAACAACTTATTTCTGTTGCACTCAAGCAATTAGATAATAAAGTAGAAATTAGTGTTCATAATATTGGGAATCCTATTCCTCTTGCAGATCAAGTTAATCTTTTTCAACCTTTTCATCGCACCAGTTCTGCTCAATGTGGTGAGAAGAAAGGCTGGGGTCTAGGACTCACGCTAGTCAGAGGCGTGGCAGAGGCTCATGGTGGGTTTGTAAAAGTTCAAAGTAACGAAAGTGAAGGAACTAGTTTCATAGTTACGATTCCTAGAGATTCCAGACCATTTCAGATGTTAAATTAGATTTGTAATGATAAGATTTCCTCTATGGCATTAAAATCTACAATTTATAAAGTAAGACTGACACTTTCAAATTTAAATATTCATCATTACAGCGATTATTCTTTAACTATTGCAAAGCATCCATCAGAAAATGACTTACGAATGATGATTCGTTTGCTGGCCTTTTCATTATCCGCTCAAGAAGATGTG
Source organism: Bacteriovorax sp. (assembly GCA_014377485.1). Lineage (GTDB taxonomy): Bacteria > Bdellovibrionota > Bacteriovoracia > Bacteriovoracales > Bacteriovoracaceae > Bacteriovorax. Next base: position 35,483 of record JACMPM010000011.1, on the reverse strand, counting down.
CAATTCACAAAAGGTTTAAGCGCCGACAATGAAGCTGATCTTTGGAAAATAAATCACGATGGATCCATTGAACATTGGATTGAACTAGGTCTTCCTGATGAAAGACGAATTCGCCAAATTTGTTCTAAAGCAAAAAAAGTCACAATTTATACTTATCATGGCAATCAAGCACTTCTGTGGTTTGATTCAATTGAAAACAAGGTTAATCGTTTTGATCATTTAAATATTATTCATTTTAAGGTCAATGACGTTCAATCACTTGAAGCTTTCGCGGAAAAAGGAATGAACTTAAATATCTCTATAGAGGATTCCGAAATTTGGATTTCCAATGAAACTGAGAGGATGTGTGTGGAATTTAAAATAGTTAAAGGCAGTCTAAATATCTGAACAATAAGATAAATCAAATAATATTTAATTAATTTGAAGCTAGTCTTTTTTAAATCAAAAAAAATATTTCCAAGCCACTATTGTATTCCATTTGGAATAATGTCTTAATTGGTTAAACAATTAAGTAAAAAATATTTTTCTGGCGGGAAATAATGTCAAGCATTCTAATTACATTCGAAGTTTCAGACAAACTTATGGAGTTGAAGGATCAATTAACAAAGTGGGGGTATTTAGACAGATGGTTCTTTGAGAATAAAACATATTTATTGCCCAAATCAACAATGTGGAAGACAGATACTACTGTCGAGAAGTCCATTTCGGAAATTATGAAAGTCGCTAAAGATTTGAATATAGAAATTGAAAGCGCAATAGCGGTCCCTTCTTCGCCATGGGCGGGAATAAGTACTTACGTTCTATAATTTTTCTTACCCATAAATAAAAAAACCACCAATTTTTTTCAATCACTAAAATGGCAACATGTGCCCACTGTACTATAATTCCAACTGGAATAAGTATAGGTGTTACAAAGTTTGAAAAATAGAGGTTCAATTGAAAAATTTGGAAAATAGTGAGATTGAAAAATTGAGCCTTCGAGTAATACCTTGTCGCGAAACAATTCCACCAGAAGCTTATCATGCCTATAATAGTGCATATCACTTATGGGAAAGAGTTTGGTCGGAAACGCTAAAAGAACTTGATGGAGTAAAAAAGTTATTTTCAAATGAATTTACACGCCATGATTTTGCAACTGTTCTCTATCGTGACGATATTGCAATTGCATTAATGTGCTACAGCGCGGTTAATTTAAATTTAGACGTTCGTAAAAACGACTCCTGGTTTGAGAGCTGGCCTCAAGAATTTTTAGCAGAACAGTCAATTCGCGAAGGTGAAGGTCTAATTGCGGCTTGGTTTTGTACTGCTCCAGAATACCGAAAATCACAATTAAATTATCCTATCAATTCTGCCAAGCTAATCATGGAAGCTTTCGGCAAAATTGTTTTGGAAGACGGATACAATGTTGGGTACGGAACTTCACGCAATAATCGCAGCGTAAATAAATTACTTTATGAAATAGGCGGTGAAAAGCGTGGTGAATCCCTGGCCCATGGATGTGAAGTAGATCTTATATTGGTTGAACCAGACAAGGTGCGAGAAGCGCAGCTAAGTTATTCAAATCTTTTTAAAAAATTATGGGAAGAAAAAATTGATTATCGCAAGAGGGGATATGAACAAGAATTATCAAAAACAGCTTAAAAATACGGAACTATTAATTCAATCTCTTCCTTGGGAAGATAAAGCATTTTATAGTAATTATTTAGCCCAAACATATTATTTTGTCTGTCATTCAACCAGATTGTTGGCCAGATCAATTTCACACTTTGGTGTTGAGCGCGATAGTTTATATCGACGATTTGTAGCTCACTTAAAAGAAGAGAATTACCACGAAAGAATTGCTGAAAGCGATTTATTGGCCATGGGAATGTCTCCAAATGATTTTGAGGAGCTTGCTATCACAAAAGCTTTCTGGGAATCGCAATATTATAAAATTGATCAAACCAAAGGTACGAGCTTACTAGGCTATATTCTCTATTTAGAAGCAATACCAGTTCATTGCTTTAAAGGTATTTTGAAATATTTTCCAGAGAATGCAAATCGTTTTTTAAAAGTTCACATGGAAGAAGATCCTAAACATCTTGATCATGTACTTCAGGTCATTTTGGAACTTAGCGTGGCTGAGCAAGATCAAATTTGGGACAATTATCATCAAACAGCTGAATTATATCAGCAAATGCTTTTGAAATTAGCTGATATTTCAAGGCTGGTGGTGAAGGCAGCGTGATGCCAAACTTTAATTTTTAATTTAATATATTTTGAGATATAAATGTAGCTATGAATACACTACAGGCATTAGATTCGACATTTGAAAATTTAACTAATTCTTTAAATCAATTTGGCTTAAATCTGACAAATTTTAATTTTCAAGAAAGTGATTCCTTTAAGCACGCTAGAGATATACATCAGGATCAGCTCTTTCAGATTAATACTAGTCTTCAAAGTTATAATGATTTAATTACCGATGGACCTGTTCTTGATGAAAGCGAAGGCACTCAAACCCAAAGGCATTTACGAAAATTTTTAACAAAATACGGATTAACTGTTAACGAGCGATTGTTTAATGACTTTGCCGACAAGTATTTAGTCGAAGTTTACTCTTTATCTCACCAGCAAATTTATCGTTCAATTAACTTTTTTAACTTAAGTTCATATGACCTCGGTGCTTTAACTTTTATTCCGTGGGACAAGTTATTTTATCGATCTGAAGAAGATACACTCGCAATGTTTAATGCAATAAATTTTGCGATTGATAATGATATAGAATATATGGCGCCTAATATTCCTGTGCATTTCTTAACTGAACTGTGTTCAAATAAAAAATTTGGATATAAAATGATCAAGCTAGCTAGTGTTAACGACGTTAATTCTGGTGCCCCTATGGGGTATTTAACTGTAATTTCTGTTAAAGAAGTGCTTGAAGCATTCCAAGTGCTCCACTAGATAGTTTAGGAGTTATAACAATGATAATTTCAGAAAAATTTAATAGGTCCAATGTCGGTGCAGTTATTCATGCGCTAAGAAAAAACGATCTTAATATAGGTCAAGACGTGCTCTCTGAAGAAGTCGGAATTACTCAAGGGACTATTTCAAAAATAGAAAATGGATCGCTCGAGCTGGGAGTTTCACTTTATTATGAGCTTCTGAAATATTTTGATTTAAGTTCTGATGAATTTTCAAAATTGGTGGATATTTATATTAAAGCAACTCTGAAACTTCAAAGATCAAAAGTCAAAAATAACGAAAAAAAAGAAAAAGCCTATACAGAAATAGCTACTCAAGCGAATCTTTTACGTGCTTCTCGTTAAAAAACGAAATCTCTAACCTATATATTTTTCATATTCATTGAAAGGTTAAGCTTAATTAGTTAAAAACTATTTTTATAAAAAATGGTCATTTACTTGCTCGGTGAGTATCTCGTTGGCAGCTTCGGCAGCAGTCAACAAACCGATTGATAGAAAGTGAAAATACACTGGCGTTTAGTCAGATATCTTTTCATCAAAGTTTGGTTGAAACTTGTGCGCTGACCGGGATTAAGTCTTCGGATTGTTTGTGTCAATGAGGAGAATTTATTATTTCAAATGCCCTCGTCCAATCAACGTTCCTTCTAATTTCTCTTGATAGAATTTCATCAACGTTTCTTTAATTTGTTCACCTTCAATGATACCCAAAGCGCGAGCAATTGCTTCCAAGGTCGCCATTCCGGCCACGGTTGTTTCTGCTCTCATATGCAGTTCAGCTGTATTGGGAGTGCTGATTTTCACTCGAGGAATATCTTGAAGTTCATGATGGCGGTAATGAACTTTGCTGGCCTGGCGCCAGTTACCATCGGGGACAATGAGTTGAATGGGAAGTGAACTTTCATTCACCAGTTTATGATCAAGTTCAATTGCATTATCCGAGGGATAAAATAAAAAAGTTCGATAATTTGGAGTAAGAAGTTCAGTGAGATCCAGCGTTTCACGATCTTTACCACGAATTCTCATTTCACTATTTGTAAGTGCTTTTATGGCGAGTCTGCCGGTGTTGGTTGTGCGTTTTAATTCTCTAGCATGAATGATCAATGTGATCTTTGTTTGGAGAGTGAGAGTCGGAGTGCTCTTGCAAATGCAGCGTTCTTTATGGAGAAAACAAACCAGGCATGGGTCTTTGGTTTTTCTTTTTCTGGAAATGGCTTTAATTTGGTTCATTTCTAGAAACTTGATTCACCATCTGTAGTGGGAAGCGTGAAACTAAATACACTTCCTTTCCCAATTTCTGAATTAACGCTAATTTTTCCGTCATGAGCTTCAACAATCCATTTAGAAATAAAAAGTCCAAGACCTAAGCCACGACGATCATTTTTATGAAGTTGTGAGAATCTTTCAAAGATTTTTGTCCTCATCTCTCTTGGAATACCATCGCCATTGTCAGTTACCGAAATTTCAACTTCTGTCGCTTGCTTCTTAGCAGAAAGTTTAATGGTCCCGCCAATAGGAATAAACTTTAGCGCATTCCCGATTAGATTCGATAACACTTGAAGAATTCTTTCGTTATCAAAATTTGCCATTAGAGGGTTCGGGCAATTTTCAATCGTCATTGAAAATTCTTTATTTGAAACTGTAGGTGCAAAGAGATCCTTGCATTCACATAAGAGAGCGTAGATATCGCTGTTTGAACGATTAAGAACAAGTTTTTCACTCGACATTCGTTCTACGTCGAGGAGATCACTTATCATTCGGTCCATGTGAGCAACACTTCTCTCAATTAATTCGACTGCGACTACAAGAGATTCATTCTCTTCCCCTTTCTTATTAATGCTATTTCGAACTATACCTGCGCTTAATGAAATACAATTTAGTGGATTTTTTAAATCATGACTTACTATCGCTAAGTATTGATCTCTAGTAACGAGTGCATTTTCTGCATTAAGTATCAGTTCAGAATCGTGTTTAGAAGCATTGTCTGCACGATCTCGTTCTTTATGAAGATTGCTATCTGTATCTTTTCGTTCGTTTTCCAGAAGAGCTTCTGCTATCAAACGTTTCTGATATCGTTCTTGATTTCTGACTTTATCTTCTTCAGATCTAGCTACTTTCTGAGCCTTGTCGGAACGTTCACGTTCGGCATCTAACATGGGGGTTAATCTAACGGAATTTCCTTTTTCGGTATCAACTATTGCACGCTGTTTTTCTAGTTTTTTATCTGCAGCAAGACGATTTGCATGGACAGTTTCGTCAGACTCTTCTTCAACATTTTTACTTTCTTGATCGAGGTAGCCGTCCGTTTTTTGACGTTCATCTTTTAAACTTTTATCAGTATTTTTACGTTGTTTTTGGAAGAGGTCTTTTTTTTCCATTTTTTTGCCTTTTGATCATTTTGAGCTGATAAAAAGATATCATTTTAGCTATCTATGGACTAGAAACAAAAAAACTAAGCTATTAGAACTCTTTCTTAGTATTTTTGATGTCTTAAATTTTTATGAAAATAATTAGTGTAAAAATGGCGGGAGCGAAGGGACTCGAACCCTCGGCCTTCTGCGTGACAGGCAGACGTTATAACCAACTTAACTACGCCCCCGTGGAAGTAGTTTGAATTCAATGAAGCTCAAATATAAGAATATCAGGGTTTATCGTCAAGGGAAATCTTAAGCCTTTTGGCTAAAAAAATGACCAATTTAAGACACTTTAGGGGATTGTACCCTCAGAATATTCGTCTTAGACTATTTGTTATCATTAAGCTTAACATGTTGGGGTCTTGTGAATATTTTCATTACCGGCGGGACTACGGGCATCGGTTTATCGCTCGCTAAACTTTATTTGGAAGAAGGTCATCGGGTTGGCATTTGCGCTAGGAATTTAGAAAAATTTCCAGTCGAAATAAAAAATAAATACAAACAATTAAAATGTTACCAAGTAAACGTTGTTAATCGAGATGAATTGCGTGCGGCCATAGTTGATTTCGCCAATGGTGATCTCGATATTATTATTGCAAACGCCGGGCGATCAGTCGGCGCGAAGTCTAAGACTCCACAATTTTCGGTGGCCAACGATATAATTGATATCAATGTAAAAGGTGTGCTTAATACTTTTGAATTTGCTCTTGAAATCATGCTTCCGAAAAAGAAAGGTCATCTGGTTGCCACTGCTTCTGTAGCAGGATTTATGGGGCTTCCGGGAGCAGGAGCCTACAGCGCTTCAAAAGCTGCGGTGCTTAAGTTATGTGAGTCGTATTCTATTGATTTAAAGCGTATGGGAATCAACGTGACGGCGATTGCTCCGGGTTTTATCGACACTCCTTTGACTCAACAAAATAATCATAAAATGCCTTTTTTAATGAGTTCAGAAAAAGCCGCTAAACTTATCAAGAGAGCGCTCGAAAAGAAGAAAGTGCTTTATGTTTTTCCATTCCGGATGAAAATCATTGTCGCTATTTTAGAAAAGATGCCCAGAAGCTGGTATAGATGCTTGATGGGTTTAAAAATGTTAAACTATAGTTCAGAAGACTAGGAGTAAAAATGAAATATATATTATTAATTACGCTTACAATATTTTCTTTTAGCGCATGTTCAAAAGAAAAAGATAAAAAAGTCTCACCAATTAAATCTGAAGAAATTGCTAAGACCGTTGATCCAAAAGCGGTTGTTCCTTGCGATTCAAAAGAAGATCTTCTTAAAAAATTTGAAGAAAAGAAAAAAGCTGAAGCGGAAGGAAAGCCAAAAGGATTCAGCCTTCAAGGCGGAAACACAGGTTGTTCAGTTAAGTAATTTCTAGAACTCTAACAACTCCTTCGATCACTTCCCAGTGAACATCGACCTCTCCTAATCTAGAGCCGTACTGTTTATATCCGTCTTCGTGATAACGAGGGCGGGGATCAAGTGAGAGTACTTCAGTGATTTTTACTTTTAATTCTAAAACGCATTCACAATGGAAAACAACTTTTAGTTTTTTTATGACCAGGTCATCGGTCCATCCTGAACGGGCATCGGGATACGATTCAATCTCTTTGAGATAAGGTTTTATGTCAAACACTGGAGTCTGATCTAGAAAATCTCCTCCTGAAATAATTAAATCGGTGCCTTCTATCCGAAGAAGTTTTACCAGCGAGAGTCCAATATTATTTGGTCTATTGGGAGAACGGGTTGCGAAGACTCCGAGTTTTTTATTTCCACCTAAACGTGGTGGTCTCACGGTTAACGAAGAATTATCTGCTTTATCATTTGCATGAAAATCAAATAATACCCAAAGGTGAGAGAATTCTTCTAAACCATTGAGTGCTTCAGGGCGATTATATGGTGGAAGCATTTCGATTTTTGATTCGAAGCTTACAAGGCCAGGTTGGCGAGGGATGGAAAATTTTTCTTTGAACAGAGAGTGAGCGATGGCAATTTTACTTATGGTTTTAATATCTAAGTTATTCTTCAAGCGTATCTTCTTTTTTAACACTGTTAAATTCATTGAACTCATCGAGAAAACTAATCCTAGTTGTATCAGTTATCCTGTCGATATAAAGTTTTCCAAAAAGATGATCCAGCTCATGTTGAAAAACAGTCGCTAAGAAATTTTCTGCGATAAATTGTTTTTGCTCGCCTAATTCATCAGTATAATTTATTTGCACAACTCGAGGACGTTCCACAAATCCCCGGATGCCCGGCACTGATAAACATCCTTCCCAAAATCCTTGAAGCTCAGAATCTATAATTGTAATTTCAGGATTAATAATGATGAAAAGCGGGGAAGATTCGAGAGTTCCATATCGTTCATTGTTGGCCGGAAGTTCAATCAAAGTAACTTGTTTTGATACATTTATTTGTGGAGCTGCAATGCCAATTCCACCTTCGACTTTCATCGTGTCATACAAATTTGCCAAGAGTTCTTTGAACTCAGGAGTGCTTATTTCGGATAAAATTACTGGTTCTGCAGTTTGTCTGAGAGTTGGGTGTCCCATGCGAATAACTGGTCTTGCTGTCATACTTATCCTCTTGTTCATGGTCCTTAATAATTATTAGCATAATTAGATGAATAGAGTAAACTGAGGACAATTAAAATCTTGTGACACGAATGAATAAATCAACAGAAAAACCCACAGCTAAACTAAAAGAGAAAAACTATATAACTCCTAAAGGTTTATCTAAACTTCAAGAGGAACTTCATCAACTTGCCAGAATTGAACGTCCCGAGGTTACTAAAACTGTCGCCTGGGCAGCAGGGAATGGGGATCGATCGGAAAATGCCGATTATATATACGGTAAAAAAAGACTTAGAGAGATAGATAGACGAGTTCGCTTTCTAACTCAGAGAATTGACCTTGCTGTTATAGTTGATCCCGCAGCCACAACGACAAATAAAGTTCAGTTTGGAGCCAGCGTTGAAATTTCCGATGAAGAGGGTGTAACAAAGTTGATAGCGATTGTGGGGGTTGATGAGATCGATACCAAAAAAGGATTTATTAGTTGGCGCTCTCCTATCGGAAGTTCTTTGATAGGGAAGGAGGTTAATGATACAATCGAGGTCCGAACTCCGAAGGGTGTCATCACCTACGAAATTTTGGAAATAATCTATCGAGAAATTAATTAGGTCATATGAATATACAATGTGAAATTTCTTTAGGGGAACTGGTAGATAAGCTTTCTATTTTAAGAATTAAACTTCAAAAAATTGAAGACCCAATAAAGCTTGCTCACATTAAAAAAGAAGAGTTTGCACTTTCGACAGCGCTTCATTCGCTAAATCTTGTCGATATCGAGCACCACCTAAACGAGATGATTGATATCAACTTAACTTTGTGGAAAATTGAAGATGATATTCGCGAATTTGAACGCACTAAAATTTTTAATCAAGAATTTATTGAAATTGCCCGCCTAGTGTATATAACTAACGATGAACGCTTCAATAGAAAAAATACTATTAACACAATTTATAAATCAGGCCTCGTTGAGGTCAAGTCTTACAAAGAATATTAAGGAAAAAATCCATGGCCAAGAAGTTAACCCGCGATGAAAAGTATGTTCTTTATGAAGGTTCTGTTCAAAACCCAGAAGCAGATATTGCGTTTATTAATCGCGAATTCAAAAAAATCCGAGGCAAAGAACCATTAGTCTTGCGCGAAGATTTTTGCGGGACTGGATCAATGGCGTGTGCATGGGTTGCTCAAAGTAAAAAGCACAAAGCTCATGGAATTGATCTTGATATGGAACCCATTTCTTATGGAGTACAAAACCATTTATTTAAACTCGATGAAGAAGAACAAACAAGGATGGAATTTATTCTTGGGAACGTAATGGCCAGTTACGATTTTAAAACAGATGTCATCGTTGCTTTTAACTTCTCTTATTTTTTATTTAAACAAAGAGCTGACCTCGTAAAATATTTTACTCAAGTCAAAAAACACCTCAAAAAAGACGGAGCCTTTTTTATCGATCTTTTCGGTGGAACTGAAACTAGAAAACCATTGGAAGAATCTGTAAAACATAAGTCTCATACCTATTACTGGGATTGCGATAAATACAACCCACTCACAGCAGATGTTCTTTATTATATCCATTTCAAAACTCACAAAGATCAAGTGAAGCATGAAAAAGTTTTTAAATACGATTGGCGCATGTGGGACGCCCGCGAACTCCTGGATATTCTTAAAGACGCCGGCTTTTCTGAAACACTTATTTATTGGGAAGGCGTAGATAAAGATGGTACTGGCAATGGAGTATTCAAGCAGTCTCTTAAAGCAGAGAACTGTGAATCATGGGTAACTTATATTTGTGCTTTACCATAGAAATTTCAGATATTTGAAAGTTCTAAGTTGATAAACTCAAATTGTGGGTAGCGTTTTTGAAGATCGCTACCCCAGTTCTTTTGAGTTTGATTGAAAAGTAAAATCTTTTTCCTATCACCATTTTTATTTTCTTGTAGCAAAGCTATCTGATCATCCAGCACGCCCGCAATTTCACTATGCATTTTTAAATGTGCTAAAAAAAGTTTTTGATTAAAATTCAACGTGAAAAAAACATTTGATCTGTCGGGATGAATTTCTGAATTCTCTTTTGTTTGACCGTAAAGATATTGGGAGATCAATCCATCAAAGAGATAATTGAATTCATCAAAACCCAACAAGTTTCGGCTTAGTTCTGCATTGGTAATCCAAAACACTCCCAGAATATCAGGTGTGAATTGGTCAATAACAGTTTTGAGATTTGTATCAACTCTAGACGGCATGATCTTTTGCAAGCTTGTCTAGGATACTATTAATAAAACCTTGAGAGTCGTTAGGACAATATTTCTTGGCAATATTAACATACTCATTGATGAAAATACTTGGAGAGGTCTTTTTATCGTTTCTGATTTCATAGGCACCAAGCAAGAGAACCGCTAAATTCATGCGATCCACTTTTTGCAGATTGCCGGTAGATAAGTATTTCTCAATCAATTCTGAGTTTTCTTCTTCATGACGAAGAGATCCTAAGATTAGATCGCGTGCAAAAGTCTTAGTGTGAAGATCGATCACATTATCTGGATGTTCAATGTCTTCTTCATAATAAGACTTATCAAACATTGCAAGAGCGTCTTCAAAAGATTTTGTATCACTGATGATTTGATTTTTTTCTTTAATAAAATCTGAAAGTAAATGTTTGTATATAAATTTGAAGGCGTATTCTCTGCCTACAGATCTTTTTACTGGTTTACTAGTATTGGAATTCACGTTTTTCACCTTTATCACTAATAGATTTTTCTGAGTGGAGATTGTTGACTAGACCGTATACAAAATCTTCAATGTCCTGGTAGTCCCAGTAAAATGAAGCAAATCGTACATAAGAAACTCGGTCCAGTTTCTTTAAATGATCCATGATGATTTCACCAAGATCTGATGCTAAGGCTTCGGTTTGAGAAAGTTCTAGAAGTGACTTCTCAACTCCGTTAATCATTAAATTAATATCATCAATTGATATCGGTCTTTTTTGACAGGCTTTTTTTAAACCTTTCATGATTTTTTCACGATTATAATTTTCGCGACGACCATCTTTCTTAACTATCAACGGCATTTGAATATGAATATTCTCGTAAGTTGTAAAACGCATTTCACACGCATCACATTTGCGGCGACGGCGAACAGAGTTCTCTTCAAGAAGCATTCTTGAATCGATAACTCTCGTGTCCTGGGCGTTACAACTAGGGCAATGCATATATTATTTGTATACCGGAAATGTTCTACAAAGTTCTAGAACTTGATTTTTAATATTTTTTAGCACTTCTTCATTTTTACTATTGGTAAGGGCCTGGTGAATCCAATTTGCCAGTATCACCATATGGTTAGCAGTCAGTCCACGTGTCGTAATGGCGGGAGTTCCTAAACGAATACCAGACGTGATGAATGGAGAGCGTTTATCACCTGGAATCATATTTTTATTACAAGTAATCCCTGCGTGCTCAAGAGCTTTTTCCGCATCTTTACCTGAGAGTCCAACAGAATCTGTTTTTAAAAGTACAAGGTGATTATCAGTTCCACCGCTTACTAATCCAATTCCAAGATCAATTAAAGAAGCCGCAAGCGCTTTTGAATTGGCGAGAACTTGTTTTTGATAAGTCACGAATGTTGGGTCAAGTGCTTCTTTGAAAGCAACTGCCTTTCCAGCAATCACGTGCTCAAGAGGTCCACCTTGAATACCCGGAAAAATATTCGAGTTTAATTTTTTAAACAGGTCTTCATCATTCGTTAAAATAAGTCCTCCGCGCGGTCCGCGAAGAGTTTTATGAGTCGTAGATGTTGTTACATGAGCATAAGGAATTGGAGAATTATGCAATCCTGCTGCTACCAATCCTGCGATATGGGCCATGTCAACCATCAAAAGAGCACCGACTTCATCAGCAATTTCTCTAAAGATTTTAAAATCAATTTCACGGGCGTAAGCTGAAGCTCCGGCCACGATTAGCTTAGGACGAGATGCCAAAGCTGTTTCACGAATCATATTATAATCAAGTCTTTCTGTTTCAGGATTTAATCCATAAGAAGAAAATTTGAAAAGTTTTCCTGAGAAGTTTACAGCAGAGCCATGAGTAAGGTGGCCACCTTCTGATAAACTCATTCCTAAAACTTTGTCGCCGTATTCAAGCATAGAAAAATATGCACCCATATTGGCCTGAGAACCGGAGTGAGCTTGAACATTGGCAAACTTAGAATTGAAAAGTTTATTCACTCGCTCGATAGCAAGTGTTTCTGCAAGATCTACAAATTCGCAGCCGCCGTAGTAACGCTTATTGGGAAGACCTTCAGCATATTTATTTGTAAGGATTGAACCTTGAGCCTGCATTACTGCCGGGCTGGTGTAATTTTCAGAAGCAATCAACTCTAAACCATCTTCCTGGCGAGCTCTTTCAAGTTCTATGATTCCAAAAATTTCCGGATCCATTGATTCAAGTTTTGATGAGTCTTTGTGAAACATATTTTATACCTTTTTTAAAACTAATGATGAGTTAGTTCCGCCAAATCCAAATGAATTGTTCAGGGCATATTTAATATCTGCTTTTACTGCCTTATTTGGAACGTAATTTAAATCGCACTCAGGATCCTGATTTTCAAGATTGATAGTCGGAGGAATAATTCCTGTATGCAAGGCCATTGCACAATAAATAGTTTCAATTCCACCAGCTGCCCCAAGCAGATGACCAGTCATAGATTTTGTGGAAGAAACTAAAAGATTTTTAGAATGATCACCAAAAGTTCTCTTAATCGCTTTTGTTTCTCCAATATCTCCGAGTGGAGTTGAAGTCCCGTGTGCATTTACATATCCAATTTCATTGAAATTAATTCCTGCATTTTCTACGGCCATTTTCATACTGTTAAAAGCACCGTCACCTTCTGGGTGTGGAGCTGTAATATGATGAGCATCAGAAGTAGCGCCGTGACCTACAATCTCAGCGTAAATTTTTGCACCACGAGCAACTGCTTTATCGTAATTTTCTAAAACTAAAATTCCGGCCCCCTCACCTAAAACAAATCCATCTCGACCAATATCAAATGGACGAGAGGCCCTTTGAGGTTCATCGTTACGTCGAGAAAGAGCTTTCATTGTCATGAACCCTGACATTCCAAGAGCACCCACAACGGCTTCAGAACCACCGCTGATCATTATATCCTGGCGACCAAACATAATTTCGTAGCATGCTGCTGTCAGAGCGTGAGCAGATGAAGCACAAGCAGATGAAATAGTATAATTTAAACCTTTTAGTCCAAAGCGAATTGAAATTAATCCAGTTGCCATATTTGGGATAACTGCAGGAATAAAAAACGGAGAAACTCTTTTAGGTCCTTTATCAAACATGATGTGAGCAGTTCGCTCAATCTCGGGAAAACCACCAATACCTACACCCATAATACTTCCCATTCGGTGGGATTCGTATGTGTCATTCATTTGGTGATCGGTAATTAATCCTGCATCATTTAGCGCTTCGTATGCCGAGTGCATAGCAAAGTGAATAAAACGATCGTAGCGCCCAGCTTCTTTAGCTTCCATTATATGTTCTGCTATAGAAAAGTTTTTTACTTCTCCAGCAATTTTAGTAACCATTAATTCTGTGTTTGCTTGTTCAATAAGGCTGACGCCTGATTTACCCGCGATGCTATTAGCCCAGGTTTCCTTGAGTGAGTGGCCAAGACCTGAGATCATTCCCATTCCGGTAATAGCGACTCTATTAACCTGTATAGTTTTTAGATTTGTTTGGGCCACCATGATTACACTCCCGTAAAACAACAAAGGCCCCGTTAGGGGCCTTCATATCTTTTATAAATTAGGCTTGTTTCTTTTCTAAATAAGTGACGATATCTTTTACCGTCTTAAGTCCTTCAGCATCTTCTTCAGGAATTTCTACACCGAATTCATCTTCCATTTTCATCATCAATTCAACGATATCTAGTGAATCGAGATTAAGGTCGTCAACGAAACTAGTTTCAAGATTGATTTTAGAAATATCAATTTTAGTTGCGTCGCTGATAAGTTTGATTACCTTGTCTTTCATTAATAACTCCTGAATTATTCAAATAAGTAATAGTTTTATTAGATATAGAGTCCACCGTCAATTTTAATCGTTTCGCCAGTGATATATGACGATGCTTTGCTCAATAAAAAACACACCAGGCTGGCCACTTCTTCTGGGTCGCCCATGCGTTTAAGTGGGATTGTATTTAAGTAAGCATCCTTAACTTTTTCATCGAGGGCATGTGTCATATCTGTTGTGATAAAGCCCGGACATATTGCATTACATCGGATATTTCTTGAAGCTAGTTCTTTGGCATATGACTTTGTAAATCCAATTAAGCCTGCTTTAGAGGCTGAATAAGCAATCTGAGATGCATTTCCCATAAGTCCAACGATTGAGCTGATATTAACGACAGAAACATTTTCAGCTTTTAAAAAACTACGAGAAAGTATTTGAGTCAGCATAATAGCTGAAGTGAGGTTTGTGCTAATTGTCTGAACAACATCTTCTTCTTTCATTCTTAAAACGATTTGATCTTTTGAAATCCCTGCATTATTGACCAATCCAGTTATAGCACCATTGGTCTCAATAAATTTCTCAACTGCTTCTTTCATTTGTGCCGTATTAGTTACATCAAAAAGTAAAGCGGTTGCATTGCTGGCACCTAAATTCATTAGTTCTTCTTTAAGGGTCATGGCAGCTGATTCATCGCCACGGTAATTGAAAACTACGTGAGCACCTTGAGTGGCCAAGGCATCGGCCATTTTTCTTCCCAAGCCTCTAGAGGCTCCAGTGATTAAAATAGTTTTTCCTTTTAGGTCGGTATAATTTGCGATCATGCTTATTGCTCCTTTAGATATTTTTCTAATTCAATAAAGGCTTCGTCTTTATCCAAAGTAATGACCTTTATATCTTTATTAATTTTTCGAACCAGACCCATTAGAACTTTTCCCGGGCCTACTTCCAGACAAAGAGTATCTGAAGGAAGTTTTTCAATTGATTGGGTCCAAAGTACTGGACCGTACGCCTGATGATAAAGATTATTGATGATTGTTTCTGGATTTGTTCCAACAGAGTATTCAGTGGCATCAATATTGGCAATATAAGAAATTTTATTTTCATGCCATTTAAATTTAGCAAAGGCTTCTTTAAGTTTATCGGCAGCAGGCTTCATTAATGACGAGTGAAAAGGAGCTGAAACATTTAATTCCATCGCTCGGTGAGCATCTTTAAAATTTTCTGATAACCAATTGACAGCTCTCAGACAAGCTTCACTTTCACCGGAAATAACAATTTGAGAAGGATCATTAAAGTTTGCCGGCATTACTTCAGAGCCGGGCTTCGATGCATTTTTACAAGCAGCAACCACAACGTCCGCTGGAACTTTTAAGATCGCAAACATCTTTCCCATTCCGACTGGAACAGCTTCTTGCATATATTTTCCTCTCAGATGAACCGCGTGAATAGCATCATAAGGAGAAAGAACACCTGCCGCAACTAAAGCAGCGTACTCACCAACAGAGTGGCCAAGAACGCGGTCAATTTTTACATTGTGTTTTTCTAATATGGGACAAAGATGATTAAATATTGTGATCGAATGTTTTAAAATGGCCGGCTGAGTATTATGAGTCAGTCGCAATTCTTCTTCCGGACCTTCGTGCATTAATTTTTTTAAGTCGAATCCTAAAATCTCATTCCCTTTATCAAAGAGAGTATGATCAAGATCTCTTCCCATTCCGACATATTGAGATCCTTGTCCGGGAAAAAGTAATGTTACCGATTTTACCATGAACAATTCCTTGTTTTTGAAATTTTTATTTTTCTCAATACTTTAGAAGTGTCGCTCCAGCTGTTAAGCCAGCACCAAAAGCATCAAAGAGAACAACGTCACCACGTTTAATTCTTCCGTCCATAATGGCTTCATGAAAAGCAATTGGCACAGTAGCAGCAGAGGTATTTCCGTACTTATGGATATTGACGATCATTTTATCCATTCCGATACCGATTAATTTTGCAGTCGTTTCGATAATTCTAATATTGGCCTGATGAGGAACAACCCAATCAACATCTTCGAGTGAAAGACCAGCTTCAGTAATAACTTTCTGAGCATTTTCTGCCAGAGTTCTAGTTGCTACTTTAAACATTTCTTTACCCTTCATTTGCATATAATGAGCTCCAGCTTCAATATGCTCAGCAGTAAGGGGAGTAACAGCACCACCGATAGGTTGGTCGAAGAATTCTCCTCCAGTTCCATCGGCATTTAAAACACTAGAATAAATTTTAGATTCTGAACCTTCTTCTGCGCGGCCGATAAGAGCTACGCCACAACCGTCTCCAAAAAGAATGCAAGTATTGCGGTCTTTCCAGTTCACTTCGCGAGAGAGCATTTCTGATCCTACGATCAATGCATTTTTAATCATTCCAGTTTTAATCATCGCCGAGGCCATATTAAATCCGTAAATGAAACCAGAGCAGGCAGCTGCGATATCAAGACAAGCACAATTATTAGTGATCCCAAGTTTTACCTGAAGTATAGAAGCTGAATTGGGAAGTTTTACATCGGGAGTACAAGTACCAAAAAGAATTAAATCGATATCATTGGGAACGAGGTTGGCTGCTTTAAGAGCATCGAGAGTGGCATTCAGGGCCATATCTGTAGGAAATTCTCCGCCTTCAGTTGAACAAATATGTCTTTCTTGAATTCCAGTTCGTTCAAAAATCCATTGGGCGTCCGTTTCAACAATGCTTTCTAAATCAACATTAGTAAGGATTTTTTTTGGAGCGTACATCCCAGTTCCTAGAACTTTAACTTCATAGGTTTTCATTTTAACTGTCCTGTTCGGTATAAAAAAAGAGGCCCTTGAATTCGAATTATTTTACGAATTTAAGGGCCTTTCTTATATTAATTATAATATTTTTTATGCAATTCAAATTTGGTTAATTATTATGCAGCAGCTTCTTCAGAAGGAGCTTTTACAGTAACAACTTGTTTACCTTTGTAGAATCCGCAAGCATCACAAACAGCGTGAGGCATTACATGCACTCCACAGTTTGAACATGTCATTGGGTGTTTTCTATAAAGCTTATGGTGTTGACCAGCTCTTCTTAAACCTTTTCTTGAAACTGAATTTTTCTTCTTTGGAACAGCCATCGTATACTCCGCGACAATAATTAACTTTAAGTATTTTTCAAATATGAAGGACAATACTTACGCGTGAAAGAGCATTTCGGCAAGTTTTTTTCAAATTGCCTCAGTGCAAAAACACTTCTTTTTAGAAAAGGACCGGATTTTTACATTCTCCGTCGCAACGCGGAAAAGGTGTTACTTCGATATAAATTTGCTCATGGATGAACTCTTTTATATCCGCGACTCCCTTGTGGTAAAAGTATAATTCCATTTCTTGACCATCTGCATATACGGTCGTGGCTTCAATGTATTCTGGTAATTTTTCTTGAGTTTCATGTAAAAAAGTAGCGGCTAAATCTAAATCCAACTCTTGTGGCAAAGGGTATAAACAACGGCCACAGGGTAAATGAAAATGGGTCTTTAATTGAGCTTTAACCACTAGATAATCTTTTAGTAAAGTGTTGGTCTTGCGAGAGATTTGGGCCTTAAGTATCATATCGGCAGGAGAAAATTCTGCTTCATCGTCATTTTCTTCTTCAAGTTCAACTAATAATTCGTTTATCCAGGGTGTAGTCTTATCGAGCTCGTATTCTTCGATAATATCCAGGGCGTATTTAGGGACGGTAACTGTAGGTTCTAAACTCGTTTGAATTTTGCTCATAAAATGGTCCATGCTTGAATGAAATTTGTGAAGATTTGATTTATCTCAGATCATTTTAAAAGTACAATTGAAAACGGAGATTTTGCGATATTGACCTAGGAGAATGGTGAAAATTTTAATTTGTGGATTCATGGGGGCAGGTAAGTCTACATTGCTCCGAAAATTTCAGCCCAACGATTTAGGGTATGATTGTATCGACCTTGATGATGCCCTCGCAGTGGAGCTCCGAATACGCCCAGAAAGACTAGGGGAGTGGATTCTCCAGAACGGGTTTCCTCTTTTTCGGGACTTGGAAAAAAATAAACTTAAAATACTATTGAGACATAAAAATTCTTTGGTAATCGCACTTGGTGGCGGCTCGCTAACACCGGAAATATTAAAACTCATTCAAAGGGACTCTGAGTGCAAACTGGTTTTTCTAGATACTAGTTTTGACTTATGTTTAGCTAGAATAAAAGATGATCCCACCCGTCCGATGTCGCAAATTTCACTGGAAGAATTAAAAAGACTCTTTGAATCGAGGCGCAAAGACTATTTATCAGCTGATTTAGTTGTAGACGAGAGTGAGATAAAAGATATTGAAGGCCTTGGGACTTTAGTGCATAATTTACGAGAGTACTTATAGATTGAGAACGAAGAGAGAAATGAGGTGCAATATGCGCGAAGGACAATTATCAGTTGCTTTATTGCTGTCTGATTTAAATGAAGTAAAAGAAATTTCAGCAGTTTTTAAAAAGCTGGGAATTATTCCGCATTTCTACGAAGACCTCAAAACTTTTTGGAGCGGGACACTCGAGCGCATTCCTTCTTTGTGCATTGTAGATGTTAAAAAAATGAGTGAAGGGGAGTTTCTACTTCGCGATCATCCTGCCGTTAAATCAGAAAAACTTCCTCTTATCTTTTTTTATAGTAAAAATACTGAACCGCTTTTAGTTTCGACTTATGATTTTTTTCACCTAGGACTTTTGAAAAAAACAGAAGATTATGAAAGTCCACTTCGAGCTATTTTAAAACGCTTAAACCATTTCATGCATCTGGAATTTGAGAATCAGACGCTGAAAGTTAGCAAGCATGAAATGGCCGAAACAATTGAAAAATTAAAATTCGATAAAATAACGATGGAACAAACTGATCAATACCAGTCAATGGTAAAGAGTGTTTGTGTGCAACTTGAAGAACTGCGCGGAGAAAGTGATTTTTTCAGAGCAGTGGAAAGAGTTTTTCATGGGATCGATGAAATTTCAGAATTTGCTCTGTTGGAATTAAGTTTCAACGGACAAAAATTAATTTCACCTATTTCGCATGTTCAAAAATTTCGTGCCATACCTTCTTTGTGGTTAGGACAAGCCTGTCCTAAAGGAATTGAATTATTTGCTCAAAACATGGCCACGCAAGTTGCCGTGGAGATTATGGGGGGAGATTTGGTTTCACTTTTAATCAAAGGCAATCTTTCCCGCCCCGATAAAATGATGTTTATTAAAGCTAAGAATGAATTATTCTATAATCATTTTGACTGGAATATGTTGGAAGCTTATCTCAACGGCTTTTATGCAAGTTTTAGAAACAAATTAGATAGCGAGCCTTCGGTTGAAAAAAAATTCTCTTCTTCTTTTGAAGCGATGAGTTTTTTGGATCAATTTTTATTTGGGAATAGTGCCCGTGAGTCTGATGATAAAAAAGCCTTGATAAAATTAGATTACCGTTTAATTGATGTGGATTTAACTAGTTTGGTAGAAGTTGTTTTAAAAAAATCTAACAATCGATTTTTTTGGGCCAAGTTTGAAAAAGAATTTATTAATAAATTAGAAATTCAAACGCGTTCGGATTTCAGATCTTTTGAATTCGGTGTAAATCACCTGGCTTTTTTAATCGAGAGCCGGGACCTCGATTCTTTCTTTGATGAATTAAAAGATTTTTCATCTAAGTTTTCCTATTGGAAATATTTCGAAGAGAGTGATGGAGTATTATCTCAAATCGTAACACCGAAAGTGAGTATGGTTCCTCTCTCGGCCTTTGCCTATTTAAAGGCAACGCATAAAGCTTCTCTTGCTTATCATGAGAAAACCAGCTCGCTTATTTCTGATAAAGAGACGCTGGCTAAATTAAAAACAAAAGATCTAATCTGGGGAAGAGAATCCATCAATGAAATTTAGAAGTCGGCTTGTAGTCAATCTCCAGAACCTCAATCACAATTATTCCGTCATTAAACAGATGGCTCCCGATACCGAAGTCCTTTTTATGGTTAAGGCCGATGGATACGGACACGGAATGATTCCAATTGCTCGTTATGCTATGACAGAATTAGGAATTAAAGAATTTGGCACTGCGACCATTAGTGAAGCTTTGAAGCTTCGCGAAGAATTAAACGATTTAGAATTCGATATCTATGTTTTTTCAGATATTCAGTTGGAACTTTTTGAAAATGCCGATATTTATTTAAAACGCAGAATTATTCCAGTGATCTCAAACGTAAGTGAATTGGAGTATATTCTTCACACGCCTGAATTTAAAAATTTTCCCATTTGTATGAAGTTTAATACCGGGATGAATCGTTTGGGCTTAGATCCAAATGAGGCTCCTCAAATCGTAGCTATGCTGAAAAAACATGGCCGTATGAGCGTACACCATTTAATCAGTCACTATGCCAATGCTTCTTATCCGATGGAAGAAAATGAGCGCAATATTTTTCAGCGCACGCGTTTTTTAGAAATTAAAAAATTTTTCACAGATTCAGGGATTATTTTAGAACGAACATCTCAATCAAACTCTGGGGCTATTGAGCAAAAAATTGGTTTTAAAGCGGATGGGGATACCCATATCAGACCGGGTTTAATGATGTATGGATCAACTTCACTTTTAAGTGAATATACTGAAAAGGGCTATTTCAAAGGCAAAGTCGTTTCCAAGTTAGAAACATATATTATCCGAACTTTTGATGTTCTGGCGGGAACACCAATCGGTTACGGTTCTACCATTTGTCCTCACGACGGTGTGGTGGCGGTTTTAGCAATTGGATATGGAGATGGATTTTCTACTCGCTATGGAGGAGCCCATCTTTATCATAAAGGATTTGAGGGAGTGATTTTTGGGAGAGTGAATATGGACATGATCCAAGTTCTTTTTCCTATTGAAGCACGAGACCACATTTTAGCCCACGAAATTTTTACAATTTGGGGAGAACATGATGGTGATTTGCTCAAGTTTTCAGAAGAAACAAAAACTATTCCCTATGAACTTTTCTGCTCACTACTTCCTCGCGTTCCAAGGGTTTATCGTTTAGACTAATTGGGTGATTGAAAAATTAACTAATTTACTAAAACATCAGATCGAAGATCTAGGGATGACCGTTATTGAAGGGGTCAATGGTCTCGGCGCAATTTCTTTATTTACAGGCCGATTTTTTTATTGGGTTGTTAAAAGACCATTTCGTATACATTTATTCTTCGAACAACTTTATTTTATCGGAAACAAAAGTATTACCATTATTCTGCTCGCGGGAATGTTTACCGGTATGGTTTTGGCCACTCAAACTTATTTTGGATTTAAACTTATAAATGTCGACTCTTTGGTTGGTGCAATCGTAGCGATAAGTTTATCAAAAGAATTAGCACCGGTTTTAACGGGATTGATTGTCGCCGGAAGAGCTGGATCAGCAATGGCCGCACAGATTGGATCAATGAAAGTTACTGAGCAAATTGATGCCCTCGAAGTTATGGGTATCAACAGTATTCAGTATCTCGCAGTTCCTAGAATAGCTGCGGCAACCATTGCGGTTCCCATGCTTTCTATAGTTTTTCTTTTTATTGGAAACTTTGGTTCCTGGTTAGTTGGAACTAAAACATTAATGATTGATGAAGCGCTATTTTTTTCCAAGCTCGGCGATTTTATGTATGTTTCGGATATCGCTCAAGGCGTGATCAAGGCCTGGGTCTTTGGATTCGTGATTGCAGTGATTGGAACTTATTTTGGGTTTCAAGTTGATAAAGGTGCAGTGGGAGTAGGGCGTGGAACAAACCTGGCGGTTGTCTGGGGAATGATTTCAGTGCTGATTCTCGATTATTTTCTTACCTCTTTCTTAGTGAAGATTCTTTAGGAGAGATCATTGTTAACTTTTGAAGATCCGGCCATAAAATTTAAAAACGTCACCAAACAATTTGGTGAACACGTCATTTTAAAAGACCTGAGTTTCGATATAGCTCGAAATAAAATCACAACTATTTTGGGATTTTCTGGAGCAGGAAAGTCCACTTTACTCAAGCACATTCTTGGTATAATTAAACCTACATCCGGGAAAGTTTTTGTTTTAGGGCAAGACCTTGAAGAGCTGGATAAAGTCCAACTTAGAGAATTTCGTCGCAATTTTGGAATGCTTTTTCAATATGCAGCACTGTTTGATTCATTCACCGCTGAAGAAAATGTTGCTTTCCCATTAGAAGAATTTACCAAACTTAGTACTGCAGAGATTGCTGAAAAAGTTAAAGTTTTACTTTTATCTGTAGGAATCAAGGAAGACTCGTTTAAAAAATTACCTTCTGAACTCTCAGGTGGGATGAGAAAGAGAGTAGGACTTGCACGCGGACTGGCCCTTGGTCCGGATATTATGTTGTATGATGAACCTACAACCGGCCTTGATCCAATCACAACAAAAATGGTGAACAATCTTATAGTAGAAACTGCGACCATTCATAAAGACCGAGAAATGACTTCGGTTATTATCTCTCACGATGTAAAAGCGACGTTAGAAATTTCCGACTATGTCGCATTTTTGGATCGTGGTACGATTATTGAGTATTTACCAGTTTTAGAGTTTAAGAATTCAACTAACCCATTAGTTCAAGAATTCATTAATCTATAAATGGAAATTATAGTTCAGGAAGAACTTTTAAAAGGTAAAAGATTTAGATGAATGAATTTAAAGTAGGGCTCCTGGCCATCGCCACAATGATCGCTGTGGTCGTCATGTCACTCAAAGTTACTTCCAATCAATCTGGATTTGGTCAGTACGTAACGTACAGAACAATAGTTAAAGATGCTTCTGGAATTTTTCCTAAAACACCAATCAAAGTTGCAGGGATCAATGCCGGCCGAATTGTTACTATTGAGCTTCAAGGAAATACCGCTCTTATTACTTTTGAAATTTTAAAACAAATTCAAGTAACAAAAAATTCTAAATTAAGAATTAAATCCGTAGGATTTTTAGGTGATAAATATATTGAGATTTTTATAGGCGATTCCCGTGAAATGCTTCGCAAATATGATTTCATTGATTCAGAAGAAGCTGCAGGACTTGAAAATTTAATCAAAGATACTTCAGAAGTACTAGCAGACGTAAAATTAATTGTTCGTTCAATGAAAGACTCAATCGCACCAGAAGGAGAAGTTTCTCCACTTAAAAAAATCTTAACAGATGTTTCAGAGTTAGTGGCCAATACTAAAGAAGTAACAGCAAGTCTTAAGCGTGTTACTACCGGAAACGAAGAAAAAATTAATGCCTTAATGGATAATCTGCAGGCATTCTCGGAAGATCTTGCTTATCAAGTAGACAAAAATAATGGCGACAGTGCCATGTCAGATATTAAGCAAGTTTTGGCAAATACTAAGAAGCTGACTGGGGACATGGAATCAATCGTTGCCGACTTGAAACAAGGAAAAGGCACGCTTGGAAAAATGTTAGTTGAAGATGAGATCGCCGATCAAGTTAAAGAAACATTATCAAGTGTTCAAAAAATTGTTGGAAAAGCAGATGCACTTAGAACGGAGCTTTCTATTTTTAGCGGTGTAAATTCTAAAGCTGGTGGAGACACTGAAGCTTCACTTCGCATCTATCCAAGTCCAGAAAGATTTTATCATTTAGGGATCGCGAGTTCTGAGATTGGACCTGATTACGATAAAACAATTGTGACCACAACAAATGGTGTAACAGTTACCGAGAATAGAAAAGAAAATGTAAATAATACTCTACGCTTCAACGCTCAGATCGGTCGCCGAATAAATGACTTCGATTTCCGTGGTGGTTTAATTGAATCAACAGGTGGATTGGGAGCGGATTACCGTTTTCAGGCCATTGGATCCAAAGTATCTTTCGATGCTTTTGATTATAAGAAAAATGTTGGACCAAACCTAAGACTGGCTATTGAAACGCAAATTTGGAATGTTTTTTTCGGACGTGCATCGTTCAATGATGCTGTTAGAAAAAATCGCAGTGGAACTATCGCTGGTGGTTTAAGATTTAATGATGAAGATTTAAAAGGTTTGTTAGGATTCTTTTGGTAGGACATGGAACGCAATTGGTTAATTAGAACAACACAAAAACAAATTTTAGGACCTGTTGCAAAGTCAAAGGTGCTTGAGTTTTTGCAAAAAGGTGCTCTCGGCTTAAATGACGAGGTCACTAGCGGCAATGGTTATTGGTTTTCTCTAAAAGAAAAAGACTTAGTGGATAAATATCTCTTAGGAGATGTTCCTCAAGGTTATAACCCAATTTCAGAATCAAAAAGTATTCTCTCAAAAAGAGAAAATCCTGATAAGACCACTTCTCTAAACGCAACACCGGTCAATAAAACACAAGTCCTGAAAGTTGGACCGTTGGGACCGGGAGTAATACCTTCCAATACTGATCTTGAATATCCAGATATCACTTTAATTAATACATCTGCAGGCGCTCAACTTAATCAGGAATCAAAGCCAGTAACTCCTGCAACTTCAAGCTCACACTCTTCCAACGCACCATTATCTGCGGTCTCTCCAGTCTCATTAGAAGATATGAAGTTACCAGCTTCAGAAGATTTAGAATTTCCGGATATAACACTAATTACCGCATCCATTAATAATACACCTCAGACCGTAAGCAACCACGGACAATCGATTGGCACTAGTTCTCGTCCATCTGAAACCGTCGAAGCGTTGGCGAGTATTGAGCCGGTGATTTATCCCGAAGACGATGACTTGGCTTATCCTGATATGGGATCAATGAGTGCAATCACAAGTATTCCACATGAACATAATGTGGAGGAAGACCGAGATTATAAAGTTGATATCGCAAAGACAGAATTGCATAAATCTGAAGTCAGCACTCCAAAAATTGAAGCAAAAAAATCTGTTACAAAAGATTTTAGAAATGAATTTGAACATGATTCAGGACTCTCTTTGGCCAGTTCAGTTCACCATGAAGAAAAGCATGCAAAAGCAGAACCTGCTCAAAATTTTAAGAAAGATAAGAGTAAAGATTCCCATCAAAGTCCTGACGATAAAAAACTTTTACACGAAAGAAAGGTGAAGGCTTCACTTAATCCGGCAGCCCCACGAGAAGTGACTAAAGATCTTCCACCAGAAGTTCAGCGCTCGACCATGCCAGAACATCTAAAAAAACGAAATGATAATTACTTAATGTACCTGTTGGTCATAATAGTATTAATTCTCCTTAGTTTGTTTTTTTACTATTACCGTACCATTTTAAATAAACCTCTTCCGGTCTAATAATATGTCGATTAAAATAGATGATGTTTTTATCTATCCCACTGACACGGTCTGGGGAATTGGTAGCAGTATAACTTCTTCAATCGGTCATGCACGTATTGCCGAAATAAAAAAAACGTCAAAAAATAAACCGCTTTCAATTATGTTTGCCAGCGTAAACGACATCTATAATAGTTTTCATTTTCCTGAAGAAATGGCTCTCGCCTGGCTGGAAGATTTTTTTAAACTCGAAACGACTTTGGGATTTCCAATAAAAGCTTCGAAAATAAAAATCCCTAAATGGGCCACGGGGGAAAGTGATTACGTAAGCATCCGTTCTTTAAACTCTGATGTGATAAAATCCATTTATCATGATCTTCAAACTCCTTTTTTTTCTACTAGTTTAAATCTGACGGGTTCTGCTCCAATCATATCAACTGTTGAAGCATTTAATTTCCAAAAAAACTTGGCACCTGATGCTCATTTTTTTGAATCCAATGTGAAGGATGATTTATCAGGATCATCTTCAACCATTGTTTTCTTTCAAGAGAATTTAGATTTTGAAATTAAACGTGAAGGTCGAAGAATTGAAGAAGTAAAAAATCATTTGATGAAACTTTTTGCAGAACCTACGGCCGTATAAAATTACTTTTTTATCGATTGGATATAAATTGAAATCATTTTTTCTTTTAGTTCAAGATCATCTATATCCACAAATAATTCTTCCGCTTCTTTTTTTAATTTGCGAAATTCTGGAGAGTAAGGATGAAGGGCTTGGCTTTTCTTTTTTTCAACAGGAGCAATAAACTGAGCATATTGTTGCGTGAAATGAGTGCTATCAACAATGAACTTAATAGAGAGAATAGATTTTTCTAAGGTTGGAAATTTTTCCACAATTTTCTTTTTTAAGGGAAGCTCCATATAACTTAGCTCGTTTGCAAAAGCGGAGTGATTGCTCAGGATTATAAGAGTTCCATTTTGATTTTTAAGAGGGATAGTATGTTCTGCTAGTTTCGCTCCAGCGATGTCTTTCCAAGCCCTTATTAGAGCTAGAAAATCAAAACTTTCAAGCAAATGAGCTTTATCTTTTTTAAAAGAATTTTGGCTACTGTTTGGTGAATCAATAAATTGTGAGAGCTTTTTTAGCATAAATATTCTTCTTTTTAGGGTAGCATTGGGGTTATGAAAGTGCGATTTTTTTATCCTTCTATTGTAATTCTAGCTATGATTTCTCTGACGAGTTGCTCAGGTTATCATTTTAATACTAATAATAACCCTTTGATTGGTTATGATATTAGAACCGTATCTGTGCCAATGTTTATCAATCGCTCAGTGCTCCCGCAACTTGCTGCGCCAATGACAAAAGAAATAACTTTGGCCCTAAACGATTATACCGGATTAAAAGTGATTAGCGGTGACAATCAAAATGCCGACGCAGTTTTAATCGGTATTCTTGAATCGAAAGATCATTACAACGATGTCGTCAAAACTACTCAGACTCTATTTACCGAAGGCGATATCTCAAAATCTATTGGAAATCGAAGTCCGTTTTATTACCCCGTGCAAACCACTTATAATTTTGCTTTGAGAATCATCCTCATCAAACGTCCATCCCCTGAAGAGCTGGCCCTATTCACCAGTGATCTAGGGCGAATGATTAAAGTTCATCCGAAAATTGTTTTAGAAGACACAATTAACTTAAGTGGAAACTTTGCAAGGGTTGCGAGTCCAACCAATACTGCCACTGCTCCGGGAGAAGTAAATTTTGTAAAAAACAAAGGGATATTCGATAAAAGTTTGCAAGATACTTGTTATCAAGCCGCCCAAACTTTTAAACAGGTTGTCTTAAATGCTTTCTAAAATTCTTCCTTGGGATTTTATCCAAAAATATCCTAAATCTATTGATCCTAAACAATTCGGAATAAATGCTTTTTTAATTGATGAACCATATTTGGAAAGAGTGATCCTTGATCGCTTACCGAAAAAAGAATTAAAATTCTCTCTCTATTCTGGCAGTGACGTCACACGCGATTTTATCGAAGAACATTTTGTAAATTTATCTTTTTTTGGGGGTGGCTACCCCATTTTAATCATGAATGCCGAAACAATTCCTTCGAGTTCGCTGGATTTTTTATGTGAAACTGACATTGATTGGTCGGAGCGTGTAATCGTTCTCTTTTTCACCAAGTCCGGAAAACAATTCCTTCCATTTGCCAAAAATAAAAAAGTTCAAGCAATTGAATTGGAGCTTCCACGATTCTGGGAAGGCGCCAAACTATGGCAATTTTGCCAGAAGGCCCGCGATATTAATTTAGACGGAACAGTCACTCGATTTGCCCTGGAAAATCTAGAGCATAATTTTGAATCTTTTTTTTGGCTGATTGATACTATTAAAATGAATTTCCCTGAGGGAATAGTTAACTTCAAAGTTTTACAAGAACTAGTAACAAAAGAGCGCTGGGATTTTTTTGAACTTATCGATCTCTTTCATCGTGCGCCTAAACTATTCTTCGTAGAAATTCTTAAAAAAGAAATAGATTATGAATGGATGAGAACCCTCTCACTGTTTATGCAAAGTCATATAACTAAAATTCTTTTTCCAGAAGAATTGCGATCAAAGGGAAAACTTTCAAAATATGATCAAACGGTTTTAGATATGAGCGAGAAGCTCAATCGAGACATTATGAAATATTATTTGGGATTTTTTTCTGAGCTAGAAATTCTATCGAAATCTAGCGATCTCTTTTTAGTAAATCGCCTAAGATTGGAAACGTTAAAATAATTCAATTACAAAAAACAAAAGCCTCCATCAATGGAGGCTTTTATTATATAAAAAAATCTTGCGATTTTAATAAATTATTTAACGCCGTTAACTTGAGCAGCTAATCGAGCAGTTCTTCTTGCAGCTGTGTTAAGTTTAATAACTCCAGTTTTTGCAAGTTTTCTTAGTTCTGCTTGAGCAGCTTTAAAGAATTCACCAGCAGCGGTTTTGTCACCAGCTGTAACTGCATCTCTAACTTTTTTTACAGAAGTCTTCATTTTTGATTCGTTAGTTTTGTTTACAAGATTTTTCTTGATATCTTGTTTTGCTCTTTTTTCTGATGATTTGTGGTTTGCCACAATAACTCCTACCGTTAGATATTCTTTTTTTTGCATTTAGCAACTTTAATGAGATTCATTTTTTATTCTAATTTGGAAAAGTTGGCAAGGTTTTATTTGTGAAACTTGCTTGAGGTTTGTATCATTAGGTCGATTTCCTTTAATAAATTTAATGTAGCGAGGACTTTATGCAAGATATCCAAAGTATTGGGATTGTTGGCGCAGGGCAAATGGGCCGCGGAATAGCCCAAGTAGCGGCAATGTCAGGTTACCAAGTTAAACTTTTCGATGTTTCATCTGAGGGTTTAAAGAAGGGCATGGATTTTATCCAGATGCAGCTCGATAAAGGTGCAGATAAAGGTAAATGGGATGCAATCACGGCAAAGAATTGCATGAAAAATATCTCGCCGGTCAATGAGATCACCGGTCTGTCTCAATGTGATCTATTAATTGAAGCTGCTACAGAAAATAAAATCGTTAAGTTCGATATCTTTAAAGAGCTTGATGAAGTGGCAAAACCAGGCGCAATTCTGGCAACCAATACTTCTTCCATTTCAATTACTGAAATTGCAGCAGTCACCAGTCGTCCAAAATTTGTTGCGGGAATGCACTTTATGAATCCAGTTCCAGTGATGAAACTGGTTGAGGGGATTAGAGGTTTAGAGACTTCAGATGAAACTTTTAATACGGTAGCAGCTGTAGCCGAAAAAATGGGAAAAGTTTTTGTACGTGCCAACGACGTTCCAGGGTTTGCCGTAAATAGAATTCTTATGCCAATGATCAACGAAGCGGTTTACGCTCTTTATGAAGGTGTCGCTAGTATTTCGGACATCGATCAGGCCATGAAACTGGGAACCAATCAGCCAATGGGTCCATTGGAGCTTGCAGATTTTATAGGACTTGATACTTGTCTGGCTATTATGAATGTTTTGCATGAAGGTTTAGGAGATACAAAATATCGTCCGTGTCCGCTTTTAAAGAAATATGTTTTAGCGGGAAGAATGGGGCGCAAATCAGGAAGAGGATTTTATGAATACAAATAGAAATTGGAATACACTTAACTATGAAGTAAAAGACAGCCTTGGTGTTATAACCATCAATCGCCCGACCAAATTAAACGCTCTCAATGTTGAATTATTGAGTGAACTTAAAGAGCTGCTATTAGAAATTAAGAAAGATGAAGTATTTGCCATCAAAGGTGTGATTGTTACTGGTTCAGGAGAAAAAGCCTTTATTGCAGGGGCCGATATTGCTGAGATGAGTGACATGACTCCAAGTGATGCTTACACTTTTGGTCATTTGGGGCAACAAGTGACGGTTTTATTTGAAACACTTCAAGTACCAGTGATCGCCTGTGTAAATGGTTTTGCTTTGGGGGGAGGATGCGAAATCGCTATGAGTTGCGATTTTATTTATTCGACTAATAACGGTATTTTTGGTCAGCCGGAAGTTAAACTTGGTCTTATACCAGGATTTGGCGGGACTCAGCGTCTGGCAAAACTAGTGGGAAGAAATCGTGCGAAAGAAATGATTTATACCGGTAGAAATGTAAATGCAGAAGAAGCATGTAGCATGGGATTAGTTCTCAGAACATTTGCTACAAAAGAGCAAATGTTGGAAGCGGCAACTAAAACTCTCAAGTCCGTAAGTTCTAATTCTCCGTTTGCCGTTTCAATTGCAAAAAAAGTTATGAATGAAGGTATTGACTTAACCATCACTGAAGGATTACAGCTAGAGAAGCGTCAGTTTTCAGGCATTTTTTCTTCGGAAGATATGCGCGAAGGGACTATGGCATTTGTAGAAAAAAGAGCTCCACAATTTATTGGTAAATAACCAGGGATTTGTTAAATGCAATCGATCTTCGAAGCACAGTATAAAGAACTCCGTGATCTCGTAGCTAAATTTTCTGATTCAGAAGTAGCCCCCTTAGCTCACGCTATTGATCACGATGGGAAAATTCCCGAGGCTTTAATTAATAAACTTTTTGAAAATGGTTTTATGGGGTCATATATTCCGGAAGAATACGGCGGGGCGGGAATGGATTATTCTTCTTATGCCATTATAGTCGAAGAAATTTCTCGAGGCTGTGCTTCAACTGGAGTTTTAATTTCAGCTCATACCTCACTTTGCATGTGGCCTATACTCAATTTTGGTACTGCTGAACAAAAGTCAAAATATCTTCCGTCCCTCGCTTCAGGTGGCATGATCGGATGCTTTTGCTTATCAGAGCCAAATGCGGGTTCAGATCCAGGTGGACTAAGTACGTTTGCCGAGGATAAAGGCGACCACTACGAACTCTCTGGAGTAAAAAATTGGATTACCAACGGCAGAGACGCTGGCTTGGCCATAGTTATGGCCAAAACGACCAAGACCAATGATCACAAAGGGATTACAGCATTTATTGTTGAAACAAAATCTGCAGGCTTCAGTGTTCAAAAGCTTGAAGATAAATTGGGAATTAAAGGATCAAGTACAGCTCAGATTTGGCTCGATAAAGTAAAAGTTCCAAAAGAAAACGTTATTGGAGTCGCTGGAAAAGGTTTCGGCGTAGCTCTTTCTACCCTCGATGGGGGACGAATTGGAATTGCTGCTCAGGCTTTGGGGATTGCTGAAGCGGCTTTTAGATACGCAAAAAATTATTCTAAACAACGCATTCAATTTGGAAAGCCGATCAGTGAGTTACAAGCAATTCAGTTTATGCTGGCAGATATGTCGACCAAGATTGCTGCTTCAAGACTTTTGGTTATGAATGCCAGTTATTTAAAAGATAATAAGCTGCCTTATGCAAAAGAAGCGGCCCAAGCCAAGCTTTTTGCTTCCGAATCATGTATGTCTATTACAACTAAGGCGATTCAAGTTTTGGGTGGAAATGGATACAGCAAAGAGTATCCGGTTGAGCGCCATTTCAGAGATGCAAAAATCACTGAAATTTACGAAGGAACGTCTGAAATTCAGAGAATAGTCATTGCTGCTAACGAACTAAAAGAAGTCTAAGAGTGATCTAAGTTACTTGACTTGATTTAACGCGAAGGTATTTAATTGATAAAAAAATTATTGGAGAATCTTGGTATGAAGAAGCCTGCAAAACCGGCCAGCAAAAAAGCTGTTCCTGCAAAAAAAGCAGCCCCTGCTAAAAAAGCTACAAAAGTTGTTGCGAAGTCGGCCGCGAAGCCTGCTCCTAAACCAGCTGCTAAAAAAGTGGTCGCAAAACTAGTTGCAAAAAAGCCAGTGGTAAAAGCAACAGTAAAAGCTAAAGCTCCACAAAAAAATATTCAGAAAAAAATTCATGATAAAATTGCTGCTTCTAAAAAAGCTGTGGCCAACAAAGCTGTCAAAAAAGAAGCTGCTATTAAAAAAGGCCTTGTGAAAAAACCTGCACCAATGAAAGTCAAAGCTCCTGCAAAAGTTGAATTAAAAACAACTAAGAAAGCTGAAGCTGTAAAGATGACTTCAAAGAAAGAAGCACCTAAGGCCGCACCAGTAAAACTGGAAGCAAAGCCTGCTAAAAAAGTGGTTCCTGAAAAACCAGCTAAAAAATTAACTAAGAAAGAAGAAAAAGAACTACTCAAAGCGAAAGGTAAAAAAGGCGGAAGCAGCTTCGAAGAAGAACAAGAAGAAGAAGCCAATAAAAAACCACGCGAAGAAGATGAAGGGGATGATGATTTCGAAACCGGTGCACCAAAAAAAGTTAAAATGACTTTTGATGAAGACATCGAAGAAGAAATTATTCCAGTTAGAAAGAAAAATAAATCTGGCCTGGATGACGATATTAAAGAAAATCTTGCTGAAGAAATTTTAGCTCTTGCTGAAGACTTCTCAATTGATGAAGTGTTCGCGTCGATTAGAAGCATGGAACTCTTTAAAATTGACACTGACGAGTGTGTAGTAAGAGGTTGTGATAACCCGTCTACTACTAGTGGATACTGTCGCTACCATTATATTAAATTGTGGAAAGACGTTAAAAAGAAAGAACTTATTTTATCTGAAGGCCGCCTGGCTAAAATCATTGAAGAACTTGTTCGAAAGTACCCAATGAAGTATATCGAAACAATTATTCATGATCTTGCTGATGATAAAGCTTTTAATCATGTTCTTAAAGATCTTGATATCGAGACAGATGAAAATGAAATTGATGCATTTGATGATGAAGAAGCATTAGATGATGATCAGGATATTGCATTTGAAACTAAAGTAGTTAAACCGTCGTTTGATGATTAATATAAAAAAAAGGCTCCCACAGGAGCCTTTTTTTTTATATTTCTTTCTAATTTTATTCACCCAACAAAAGATCCGCCTCAATCGACAGCCCAATATTCTCCCTAGTCACCTTATAAAAGAATTGAAGTTTAGCGAACTCCGTCTCCTCCCAATCCAAAACGTAATCATCCCAGATCTCATCTTGATTTTCAGCCTTAGCAAAGTATGAATCAAAAAAGACCCCAACTGAGTCAAACATATCATTTATAATATCGTCAGTTTTTGTCTTTTCTGCCAAATCGGCCGACAAAAAAATTGTGATAGGTGAAACAAATTTATCCAGACCTACATATGAAATAACCATAAGCACTTCAGTAGGGTATGAAAAGCCATAAACTTCAAATGTCTTTTCGTCTTTTATGCATTTTTCTCCGTAAATATTTAAAAGAATTTGCTTTAAACCCTCTGCCCAATCTTTTGGAAAAAGTACTGGTGGGGTATCATGGTCAAGTCTAGAAAACATATTAACTCCAATGAAAAAAGAGCCTAAGATATAGCTCTTAAAAGCCTTGTTTGCAACGAGTGTTGAGTATGTTTTAATGACTCAAATTTTTTATTATTAAAGGAGACTTTATGAGTGTTTATATTCTTTCAGGCGCGCGTACACCTAGTGGTAGTTTTATGGGATCTTTGAGCGGTGTTTCTGCTCCAAAGCTTGGTGCAGTGGCAATAGAAGCAGCTTTAAAGAAAGCAGAAATTGATGCTTCAAAAGTTGACGAAGTTTTTATGGGGAACGTAATTACTTCAGGAGTAGGGCAAGCACCTGCACGCCAGGCTGCAATCTTCGCCGGTCTTCCAGAATCAGTTCCATGTACGACAATTGGTAAAGTTTGTGGATCTGGATTAAAAACAATCATCACTGGGGCCCAAACTATCTTAGCTGGAGACAATAAACTTGTTGTTGCCGGTGGGATGGAAAATATGTCGATGGCACCTCACTTAATTATGAATTCTAGAAATGGAATTAAGTTTGGTGATGGATCGATGAAAGATTCAATGCTTCTAGATGGATTATGGGATGTGTACACTAATCGTCCGATGGGGAATTGTGCTGAAGAAGCGGCTGCAAAATATTCAAATAGAGAAGAGCAAGATGCGTTTTCAATTGAATCTTTTAAAAGAGCACAAGCTGCGATTCGCGATGGAATTTTTAATTCTGAAATCGCAGCAGTAACTATCAAAGGTCCAAAAGGTGATACTATTGTTTCAATTGATGAAGGCCCAGGAAAAGCAAACTTTGAAAAAATGCCAACGCTGAAACCAGCATTCGATAAAAATGGATCTATTACGGCAGCAAACGCATCGACAATCAACGATGGAGCAGCGGCAGTTGTTCTTGGTGGTGAAGAATATCGTTCTCAAGCTAAATTTAAAATTGTTTCATATGCTAATCACGCTCAAAACCCAACTTGGTTTACGACAGCACCAATTGAGGCCATGAACAAGGCACTTGCTAAAGCTAATCTTAAACTTGATCAAATTGATTTGTTCGAAATCAATGAGGCTTTTGCAGTAGTTGCACTAGCTGCTATGAAAGAGTTAAAATTAGATCATAATAAAGTAAATATTTATGGTGGCGGTGTGAGCTTGGGGCACCCAATCGGAAGTAGCGGAACAAGAATTGTAGTGACATTGATGACTGCAATGGAAAATAAGAAAGCAAAATATGGTATGGCCGCAATTTGTATTGGTGGTGGAGAGGCACTTTCGCTTATACTAGAAAGACTATAAAAAATCTAAGAAGGATTTAAATGGCAGAAGCAACAGGGACGCAAAAAAAATCTGGAATCAAGACATTGCAACCTGGCGAAATACTCTTCAACGAAGGGGATAATGCCGTTTCAATGTATATTATCCAAAAGGGTCAGTTGCGATTGTTCCGTCCAAAAGGAAAAGGATTTATCGAGCTTGCTGTTCTTCGCTCTGGCGAGGTACTGGGTGAGATGTCGTATTTTGATCCGGATTCTAAAAAAAGAAGTGCATCTGCTGCGGCCATAACTCAAACAGACATCATTGAAATTTCTTTTGTTGCACTAGAAAAAACAATGACTGCGCTTAACCCGTGGTTCAAAACTTTAATTAACACGCTTGCCGAACGCTTACGTAAAAGTAATGAAAGAGTTAAAGCTCTCGAGAATAATTCAATTGGATTTTCAGGCGAGTTTAAATTTTTTCAATCCGCTGATATTGTCAAAATACTCTCTCTCTTATTTTTCACTTTTAGAAGTTTAAGCGAGAACAAAGATGGTAAATGGATGCTCCACCTCAGCAAACTCAAAATGTATGCTGTCGAAATTTTCAATGTGAATGAAGCAAAACTAGAAGAGTTCATCCAGCTTTTGATTGCTGAAAAAATTACTGAAGTAGCACTTGATGATGAAGGCTCACCAAAAAATTTAATTATTAAAGAACCCGAAACTTTTAGAATTTTCCAGGTTTTCTTCAATGCTCAAAGATCAATGAAAGATGATAAGAAATTAATCATCTCTAATAAATGCGAGAAATTTTTAATAAAGGCCCTCGAGCAAGTCGAAGGTGTTGAAGCTGAAAATGGAGTAGTGGAAGTTGATTTATCTAAAATCGTAAATTATTTCAAAGAATACAATATCCCGATCTCTCTTGATGATTTTCAAGGGGCGCGTAACGCTAAATTTTGTGGTGAATACAAAATGGAAGACAGTGGCAGAATTACAGGGATGTTGAACGTTGATTATCTAAAAAAGATGTTCCCTGTCGTTCGTTTCATGAACGCCCTCAATCGTGTTAACGATGCGAAGGCGCAACCAACTCGTTCTTAAATTTTTAGTTTGTTTTAGAAGTATAATAAACATTAACCGTGACGGCTGAGCCGGCAGTATTATTGAATTTATAGCTTCCATTAAGTCTTAAAAAATATCCTGAACTCGCTCCACTTGGCAGATCGACAACTTTTAAATTC
>JACMPM010000093.1 GCA_014377485.1 Bacteriovorax sp. | reverse complement strand
TTTAAAATGAACATTCTTTTTTCGGTAGAAAGTTTATTAAAATCTATAATGGTTAAAATATCGGCATTATTAATGATTTTTTGATTCTTCTTAAAATAATTTAAAGTCTTTTCAAGAATAGCCGCGGGGATTTCATCAGCAAAAAAATTTTTTACAATAATTGGTTCTGTTAAATTCCATCCAAACTTCTTTTGTAGTCTTTGCTGAAGCATCTGCACACAGAAGGTTTGAAACATTTAACAGAGAGAGTGCTGAAAAAATTGAAACAGTGTATTTAATTTTCATGCGAGAAAGTTATAAAGAATTCTCTAATATGCAAATTCATCTGATAAATTTTATAGGATTTAAAAATAACGAAAAAAAAGTATATTTTTTTTGAATAAGTAAAAGGTGTAAAAAAATCTAGGCCAACATTGCCCTTTCAACTCACTAAGATAAGTCGTTGAATTTTTAGTAATCTTAATTACCTATGAATCCTATAGTTTAAATCATCTTTTTGTTCATGGTTATTTCTAGGTATATTAAAATTCGGTTTAAGTGGAAATAAAACAATGCACTTTATGGAATTTAATGACTGAAGTAAAAAGCAATAAAACTATAGAAGACAAAAAAAAGAGAATTAATATTTCTTACTATATTATCATGTTCGTTGTTATTTTTTTAATCCAAGAATATTACAATCGAAATACGTCATATACACCACTTCCTTTTAGCGAGTTTAAAACTTTTTTAGCGAATGGAAAGATTAAAGAAGTTGTTGTCTCTGATACTGAAGTGAGAGGCGTGCTAAAGGAACCCGGTATTGATAAAAAAACTATTGTTGTTTCTAATATCGTTGATCCAAATCTTTCTAGTGAACTTGATAAGTTTAATGTTAAATATTCGAAGGTGAATGATTCGTCTTTTTTGCGTAGTATCTTTTCTTGGGTCTTACCGACATTCTTTTTCTTTGCGATATGGTTTTATTTATCTAGAAAATTTATGGGCCAGGCAGGCAATTCATTTTTAAATATTGGAAAAAGCAAAGCAAAAGTTTTTGTTGAAAAAGAAGTCAAAATTACTTTTAATGACGTAGCTGGTGTCGATGAGGCGAAAGAAGAATTAAAAGAAATAGTAGCATTTCTAAAAGATCCTGTTTCCTATGGGAGACTAGGGGCTAAAATGCCAAGAGGTGTACTACTTGTTGGTCCGCCAGGAACTGGAAAAACATTATTGGCCAAAGCGATTGCCGGTGAAGCTAAAGTCCCATTTTTTTCAATTAGTGGTTCTGAATTCGTTGAAATGTTTGTTGGCGTTGGTGCTGCAAGAGTAAGGGATTTATTTGAACAAGCTAGAAATAAATCTCCATGTATTATATTTATTGATGAGCTAGACGCACTTGGAAAAGCCAGAGGTATTAGTCCAATTTCAAGTGGTCATGATGAAAAAGAACAAACTCTTAACCAATTGCTCTCTGAACTTGATGGGTTTGATTCCACTACAGGTGTAATTCTTCTAGCCGCTACAAACAGACCTGAAATTTTAGATCCTGCTTTAATGCGCTCTGGACGATTTGACCGGCAAGTATTAATTGATCGACCAGATAAAGTTGGGAGGATTGATATTCTAAAAGTTCATGTAAAAAATATAAAAATAGATACGAATTTAAAGTTAGAAGATGTGGCAGCATTAACTCCAGGCTTTACAGGTGCTGATCTTGCCAACTTGGTGAATGAAGCAGCACTGAGTGCAACACGAAATAAAAGAGAATTTGTATTATCGGAAGATTTTACGATTGCTATTGAAAGGATAGTTGCCGGACTTGAAAAGAAAAGCCGCGTTTTAAACGAAAAAGAAAAGAAGATCGTTGCTTATCATGAAGTGGGACATGCCTTTGTCGCCATTTCACTTCCCGGTAGCGATAAGGTTCGTAAAGTGTCAATTATCTCGAGAGGAATTGGCGCCCTCGGATATACTTTGCAAAGTCCTCTTGAAGATCGTTACTTAATGACCAATGAAGAATTAGAAAATAAAATAATAATTCTCTTAGGGGGAAGAGCTGCAGAAAAAGTCTTCTTTGGTAATTTCTCTACTGGTTCGTCGGATGACATTGCAAAAGTCACGCAAATCGCTCGTGGCATAGCTCTAAAGTACGGAATGGTAGAGGAACTCGGGCATATTTCATACGAAGATCCATCAGAGAAATATTTAGAGACCTCGGCATATTTTGGCGGTCACAAAAATTACAGCGAGAAAGTCGCAGAGAATATTGACAAAAAAATTAAAGAGATGGTTGATGTGGCCTTTGAAAAAGCCTTCAATATTATAAAAAATAATAAAGCAACGATAGAGCGGGCAGCAAATGAGCTTCTGCAAAAAGAGACACTCTCTGAAGATGATTTAAAAAAATATTTCAATTCCTCCATAATACCGAAACCAAAACCCGAACTCAATTTTTAACATAAATACATAGTGTTTATAAAATTCATATGAAGATTAATAATCTTCAACCACTTCCATTTTTTATCCTATTTAGAATCTATCGCAAATAGTTGATCTATAAGAAAAATTAAGATTTGAATTATTTAGTTAAATACAAATAATCCGATGAATAAAAGATTAAATTAATTAGGAAATAAATAAATGAAAATTGAATCGATGAGCTTTAAAAAGAAAATAATGTTGAACTTTTTATTCTTAATTTTTTTGTTCGTATTAATTTTAGTTTACCTGCTTAATTCTCAAAATAAACTTGGCGCTCTTCAGGATGAAGGGATAAATCGATTTAAGGATGCCGAGGTGATTTCTCGCATTTTATTAGATGTTTCTGAAGTTTATGCAGTTGTGGCTGATGCTCAAATTAATCACAAACTAAGTGAGACTAAAAAAGATTTAATAGAAATAAAAAAGAAAATGCTGGAAAACATAATTACTGTCCAAAAAATTTCAGAATCGAAGAATAATAAAAAGATGATTTTAGATTTTAAGATGAATTACGAAAACTATATTGGTACTTTTGAAAATGAAATGATGCCTGAGTTAGAGAAAACGGAAATATTAAATACTAAAATTAGGGATCTCGATGGTAAAATTGATGGTTTAAGAGATGAGACATTAAAACCTTTAAAATTAATTTATGAATCAATCCGCAAGGAGTCTGTTGAATCAGATAAAATATTTGATTCTACTTTTAAAGATGGAATTAGATTATCAATATCTGGCTCTATCGTTGTTACTATTATTTCAATTTTCCTGGCCATGTTTACGTCATCGAAAACGAGTAATGCTTTAAACAATGTAAAGCTTGAACTTCTAAGAGCCTTCGATTTAATTGTAGAAAATGCAGGTAGGGTCGCCAAGGCAGCTGGAAATTTATCAGAATCAACAAACGAACAAGCGTCGGCGATTCAAGAAACTTCTGCTTCTATGGAAGAGATGAATTCTATGATAAAAAAGACGGCAGAGTTCGCAAACGAATCAACTAAACTTTCACAAACAAGTGCAAAAAATGCCATAAAGGGAAGAGAAACATCTGAACATCTAATGTGGTCGGTAAATGAAATTAAAGAAAATAACAATGCGATAATGGCCGAAGTTCAAAGGGGCAACGAAAAAATAGGGGAAATCGTAGGTCTTATCAATGAAATTGGCGTTAAAACCAAAGTGATAAATGATATAGTTTTCCAAACTAAATTACTTTCTTTTAACGCCTCCGTGGAAGCTGCTCGCGCTGGTGAGCAAGGAAAAGGTTTTGCTGTAGTAGCAGAAGAAATTGGAAATCTTGCTCAAATGAGTGGAAAAGCAGCGACGGAAATTTCGATAATGCTTGAAGACTCTACTAAAAAAGTAAAGTCAGTGATTAATGAAACCCAAATTGGTATAGGTGAAATTTTAATAAAAGGAAATCAAGTCGTTCTTGAAGGTTTAACAGTTGCAAATGAAACCGCTAAAATTTTAAATATTATTGATAGTGATGTGAAAATTGTCGATAGCAATATTTCTGAAATTTCTGTCGCTAGTGATGAGCAGTCAAAAGGAGCAGATCAAGTCGCTCAGGCACTACATCAACTAGATCAAACGACTCAAATGAACTCCGATCTTTCTCAACAGCTTCATGGATACTCTAAAGATCTTTCCAGTCAAACAGAAATATTAAAAAATGCAGTTATTGAACTTCAAAAAGTAGTTGAGGGTGCATAGGAATTATATTTTTTTCTACATTTGATTAAGAGTAACGAAAGTTATTTTCTCTTTATTGTCACGTAGATATTTTATTTTTACTTTGTCGCCAATTTTATATTTTTCTGTAGTAGAAAAAATATCATCGTTATTTTTAACTCGATTTTGATCGATGCTGATTATAATATCACCTAAAAATATTTGTCCCCACAGATTTCTTGTTATTCCTTGAAGATCTGATTTAGCCGCTGGACCTTTTGGATCGACAAATTTAATCATAACTCCATCAATTAATCCTAAACGTAGAGCATAAAAATCTTCTAAGAAGACCATTCCTAAACCAGGTCGTATGACTTTTCCGAACTTGATGAGCTGGGGGACTATTGATTTTACCGTATCTACGGGAATTGCAAACCCTAGCCCGGCACTTGCTTGAGCACCTGAAGCATTATAAAGAATAGTATTTATTCCAATCAATTTTCCTTGAGAATCTAATAGTGCTCCACCGGAGTTTCCAGGATTAATAGAAGCATCTGTTTGAATCATTCCATCGATAGAAATTCCACCGTAACCTTTAATTTTTCTATCAAGTGCTGAAATTGAACCGGTTGTCAGTGTATGATTAAGTCCTAGAGGACAACCTATCACTAGTGCTTTTTGACCAACCAACAGTGCTTTAGATTCTCCTAAATCTATAGGTTTCAGTGACAAATGATTTTCATCTAATTTTAAGACGGCAATATCTTTTATAGGATCAGCACCAATTAATTTAGCCCGATATTGTTTTTTGTTGTCTTTGAAAGCAATTAAGAAAGAAGAACCGCCATCGACAACGTGAAAATTTGTAATAATATGTCCTTCTTTATCCCAGATAAACCCGGATCCTATACCTGATTCAATTTCGGTTTCATCTGTTGGAATAACACTTTGGATTTTAATTATATTTGATACGTTAACTATCGAATCGGCTTCATTTTGGAAAATAGTTATAGAATTACGCTCACTTTCCAGGAGCATTGATACATCTTTTTTAAGTGTTTGTTGAGCAAATATTTTGGAGTTTAAAATGAGAATCAAAGCGAAGAAAAAAAATAATTTGCTTATAAAATCCTCCTTTTTAGGAACGTAAAGCACTTATAAAATAGCATTTCCATAAGTGTTACTTCAAAGTCTTTATTCTTAGGCATTAGATGAGCAAAAGTTATCTATAATATTTATAATTATTTTATATTGTTTGAGATAAATGCTTGTTCGATTGTACTAACTATTTTTTATGAAAAGTAAGGGGATATAAGGCCTTAATTCAGCCTCATCTACTTTTTGTGGTAAATTAATTTCAAATGCCAGAACAGAATCGCCATCCCAACCTTCAATCAAGCTTGCACCTGCGACTTCAACACCATCAATTTTTGTTGATAAAAGATTGATCCGATTTCTATAACGGCAGTGCTAAAATTCAATTTTGTATTTACCTGTTTTGGACTCACAAAGGTAGCCACTATCACTAGGTATAGAAAATGCTGTTTGACTAAGACCTGCTAATAGAGAAAAAGGAATTAAAATTTCATGATTTTCTTACAATTAATGATTTTATTTAGTGTCTTAGTACTTAACCAAAAAATTAAAAGTCAAAATAACTAAAGGATTATGATACTGCCACCTTGAAACCTGACAAGGATGATACTGTAATAGAAAATAGTCTCTTTGAATTATTAGAGAATTTATGACCGTGAGCAGTTGACAATTTAGGACCAAAAATTTTATTAAAAAACTAGAAGATAATTTCTCACTTATTACATTTTAAAAATAAATTAAATTCCTCGGTGATAATTTAACCTTGATTAAAGTATTCATGGTTCTTTTTCAATGTCATATTGTCACTGAATTATCTGCTAATAAAACAAGTATTAATTGTTATTCAGCGCCTTAGCTCAAAAATGTCTTGGCACAAACAATGCTCACTATAAAAGTACAAAGATCATGATGATCAAACCATTTAAAGAAATTTCTTTGGAATTTTTTTAAAACATAGGAGCTTTAGAATGAAGCGAATAAATAATAAATTATTTATAATATCTCTGTTTCTATTAAGTGCATCAGCACAGGTATACGCAAGCGGTGCTAAAATGCCAGATATTGCAACTGCAGGTGACCCAACTTCAAATGGAACGACACCAATTACACCAACCCCAACCCCATTACCGACGTCGACACCGAGTCCAAGTCCAACACCTACTCCTCCAGTAGTAACGAATCCAGGCGGTCCTTATATAGAGCAAATCAAAACTCTCGCTGGAAATTCTACCTGTGCGAATACTTCATGGGCAGGTCGTGGAAAAGCACCGGCCGGATATATCAAAGGTGTAACTCTTAGTTATGCGAGAAGTTTATGTCGATTAAAAGCGAATTCTTCTTTGTCTAAAATAATGAGTGCAGCTAGTTCGGGGAATGCAGCTAAAGATGCTTTGGCCCATTACGACTCAGTTTTTGCAACTTTACCTATTTCTGTAGCAGTTGCTGGGCAAGAACCTCTACGAGCTCTTTACACTCTAGGTTTGGGATTAGGAATGAGAGAAAGTTCTGGATCTTTTTGTGAGGGGTACGATAGATCGGCAGGATCTAATCGACCTTCAAGCGCTGTCGAAGCTGGAGCTTTTCAGACGAGTTACGATTCAATGACGGCATCTCCAGAATTAAGTAAATTGTATGCAGAATACAAAGCTACTCCTGAACGTTGTTTTCTTGATGTCTTCAAGCAAGGAACGAACTGTGGAACAACTAGCACTTTAGGATCTGGAGAGGGAGCGGTTTACCAAAAACTAAATCTTTCTTGTCCGGCCTTTGCTACTGAATACGCGATGACAGTGTTGCGGATATTGCGTGGTCATTATGGTCCGATCAATAGAAAAGAAGCTCAAGTTATCCCGGCCTGTAATCAGTTGTTAAAAAGCGTCCAGGATTTAATTGATAATGATCCATATGCTTGTAAGGATATTATGTAATCAGGCATGTATTGCCTACCACTCTAAATGGTTATTTTCTAGAAACCATTTTGAGTGGTAGGACAATTTTTTGCACATTACTTAGATTCAATTTATACTTTATTCGTGATCAAATTTGTTTTCCTAATATTTTACTTTATCAATACTTCCCAAGCGGAAGATCAGGATCTTTGCAAGTATTTTAAATATTGTGGAGGTTCATCACGCAGCAGTTCTCAGTCCCTGCCATCATCAGCCTCTGCAGGAAGTTTGAATCCAAGTAACATAAGTAGTGTAAGAGGTCTGGGACTTCAAACTATTTATCAACC
This sequence comes from Bacteriovorax sp., assembly GCA_014377485.1. GTDB lineage: Bacteria > Bdellovibrionota > Bacteriovoracia > Bacteriovoracales > Bacteriovoracaceae > Bacteriovorax. The sequence continues at coordinate 3,423 of JACMPM010000093.1, read as the reverse complement.
CAAGAATCCCCTAAGTTTTAATATCGTAACAGGAAATGGTAAAATTGGAGCTCTCGTTTCTCCGACGCTTGAAAATAGTTTTTTTGGCAACCGCTCAATTGAAATTGATAATCTTTTATTAACTCGCAAGTTAGATAAAATTCAATATAAGAATAAAAAAATAAATTTAGCAGTGGGTATAAAGTTAATAGATAAAAAATTCTTAGGATTAGATATCGGAGTCTCCGTTAAGCGAAACCCGGATATTAAAAAACTCAATCCCGGAGTCGGCATTTCGGCCAGAGTGTCTTTCCTGAATTTCGGGGCTTATCTTTATCAAGACGATGTTAAAGTTGATTTAGCAAATTATACCAATCCTTATACAAATATTTCATATTCAACCACTTATAATAGTTCAATTTACCAGGAGAAATTTTCAGTAAAAACCCTCACTATTGGAACTAAAATAAAAAATTTGTCATTAGATTTTGGAATGATAAATACCAGATTTAAATTCTATAACGAAGACACTCGTATTATGCTTTTCTCAAGCTCATACAGTTGTAAAAACTTTCTGTTCAATCTGGCCCTAAGAAAAGAACTATCACCCAATCTCGATTTTCAAAATAATGTCTTGCTTGTGAATCACAAAAAGTCTGATATCTACTATGGAACTGAATATGTAGTGAACCGCTATCTTATGTTAGGACTGCAATACAATTATTTCTTGTTACAGGAATGGTCTGCGACTTTAACTCTCTTTATCTAAAAGCTTAACTTTTTTCAATTGGTAATATAACAATATTTAATTATAATGAGTGCTTTTAAAATTGTAATATTTTTTGTTAGACTCAATAGGTGAGTTTACCTAAAAGGAAGATGAAACATGATAAAAATTGAAGTATGGTCAGACATAAATTGTCCGTTTTGTTATATTGGAAAAAGAAATTTAGAAAAAGCTTTAAAAAAATTTCCAAATGCCAATTTAGTAGATGTGGAGTGGAAAAGTTTTGAATTAGATCCATATACTATTCCTCCAAAAGGTGCCGATAATACCGAACGTCTAGCGAACAAATATGGCAAGGACCGAGCATGGGCAGAACAGATGAATTTAGAAATGACAAAAAATGCCCGAAGTGTCGGGCTAGATTTTCATATGGACAAGGTTATTCCGGCAAATTCTTTCGATGCCCATAGAATACTTCATTTAGCAAAATTACATGGAGTTCAAGATCAGTTAAAAGAGAAATTATTATCGTTGAAATTTATCGAAGGATTAGATATTTCCGACCATAAAGTCTTGAAAGAAGCAGCTTTGAATTTAGGATTAGACAATGAAGAAGTTCAAACTGTTTTGGAGAGTGAAAAGTTTGGCCAGGATGTTCGTCGCGATGAAGATCAAGCGGGAGCTTTGGGTATAAGAGGCGTTCCGTTTTTTATTTTCAATAAAGAGCGTTCAATATCAGGTGCACAACCTGTTGCTTCCTTTTTAGCGATGTTAGAAGATTCGGCAAATTTTAAGGTCTATAGTAATCTGGAATAATTATGGATCAGGCACTAACAAAAGATCAAATATAACTTTAATTTGATCCTTCACACTTATTGTAAAAAATGCCATATGTGCAGGTTTTACTTTTATATCAAATGAATTTAATGAAAAAGGAACCTCACCCACAACTTTCAATTTATTGCCTTCAGGTATTATCCTCATCGGAAATTTAATTTGGTTAGTTTTTCCATGTATATTCCACAGACCCACAACTTCGATTTCCGTCTCACTATCGAACTTAATTTGTTTTGTTCTATCTAAAGAATTAATAGATACAATTTTTAAGGTTATGAGTGGGAAGGCGATTGAATTTTTTCCGGTTGCAGGCAAGTGGAATTGATTGTCACAAATATGTTCTTTGGGAAAATCTGATAGGTGATAATTTAATCCTAAGGACTCACGAAGATGGCAATCTCTTTCAGCTTTATTCGTGGTTAATGATTCAATGGGTACTCTCAATTCACCAGTTGCTGTTGATGGATCGATTGTATCAATTGTAATACTTCCTGAAATAATACGTACATCACCTTCGTGGGTTCCAAGTGTATAGGGGATTTGAAATTTAATGCCGATATTTGGACCAGGAATGGCCGCAGGTCGATATACTTTTGGCACAGCAAAACAAATCGCTGGAATTAAAATAAATAGAATAAAAAACATTTTCATAGTCAAACTCCATTCAGTCTATATTGAAGAAGAATTGTGAAAAAGAAGCAATCTATAATTGATCTATAGAAAAAATTAAAAATTAAAGACATTCACTTAAACTATGTAAAACATTCTTAATATTTTTATTAAATATTATCAAGCTGATTTAGTTGGAAATAGTATTCCTAGGACTGAGGTAATGCAAATTACCATAGGACCTAAAAAGCCAATCTCCCTCGCTTTACTAAAAGATTGTTTTAGTGAATATTTTTTTTCGCGTAGTTTACCATTCCCTGAAAATCCACAATAACTACTGGTTCATCTCCTACAACCCATGCATCGTGACCAGGGGAGAACATTGATATGTCCCCAGCTCGTAGTTCGTATTCTTCACCGCTGTCCATTTTTACTTTAAGAACTCCTGAGACATGATATTGAAAATGGGGAGCTTCGCAACTTTCTGTTAAAGCAATAGGCTTAACGGAAGTTGACCATTTCCAGCCTGGCCGTAAGATCGCCCGTCCTATGGTTTTCCCACCAACGTTGACTAATTCCAATTTACCTTTTGGAAAATTTCTCACTTCATCTGCTTTTCCAAAATTTTTGATTTCTGATTTTGCAATAATAATTTTTTTTGAGTCAAGTTTCTCTTCTGTTTCTCGTCCAAATTGTTCACCAAGATCTTCTATTAGTTTTTCTCTGATCGCTGCTGATTTTTCTGTTGCCGATTCAATTCTTATTTTCATATTATTTCCCTTTTTTTTATTCTATGTTTTTATTATAAATAACCATAAAAAATAAAATAAATACCAAGAATCAATAGTAAGTATAGGTTTAAATTATGAACTATTTTGTTGTGGAACGAAGTTTTAAAGAGAAATGCTTTTACCTAATTAACTTCAATTCCACTAAGGATGCTAGAAAAAAGCTATATAATGAAACCGATCTCTTAATTCTTTTCTTTGAGCTTACCGTAAGGTATAAATTCGGAATCTGAAAAATAGGTGACGTCTGTGCTTTTTCCTTGTGTCCTTAAAGCACCCACTACACCCATGCCCCAATCTAGTATAGCGATCATTAAGATGTTTTCACTGGCCACGAAAATTCTTCTTTTATGGACTCTTTGACTGTGATCGATTTTTCCGCGATGGAACTTTTAGTTCCGATTAATGGACTACATTGTGAAAAATCTATCACGCTTTTTGAGCTCTATGACGGAATTGCCAAACCTGTGGCGATCAATTTAA
>JACMPM010000092.1 GCA_014377485.1 Bacteriovorax sp. | reverse complement strand
GGCCTCGCCGAAATGATTGGAGATGGAGTTGATTTACTTTTTTGTAATGAAGCAGAAGCTTATGCTTACACTAAAACAAATAATGTTGTTGATGCTGCAAAAGTTTTGAAAAAAATTGCCAAAGCTTTTTCAATTACTCTGGGCCCTAAAGGCGCATTCGTTTTTGATGGTGAAAAAGAAATTTACGTTGTTACGACTCCAGTTGAAGCAATTGATACCAACGGCGCAGGAGATCTTTATGCAGGTGCATTTCTCTACGCTATTAATTCAGGAATTTCATACGCAGAAGCCGCGAAGCTAGGCTGCATGGCCTCTTCATTATTAGTTACACAATTTGGTGCCCGTTTGAAAAAAGATCAAGTTTTAGAAATAAAAGCTAAAACTTTATAAAAGGAATATTCTATGTCTCGTTTATTAGTTAAAGATATTTTGAAAGATAATATTGTTGATGTTGAAGCCACAGTTAAAGGGTGGATTCGATCTGTCCGAAATTCAAAAAAGTTTTCATTTATCGTATTAAACGACGGCTCTTCACAAAATTCTCTGCAGATCGTTGTCGATGAAGTACTTCCAAATTATACAGATGTCGCGGCCCTTTTATCTGGTTCAGCGGTAGCCATTACTGGTCGTTTAGTCAAGGGCGGAGGAAAAGTCCAATCAGTAGAAATGCAGGCCATTTCTGTAGAGATTATTGGCAAAGTCGATGAGACATACCCACTACAAAAGAAAGCAACTTCTTTGGAATTCTTAAGAGAGCAAGCTCATCTAAGGATTCGAACCAATACTTTTGGTGCTATCATGCGCGTTCGCCATCACCTGGCCATGGCGACTCATGAATTTTTCTCAAAACGTGGATTCTTTTATTTGAATTCACCAATTATTTCTGGAGTTGATGCAGAAGGTGCAGGAGAGATGTTTACCATTTCAACTCTTGCCACTGACATAAATAAAGCTCCAAAAACAAAAGATGGTAAATTAGATTTTTCAAAAGATTATTTTGGAAAAGAAGTTTTCCTGGCAGTTACAGGACAGCTTGAAGGTGAGTGTTATGCAATGGGATTGGGATCTATTTATACTTTCGGTCCAACATTTCGTTCAGAAAACTCAAACACAACCCGTCACCTATCAGAGTTTTGGATGATTGAACCAGAAGTGGCGTTTGCCGATCTTGATGAGATCGCAAGTCTTGCCACTGATTATATTAAATTTCTTATTTCTTATTCTCTGGAACATGCTGCTGCTGAATTAGAATTTTTATTTTCTCGTGAAGACTCAACTGCTTCAAAAGACCATATGGAAGTATTGAAGCATGTTCGCGATTCTAAGTTTATTCGCATTACTTATACTGAGGCGATTGAAATTTTATCTAAAGTTGATCCCAAAGTTCGCAAATTCGAATACCCAACAACTTGGGGCCATGAACTTCAAACAGAGCATGAAAGATTTTTAGCTGAAGAACATTTCAAATTGCCAGTGATTGTCACTGATTACCCAAAAGAGTTTAAAGCTTTTTACATGAAATTAAATACTGATGGAAAAACAGTTAAGGCCATGGATATTCTTGTTCCAGGTATTGGAGAGATTATCGGTGGCTCACAACGTGAAGACAATTTAGAGAAACTCGAAAAAAGAATGGATGAAATGAATATGAATAAAGATCCACTCTGGTGGTATCTAGATCTTCGGCGTTTTGGTTCTGTTCCTCACGCAGGTTTTGGCCTGGGGTTTGAGCGTGCTTTAATGTACATCACTGGAGTAAATAATATTCGAGATGTTATTCCTTTCCCAAGAACTCCAAAAAATTGTGACTTTTAATTTAAACTCGGCCAGAAATGATACTTCTGGCTGTCTTCATACCATTCATTTTAATAATGCCGGCTCTTCTCTTCCTCCTAATCAAGTCCTTGAAGCAACAATTAATTACCTTAAAACAGAAGCTCGCATTGGCGGCTATGAGACAGCACTTGAGTTTAGTGCTCAACATGCAAAGGTCTATCAATCTATAGCGCTCATGATTAATTGCAAACTTTCTGAAGTGGCCATAGTGGAGAGTGCAACTCGAGCCTGGGACTTGGCGCTTTCATCTATTACTTTCCAAGAGGGCGACCGTGTCCTTACCTCTCACTCAGAATACATTAGTAATTATCTGGCACTACTACAGCTCAAAAAGAAGTTGAATTTTAAAATAGATTTTATACCCAACGATTCTGATGGTCAGTGCTCGCTAGAGGCCTTGGCCGATATGGTAGATGAAAAAGTAAAACTAATCGCCATAACCCATGTGCCTTCCACTAATGGCCTGGTTAATCCTCTAGTTGGAATTAGTGATATTGCAAAATCGGTAGGTGCCTTATTTTTACTGGACGCCTGTCAATCAATTGGGCAGATGCCAATTGATGTAGAAAAAATAGGTTGTGATTTTTTAGCGGCCACTGGAAGAAAGTTTTTGCGGGCCCCTCGTGGCTCGGGGTTTCTTTATATTCGTGAAAGTGTTTTAAAAAAATATAATCTTGAACCTTTATTTGTTGATTTTAGTTCAGCAACTCTAAACACAAGCGGAAGCTATACTTTAATTGAAACGGCCAAGCGTTTCGAAAATTTTGAAATGAGTTATGCAAGTCGGATAGGATTAGGAACCGCGGTGGAATATGCTCTCAATATTGGATTAGAAAATATTTGGAAACGCGTTCAAGCAGTCGCACAAGAACTAAGGGATGAATTGAGTGAGATTCCACAAGTCACTTTATGCGATAGTGGCATTATTAAGTCTGGGATTATTACATTTAGCATCGATAAGATTAACCCTTATCAATTCAGTGAACAAATGAGAACAAAAAAAATTAATGTCTCGACAGGCAAAGTGGAATTTTCTATAGATTTAAAAGAAAGAAAAATCGATTCTATAGTTAGAGCTTCTCTTCATTACTATAATTCTTCAGAAGAAATAAAAAAATTCACTGAGGAATTAAAAGTAGTATGTTTGCAGTCTTAGCATATGGGATGAAGCTTGTCCCCTTTGTGGAAAAGAGAAGATTCTATTTCAAGAGTTTTTGCGTTGATAAAGATAATTTTTTTCTTATCGTGATTGCAAAATATTTTGATCGCGAACAGAAATGCCCCCCTAGAGTATCCCAGAGAGCTATTTATTCATTGTAATATTTGAAGTTAAAAAATTGATTTCTGTTAACTGACGGTTTCCTTTGGGGGAATAGAAAGGGATGATTACTTTTACTGGGGTGTTGTAAAAATGAATGTGTTCTAGAGTCGGGATAAAACCCGTTGGTTTTAGCTGGTAAAATGTTAAATATTTTCATTGTTTCATCAATTCTTTTTTCAATGGAATTTTTCCATCAATGGAAAGGTCAAAAAAAATTGGGATTTTTGAATTGGTGAAGACTCTTCAATTAGAAAATTGATATCATTTGAATGCGAAAAGCAATTGCAGCAGCAAATGAAAATTGCTCTCTTGAAATCTGCATTTAATAAGCTTAATAATCTTGCTTAACTTAATCAACTTAATAAACTATTTATCTATACTTTTTAAAGACTTTTTAACGAAATATTGCTTACAATAAATGGTAATACTTCTTGAGAACCGGAATGAATAGCTTGGGATCAAAACTAAAAAACTGGGTTGCTTCCAACCCTTGTATAGTAGAAGGAGTCTTTCTCTCATTCATTTTTTTTATTCTTTTCATTCGAGACCTCGATATTATTCTTCCCAATGTTTTTAACTTGCGGGATTACTTGCGGGTAAAGGAAATATTGAGTGGGCATTTGGTATGGTTTGGTCCTGAGCTATCTAGGCATGGCAATATTCCAGGACCATTTTATTATTACTTTATTTTGATTCCCTACTTAATTGGAGGGTATAAAGCTTGTGCCTATTTCATGGTTATTACAATCAGTAGTTCTTTTGGTCTGATTTGGATTAATTTTAAACATCCAAAATTCAGGTCGGCACTTTTAATTGTTTTCCTCATCTTTAGCATTAATCCGATCTTGAAGAATTTAAGAGATATGGTCTGGAATCCCAGTTATATTCTGATCTTCTGGTCATTCCTGATGATATTACTCTACTCGATTTATACGACTAAAAAAGAAGATAACAAATGGTATATTTTTTGTTTGATAAATGCTTTGGCTACACAAATTCATATGTCAAGTTTGTTTTGGTTAATTCCAGGATCTATTATTTATCTTTTAGTTATTAAAAATAAAAAGATTTGGTTCAAAGGAATTATCTTATTTTGCTTACCTTTTATCCCTTATTTCATCTGGCTTTTTTTTAGTGCAACCAAGACTCAAGAATATAGGTTAGTTAATCAAACAGAAGATTTATCCAATTATTTCATTTTTATGTATAAAGACCCATGGGCAAGAGGATCTTTATCATGGATTTTGAAATCTATTTATGGATCTTTTGGTTTTTTATATTTATCTATATTTTTCAGTGTTTTTTGTTGCAGAATGTTTCAAGCATTCAGTGTGAAAAATATTCGATTATTGAAATGGGATTTAATTTTTTTAAGTGTCTTCTTTTTAGTGATAGTCTTTGTTTATCCAGTTTTTATTACGAGAGAAAATCCTCGTTATCTTCTTTTGCCAACTCTGGTAGGTCTGTGTTATATAGCTTTTGGCATTTCGCAATTCTATAAAATGAAAATTGAAACTTTATTTTACTTATTATTTATTATTTTTTTTGCAATAAATTTATTTTTTCTAAAAATTTTTTATTTTAGCTACTGTTCCTTGATTCTCTTAGGATTGAATTTGTTTTTTTATTTCAAGGTTTCAAAAGATAAAATTTTTTTCACAGGAGTTGCATTTCTTATTTTAACGATGCAAGGATACTCTGAAGTCTGGCACGCACGAATTGATAAAAAAATTAAACTCATACCTTTGCATTCACTAGAAAGCATTTCTAAGTTGATTCTCTCAGAAACATCATGGAGTGCCGAAGAATTTGGTCTTCGGGTTTTCTGGGTTGGAGTGCTTCCTGAATTTACTGCACACTATGTCTATCAATCGCTTTTGGATCATACAACATCCTCCATAACGAGTTTCAATGATAATGGTTATATTATCGTTCATAAACGAGCGAAAAATTTGCTGGATATGAATCAAAATCTGACAGTTGAACCTATATGGAGAAAACTGATCAAAGAATCCAAAATGATAATAACGAACAGAAGAGAAATTCCTCCTTTCATTATTCTCAATTATAAAATGATCGGCAACCTATTGCCTATATCCATTCAAAACACCGGATTACCCAATTCTATTTCATCTAATTTTTTGAAAAATCATCAATATCTTGTTCAGTACAGGATTCCGATATTTAAAGAAAATGGACCAGCTTTTTACTTGCTTACCGACAAAGATAAAAAAGAATTCTTATTCTTTTCAGAAGAAACTTCTAGGTTTTATACCTTAGGGCCAAATATTGTTATACATAATGCTAGGCTTAGCTTTTACTGTGACGAGAATTTATTATCCGTGGAATTACCCTTAATTGGAACTTCAGTTGGTAGTGCTTATGCAGATTTTTATCAAGGATTTTCCAACCCACAATCCTTCATGAGGTCTACGCTGTATACTCCTATTAAATATAAATTTAATCAATGTCAGAACATCCGGCCGTTAGAATTTAAGGCTCAGTCCATCAGTTATGTTGCATGGGGGAAATCTTATTTAACCAAAAATAATATTGTTTATCATTTTTGAAATTATCAAGTATCTAAACAGATCTAAACATTAAGCCGTAACTGACAAATTTTACAAAAAGAATTAACAATTTTAAGTAATTAAAAAATAAAGATAATTTACATTTTGCCGAAAAATTCTTCTTGATTCAAGTACTACTCTTAAAACTGATTTTGACCTCAGAACAGTTTTAAAATTAAATATTTTAAAAACTTTATGCTTTGATGTTATTGAAAGAGATAGCTCAAAGAGGCCGCCATTTTTTTAGATAACAATCCTGAGACTTCGATCATCTTTTGTACGACTTGAAGGAAGATACACCAAGCTTTCTTATGAGCAGACTGTTAATGCCCTAAAGAGTATCGTCTTAGGGAAATAAAAATTTCCAATAATCACCTGACATAAATACTTTAAATAAAGAATATTTGCATACTTTACCGAGTTTCATTTTTTAGGGTTGCTATTAGAATAATAGAAACAAAAAAATTAAATTAGGGTTCAGCATGAAGTTAACAAAAGAACAGATCATTAACGAAGTAAAAAACTCATCTAATCCAAAAGTTAAGGTGGCCATTACTGATTTAGATGGCGTTTTGCGGGGAAAGTATCTTCACAAAAATAAATTTCTTTCGGCGATTGAAGGCGGATTTGGTTTTTGTGATGTGATCTTCGGTTGGGATATTAACGATCTTGCGATTGATGGAATGGATTTTACAGGATGGCATACTGGTTATCCCGATGCCAATGCCACACTGGATTTAAATACCTTTAGAAAAGTTCCTTGGGATAATGACGTTCCTTTTTTCTTAGGGGATTTTAATATTGATATTTGCCCCAGAAATCTTTTAAAAAAAATAAAGGACGAAACAATTAAGCTTGGCTTTCAACCTTTTTTTGGTCAGGAATTTGAGTGGTTTAATTTTAGAGAAACATCAGAAAGTTTACATGAAAAAAATTTCAATAATCCCAAACCTCTTACCGAAGGGATGTTTGGTTACTCCATTTTACGGATGGCAAAGAATAAAGAATTTCTAAATGATATTTATGATTTGATGTTTAAGTTTAATGTACCGATCGAAGGACTGCATACTGAGACAGGTCCCGGAGTTTTAGAGGCGGCCATTCTTTACGGCGATGTACTCGAGTCAGCAGATAGGGCCGTACTTTTTAAATCTGGTGTAAAAGAAATTGGATTGCGCTACGGAATTATGCCAACTTTTATGGCGAAAATTAATGAAAAACTTCCTGGGTGCTCTGGACATATTCACCAGAGTCTTCGGAATGAAAAAGAGAATGTTTTTTATGACGATAAAAGTAAAACAAAAATGAGTCCGCTTATGGAGAGTTATATTGCAGGACTTCTTCATTGCATGCCTTTTGTATTACCAATGTATGCACCAACGATTAATTCATTTAAAAGATTAGTTGAGGGTGCTTGGGCCCCAACTACAGTGACCTGGGGCATAGATAATCGCACAACTTGTGTTCGTGCGCTTTTGGCCGGATCACAATCTACACGGATTGAATTGCGGGTGGTGGGTTCTGACGCCAATCCATATCTTGCTCATGCAGCAGCTCTTGCTTCAGGACTATATGGTATTAAAAATAAAATGAAACTTGATGTCGCTATGACTGAAGGAAGCGGATATCGTGATTTGAAAAATGGCTGTCTTCCAAGAAATCTTTGGGATGCGACTCAGGCCATGAAGAGCTCAAGCGTTGCAAAAGAAATATTTGGCGAAAAGTTTGTGAAACATTTTACAGACACTCGCGAATGGGAATGGAAACAACATGCAAAAGCAGTGACAGATTGGGAATTTAAACGTTATTTTGAAATAGTTTAATTAAAAAATATATAAAGGAAAAATTTATGAATCATGAGTGGAATGCTAAATATAATTATAATTTCCCAACACTTGTTCGTTTTGGAAAAGATGTCATTTTGGAACTAGGGCCGCATTTAAAAGATCAAGGCTTAAAACACGTGTTAGTGGTCTCTGACCCGGGATTAGTTAAGTTGCCAGTGTTTACTCAAGTCACAGACATGCTAAAGAGTGCAGGGCTTCAGGTTGCAGTCTTTTCAGGTATTGATAAAAATCCGGTGAAATCAAATGTCCTAAAAGGTGCAGAAGTATTTGCAAAAAATAATTGCGATTCAATCATTGGTTTTGGGGGCGGAGCGAGCATGGACGTGGCCCGTGCAATTGCCCTAAAAATTAATCATCACCGTGATCTTTTTGATTACGACGACGCTCTTGGTGGAGATCAATACGTAACTGGAGAAATTCCTTATTTCGTCACAGTGCCAACTACTTCTGGAACTGGTTCTGAAGTCGGTCGCTCAACAGTTATTTCCGATGATATCACTCATGCGAAAAAAATACTTTTCTCGCCAAAACTTATGGCCCGTAAAGTTTTTGCTGATCCAATGCTATCAATGGAGCTTCCTTCATTTGTAACTGCCGCTACTGGGATGGATGCACTTACTCATAATATCGAAGCCTATCTTGCAAAAGGTTTCTCTCCTATGTGCGATGGTATCGCATTAGAAGGAATTAAATTAATCGCTCAAAGCATTGAGAAAGCAACTCATAATCCTGATTTTGAATCTCGTGCAAAAATGATGATGGGTTCTTTAATGGGTGCTACAGCTTTTCAAAAAGGTTTAGGCATTGTGCATTCGTTAGCACATCCACTCTCGACATTAGTTGATATGCACCATGGGTTGGCAAATGCAATTATGCTTCCCTACGGAATGGAATTTAATAAATCTGTTTCAGGTCCACGCATGACGACTATTGCTATTGCTATAGGGTTAAAAGATACATCACCGGAAGGGCTAATAGCATGGATTAACGACTTGAATAAAAAGTTAAATATTCCTTCTAAACTTTCTACTCAAAATGTTAATAGTTCTCATTTAGAAGCACTAGCAGAACTTGCAATCAAAGATCCTTGCTGGCCTTCAAATGAAAAGCCAGTAACTAAAAAAGACTTTTTAGAAATATATTCAAAAAGTTTATAAGATGGAAAAAAAGATGATTAAGCTTGGGGTTACAACATGTTTTATGTATCCAGATCCAACAAGAGCGGTGTTTGGTCAGAAAACATTGACCTATTTTGAGCATGACATGAGTCGATTCCTTTCCAGAATTGGAGTAATGCCGATTTTGCTTCCTGATGTTCCTTGGGCAGAGTTAGAGCAATACCTTCACGAGATGGATGGTTTTGTTTTTCAAGGTGGAGCAGATGTTTCACCTAAGAGTTATAAAGAAGAAATGATTGAAAATGGTAGATGGCCTGGGGATTATCACCGCGATCAATATGAACTTAAAATTATGGATTACGCCTTTAAAAATAAGAAGCCTATTCTGGCCATATGCCGTGGGTTTCAGCTGGCCAATGTATATTTTGGCGGGAGTCTCTACCAAGATTTAAAAATACAAACTAAGACCAACATAGAACACAGAAACGCGGAATTATACGACAAGATATTTCACGAGGTGGAATGCCCATCTGGAAGTCTCTTGGAGCAAATTTACAACAAAAAGAAATTAACTGTAAATTCTGTTCACCATCAAGGAATTAAAACTTTGGGTAATGATCTTGTGGTCGATGCACTAAGTCCTGATGATAAAATTATTGAAGCTTTTCATTATAAAAATATGGACGAGAATTTTGTTTTGGCCGTTCAATGGCATCCGGAATTTTCTCACACCATTAAAGACACTGTAATAGATCCTGAACCACTGTTAAATTATTTTTTAAAGAGGCTTGAATGAAAATATTAAACCCAGCAACCAATAAATTAATAAAAGAAGTAGGTGAGGATACAAAATCCTCTGTGACTGAAAAATTTGAAATGGCAAAAGCCGCTCACAAAAGTTGGGCCGCTCAAACCATGGAAAGTCGACTTTTTGTCATTACGAAATTTTCTGAATTGCTTGCCAAAAATAGTGAAATTTTAGCTAATGATTTAACAAGTGAAATGGGAAAGCCATTGCAAGAATCTTTAAACGAAATTAATGGCGCTCAAAAGCGCATAACTTTTTTTATCGAAAATTCCAAAAAATGGTTGAGTGAAAATCACGTTCATACTGATGGCAATACCAAAGAAGTTTTAAGTTTCGATCCTCTGGGCGTGATTGCTAATATTTCTGCCTGGAATTATCCATTTTTGGTTGGAGTGAATGTTTTTATTCCCGCCCTGATTGCAGGAAATGCAGTTCTTTATAAACCTTCTGAATTTGCTACTTTAACTGGACTAAATATTGCCAAACTGATGCACGAAGCGGGTGTTCCCACAAATATCTTCGTCCCTTTAATTGGGGATTCTAGAATTGGCGAAGTTCTACTCGATCTTCCTCTCGACGGATATTTTTTCACCGGTAGTTTTAAGACGGGCAAGTATATTGCCGAGAAAGTGGCGCATAAATTGGTACCAGTCGGTCTAGAACTCGGGGGTAAAGATCCTCTTTATGTAACGGATGACGTAAATGATATTAAACAAGTTGCGGGTGCAGTGGCCGAAGGCTGTCTTTATAATAATGGTCAAAGCTGTTGCGCTGTCGAACGGGTCTATGTGAATGAAAAAGTTTACGATGAATTTATGACATATTTTCTACCTGAAATTAAAAATTTTTCTACGGGGGCCATTACAAGACCAACACACTTAGATTTCCTAGATTCACAAATTCAAGATGCCGTTTCCAAAGGCGCAAAGGTTCTTATTGGTGGTAAAAAAATAAAGTCAGATGGAAATTATTTTGAACCAACTGTACTGGTCGATGTTAATCATAATATGAAAGTGATGACGGAAGAAACTTTTGGGCCGGTCATAGGTGTAATGAAAGTGAAAAATGACGAAGAGGCCATTAAGTTGATGAATGATTGTGAGTATGGATTAACGGCTTCTGTGTATTCAAAAAATATTGATCGCGCTAAAAAAATAGCAGGTCAAGTTGATGCAGGTACTGCCTATATTAATTGTTGTGATCGCGTGAGTCCTTATCTTCCATGGGCCGGAAGAAAAAATTCTGGATTGGGAACGACTCTTTCATACTTGGGGATTTTAGCGTTTACCAAACCGCGAGCATGGCATATTCGAGGTTAAAGCATTAACCAATACTATGCAGCGATGTTGTGATCAACAGGGTTTAGTTTGCTTTCAGGAATAAATTGTACCAGTTCGCGCTGGGCATCTTTAGCAGACTCGATACTGAAAAAATAAGCTTTCCCATTTTTCATATTTATCAATAATCCTGGTTTCCAGAATTTCATGCTGAAGTTAAAATATCTGAAACCAACCTTCCTAATCCATTTTGAAATAGGAAAAGGATAAAAGAGAGTTTTGCTTATCTCAATTGATTCAATTTCATTTAGAGGAAATTTTTTTGAATAATAAGAAATACTTTTAATTATTAATTGATCGTCCATCACCATAAGTTTTTTTGGCAATGCTGATAAAGTAATTTGGAATGTCATCACGATGCCTGACATTGCAAGCGCAGGTAGAAGATATTGGCTTAATATTAAGTGAGATTGGAAAAAATTAGAATTCCCGACAGTTTTTGTAACAAGATATTCAATATGAACAAAAATAAAAAAACCAAATACCAATGCAGTCATCTCTAGAAGTTTTAATGGAGGATATTTTACTTTTCTAACCCAACGGATATGATCATTTTTAAATTCTTTAGTGAGGACAAAACGAAGGCCTGTGAATGTTAAAATCAAAGCAAGTGCAGAGAATAAAACATAATCATAGGCAAAAAGGATTGGAGCCTTGTAAAGATATTCATAACGTTGTTCAGGTTTGAAGTATTTTTTTAAGATTTCGTTATATTGAGTAGTAGTAGTATTTTTAACGGCTAAAAAAGGCGATGAAAAAACTCCTTCATCTTCTTGTATGCTTTGATATTCTTTGGCATATTCCATCATGACGCTAGCTTCTTTTCCTTTTAATTGATATTCGGCCAAATGCAGTTCAATGGCCTCTTGAACTTCTTTAGTCTTAAGTCCGCCATGTGTTGCTTGTTCATCGATGTATTTTTTTACAAGTTATAAATTGCTATCGAGATTTTCCTTCGGTGTTTGAAATCCAACGTAAGTATATCCATAATCTTTATGAAAATAATTTTCAGCATGAGCGGTATAAGCTTGTCCTTTAAGGTTACGAATCTCTTTCATTAATCTATGAGCAAGATAATTTGAATATGAACTTAAAATTTCTTGGTCTTGATTTGTAAAATTCCAGGCTTTTGTTCCAATGTAGACTGAATTATTTTCTTGAGTAACATCAGTATGGATATAAGGCTCGAGGCGCGGTTCTGCTTTTTTCACTGGTTTTAAACTTAATCCAACTCGAGGCTTAAGAGTTCCCCATGTCATAATAATTGTATCCATTATTTCTTTTTTAGTGAATTTTCCGGCAACAAATAGTTTCATATTTGATGGGTAATAATAATTATTATAATGATCATTGATTTGAACAAGAGTCAGCTTTTGATTAGATAGTTGTTCTTCAGATTTACTAAAGAGGTTATCATTAGATATTTTGAATTCTGTTTCCCAAAAAGAACTGCTTTTTAAATAACTCGGATAAAACTTATCAAAAGGATTAAAACCCAACGCCTGTGTAACCGGGCCTGGACGGCCAATTTCTAACTCAACAGTGCTTTTTTCTTTTTGTACATTTTCATTTGTCATATTTGGATGCAGGAGCATTTTCGAAAATGTATCTAAGAGCCATTTACTTTTAGAAGAAGGTATTGAACCGTAATAGCTAGTGAGGCGAGAGTCGGTTTGACCGTTGGCCCTACCGCCAGCTTCTTTTATGATTTGCAGATAACTCATCTCTTCTTTAAGTTGCTTGTCTCTGAATAAAACGTGCTCCAGGAGATGAGATACGCCCCAGTTACTTTTATTTTCAGCTTCCCATCCTACACCTACATCAAGTCTGATTTCTGTTAAATTTGTCTCTTCACTAGGGGCGAGATAAACACTAACACCGTTGTCTAATTTTATATATTCAATGGCCTGATAGGGATCTGATCCTGGTTCTTTTGCATATATTGTAAGAGACCAAATAAGTAGAGGGCCGGCAGCGAATACTTTGATTAAATTTTTCATACCGAATAATCGGCTAAAACAATATTTGTTTTAAGTTAATTTTATTCCATAAGGAATAATTTTTTATAAAAACGGCTACTTATAAAAATGTATATTTCATTAAGGCATTATTTATGCGCTGGAATTCAAGTCCATTTCATACTAGAAAATCTATAAACTTTCGTGCTGCTAATTCTCAAAAAATGGAGGTAATTATGATAATTCGGTTAAAAGATTCCTCAAGAATTTGAGAAGTTTTCTGGTGGTTTATGAAAAGGATCCTGCAAAATTTCAAATCTAAAACCACCAGTTTTTATTTTAGCAGATGTCATAAAAATATCAATAAATTGTTTTAAATTTTAATTCACCTGGAGCGCAATTTACAATAACCCCTCAAAATAATTTAAAAAATTCTCTGAGGAGTTAAAAACAAAATTAAAATTTAAGTCGCAGGTTTGTTTCCGCCACCGCTAGTGCCTGGAGTCCCGCTATTATTTTTATTGCGGTTTTGATTAGGGTTATTGCGATTGCGATTCTGATTACTGTTTTGTGGTCTATTATTAGGACCAGCATTTTGCTCGCGTTTTTGATTTTGATTCTGATTCTGTCTCGGAGGATGAACATCTTTTTTATGCTCAATAATCGGTGCAACTATGTTTTCATCTTCATCTACAAAATCTTCAAATTCATCATTCTTTTTAAAGAAATTAGCATCATTTTGATCTACGTCACGATCAAGTGTCGCTAACGAATTGTGTTCAAGAAATTTGTCGGCCTTCAATTGTTCTTCTAATGAAATCCCAATAACTGATTGAGTTTCATTAATAATATTGTCGAAGAATTCCGGGAAGCGGTAGTCGTTGCCTAGATCAGATTCTCTTCCTTTGTATTGATTTGAAGAATAACGGCGACGAACACCAGTATCTGTCAGCAATTCAAATTGCTCGATGAGAATATTGAGTTTTTGAACTTTACCTTTATCACCGTTAATAGCGCGGATAAAAGTTCCTTCACGAGGCAAATTTTTTCTTTTGTCTGTATAAACATCATCTTCATAACGAATACAGCATTTGATCTGTCCACAAACACCATTGAGTTTAGTAGGTATTAATGCGAGGTTTTGATTTTTCGCCATCTTAATTGAAACGTTTCCGTAATTTTTTAAAAAAGATGAACAGCAAGTTTGAAGTCCACAAGCACCAACCGAACCAAGAGCGGCAGCGCGATCTCGCACTGAAATTTGTCTCAATTCAATTCTCATTTTTAGGTCATATACAAGGTCTTTTACAAGGTCTCTGAAGTCAACTCTAGCAGGAGCATTGAAGTAGAAAACGGCCTTCTTACCAAATTGAGTAAACTCAACATGAGTTAAAATCATATCTAGTTGATGGCGGTCAATTAAACGAATACAAATAACTTCAGCTTTTTTCTCAGAGTCTCTAAATTCAACTTGAGCTTGAATGTCTTCTGCACTGGCCACTTTTGCGATTGATCGTACAGGAAGCATTGATTTGTTAAATATAACCTCATAAGGAAATGAATTGATGTATCCAACAGTCATTCCTCTATCACTCATTGCTACAACTTTCTGGCCGTAACCAAACTTTCTTTTTCCTACTAAAAACGGAAAAGAGCGGGCGTTTCCAGGAAAACGGACGCGGATCATGATTAACTTTTCGCCTTCTTTAAAACGAGAGTTTTCTTTTTCTTCTTGAAGCTTTTGGTCTTCTTCTGTTTCTTCACTGTTGTAGACGTATTCAGTGTCGTTATTATTTGTATTAGAAATGTCTATATCAGCATCATCATAGTTGATGATTTCGATTTCTAGTGCTTCTTCTAAAACAGTTTCAGTGTTTGCATATATATGTGCATTAGGCTGCATTGCTTTTTAATCCATGATTGAGTTTAAGTATTAAATATTATTTCGATTTTAGTGAAAATTGTCACTGCACAAGGCAATAAGATTACTTAAAAAATCTAGTCATTCTGGCAAGTTTAGAATTGTTGAAATTGCTGAAAGTCTCATTATCGGCGAGGATTTTTAAAAGTTCTTCGAGATTATTGAAGTATTCAGGTGAATCTTTGCTTTGCGTAAGAAAATGTTCAATGGTTTGTTCAATAAATTTCTTTTCATCTTGGGTGTTACTGCCATTCTCTTTTAATAAAGCCAATAGATCTTGTGGAGTATGGACCTCGGAGAAGTCCAGTCCTTGGATTTTTACTTCTTTTTTATTTGGAATTTGAAGTTTTATAGCACGACTAAGAACCGTTGGGAGCATATGGGCATTGTCTGGCACCATTAAAAAAAGACAAAAATTTGATCCCAATTCTTCAAAAATTTTTAATAATTTATTTGATAAAATGGTGGAGATATCATGTGCGTCGAAAATAAAAATAAATTTCTTTTCCAATTGCAGAGGTCTGTAATTGATAAATTTTAGAAAATCACGGATCTGGGCGGAGTCCACTTTGTATTCTGGTTCTTTTTCGGCTTTGTGTATTTTTAGAACATCTGGATGATCTTCTATTTGAGTGAACTGGGTAAGAAATTCATTCACCCATAGATCCGGATCAATTGAGCGAGAGTCGTAATTGGCAATATAAAGAGAAGCAAGAAACTTGTCCTGGTACTTCTTGAAAAGAATAGTTTGCAAATTATCAATCATCTTACTTATTCTTCGTCAGAGAGTTCTTTGTGGCCATCGCGATTGGTGTTGATCATATTTTCCATCGTCTTTAAAATTAAATTAGTGACTTCATCGAGACCGCCTTCCGCATCTAATTTTAGAATTCTATTGGGAAAAAGTTCATGCATTAAATCATAACCAACGACTAATTTTTTATAAAACTCGATTCCTCGGGCCTCAAAATAATCTTTTGGAGCATTTCTTATTTTTTGTCTTTTTTCTGAAGTTTCAACTCCAATTCTCAAATAAAAAGTTAAGTGAGGAACCAGGTTAAGTGGAAATATATTATGAATTTCTAAAACTTCCGCCACTCCAAGACCTCTTGCATGTCCTTGGTAAACAATTGAGCTATCAATATAACGATCGCAAATTATAACGGTATTCGGGACTGAAAGTTCAGCTAAAATGACTTCAGTGAGGAGCTGAGAGCGTGAGGCCGCAAAAAGATGAGCTTCAGCAAGGGGACTTATTTCTGTTTTAGTTTCTAAAATGGCCTGGCGTAATTTTTCTCCAAATGGAGTTCCACCTGGTTCACGTAAAACTAAGACCCGAAAATTCTTTTCTTCTTCCAGGTATTTTTTTAAACGGGTAATTTGAGTTGATTTTCCCGCCCCTTCGATTCCTTCAAAACTTAAGAAGAAAGATCCAGGAAAGGCCGGTGCGCGGAATGAACTTAAAAGTTCATGAGTTATCTCTTTCATATTCGTCCTGTGAGAGTGATATTACCAATGTGATTTACCATTACAATACCTGTAATTCACTCGATCAACAAGGATTCACTTAATTTGAAACTTCACCGTTAAATAGCGTATCTGCCTCCGGAGCAGGTCCAGGTTCGCCGCCATTATCAAAATTTTCTTTAGAGATTTGGGCACGTACCGGATCTAATTCCATTGGAGCAGCATTATCATAAAAATAATTACTCTCTTCGCCTGAAGTTGCTCCTGCGTCACCATTACTTTCCATAAATTTATTAGTTTCCATAAAAGACTTTCTAGCTATTGGTCTAACTGGATTCATTTTACGCGTTTCAAATTTTCCCATTCTTCTTTGATCATTGACCCCATTATTGCTTGGGTGACTATTTGTTTTATCGTAAGTGGAAGTAGAGTTTTCAATCGGTGTAAGCATCTCTGCCTGTTCCCCAACAGAGCTAGAAGGGGCGGCCCCAAATGGAGAACTCAAATGCGATTTAATATTGAATAGAAAATAAACAATACCTGCGACCGAAGCTATTAATAGCCATTTATAAGTAGATGTTGAACTGGCCCCTTTGGTCATTTCATCTTTATAGGAAACTTCGCGCTCGCGCTCCAGAGTTTTCCCCTTCTTTTGATTTCCTAAAAAGGCGAGTGAGGTAATAGCATCAGTCGTTTCACCAATATTATTAAAAGATTCACTTGGGCGATTTAAAAATTCAGATGTGGGCATTCCTGGAAGTTGGTCACTATCACGAAGGGATCGACGATCGAAACCATCGACTTGAAAAAGTTTTATCCAAGCAAGGCCTCCATTAAAAGAAACCATGTCTGAGAGTAGAATTTCTCTTTTTTCAACCATCTCCATTAATTCGTATTTTTCATAAGGACCGGTCTTCTGACCTTTTTGTAAAATAAAAAATTCTAAATCATCAGCATCTTTTAATGTATCACTGGATACCAATTGTGGTTTTCTTCTCTGGAAGAAGGGGTGTTCGTAAATATTTTTCCATTCATCGCTGTCAATATTTTTAACCCAGTAATTTTTTGCTGCTTCTTCATGTTCAAAGACGTAGGTCTTTAAATCATAGAGTGAAATAAATCCTAATGTCTTTTCATCATCTTTAATTTCGAAGATATGCTCTCGCATTTCTACATTAGATTTGATGGTCTCTTCTGAAACTATGATGTCTTTTAAGTAAGTTTCTAAAACAGCTAAGTTATTTAGTGCCATAGTGGAAAGTCCCATTAGTTTTGCATTAATTTAAATGCAAGTTGTACTAAGACTTTATCGGGTGTTTGATTTTATTTTTGAGGCTTTTTAGTGGAATTAGCTGAGAAAAAAGGTCGGCACAAAGACCGACCTTATTTGTTTTTGTAATAAATTAAATTGAGAAGTCTAAGTACATGGCCAATTCAGGATAGGCGACTTTTTTAGAGAAAAAGTCTCTTCCGTCTCTGGCACGAAAAATTTCACTGCCAACTTCAAATGTTACAGTCGCTTTTGGAGTAAAAGCATATCCAACACCAGCATAGTGTTCAAAATAATCATTTTGAGTTTGTGGTGCTTTTGTGAAGTCATCAGTGTGGTAATACTTAAATTGATAGTAAGTATTAATCTTGTCAGTCCATTGGTAGTTTAAATAGGCTACGTTCATTTCGTGGGAAGTTGTAAAGTCTCTAGCAGTATTCTTATATTTTGGTGTGTTAAAAGCAATATCATCATTAAATAAATAAGAAAGTTTTTCAGTCAATTGAAGATTCAGTGTCGGAATTACTTCTACGCTATGTACCCATGTAGTTGCCACCGCTTTTTTATAATTGTTGTGAAGATACTGAAGAAATAGAGAAGCATTACTTTTTCCAAAAGTTTTAGTCATCGTAGTGAAAGCACGGTCGTTACCATAAGAAGGTAATGGATATTTCCCGCCTGCTGGTAAAACTGGAGGATTTTTTGGTTGTTGCTCTCTTCCAGTGTTAAACACTCTTCTTCCAACACCAGCATCTACTTGAAGGCCATTTTCTTTTTCAGTAAAAATATTTTTACGAGTCACTGTGAAAAGAGCACGGTAAAAATCATTTGGATATGCTGGGCCAACTACAGTATTTGGTTGGTCACTATATTTAAATTCAGCAGTCGCAAGAGCTTGCCAATTTGGAGACGGCTTATAAATAAGTGTCGGGTTGTGCATGATCTTGATGTCTTGAATATCATGATCTTTTTTATCAGCACTTTCGGCATCGCGTCTTACGGCGTAATATTCACCATGGTAAGAAGCTGAAAAGTGATCTTTCATGTAAGAAAGAAAAGTAGGAGGGGCTACATAAGGAGCAACTACTTCTGCCTTCTTTGGTTCTTCTTTTTTTACTTCAAGTGCTGGAGCTGCTGAAGTAGCAGTTACTCCTGCTGCAGTTTCTGTCGCTGGAACAATTTTCTTTTTCTTTTTCTTTTTAACAACAGTTGTTGTTTCCGTTGTGGTTGTACTTTGAGCGTAAACTTGACCTGATAATAAAATCGCAGTCATTAATAAAATCTTTGCGTACATTGAAATTGCTCCCCTTTATGTCGTTAGTGTAATGAAAAAGTAATTTAGTAATTTGGCCCTATGAGTTCCAAAACATTTCTCTATAAATAGAAAAAGTTATTCTTATGTTTTTTACTCAAGAATACAACGGTGTTTTAAATAGTTGCCGGTAAAATGAGCGAATGTAAGAAATAGTAAGAAAAGTTTAAAGAAACTATTTAATACTTTATTTAATTTGTTTGTTTTAGAAAGCTAAAGTGACAAGCTGGCACTAGTCTGCGACTCTAAAGAATTATGTCACGGATAATTTTTTTTTTTCTGCTCTTCTTAGCGGCCCTCATTCGTGGACCAATATCAGTATTACTTATCATTTTAAAAAATTTATCAAGACCTCTTAAAGTGAGAATTGATTTTGAAAGAAAGAATTTAATTCAAGATGAATGTCGGTCATTCAAACGAGAAGATATTGTCGCAGATTACTGTTTTGAAGTTTCTTCTGAAGGCGAATTAGAACAAGTTCGACCTTTAATTGAACACTATCTCGAAAGTAAAAAACGAATTGAAATTCTTTTTTCTTCACCGTCAGTTGAAGCTAAATGCTTAAAGTGGGCCGTCGAGTTTAGCGATCAAATGCGAATTATGCGTTTGCCGATTGCGAGTTTTGCTCCAGTATCTTTTCTAATTTTTCAAAGTCCTTGGGATTGGGTAAGCGCTCAAACTATTATTTTCTGTCGTTATGATTTTTATCCAGAGTTGCTTAGCTTCAAATTCTTTGGGAAAAAACTTATCCTCTTATCAGCAGATGGTAAAAATCCTTCCTGGTTTAAAAATCAATCCAATTCTCTCTTTAATTTTATTGTAGCCGCCAATGAAACTGAAGCCCGTTTCTTTAGAGAGAATTTTCAAGGTATTAAAGTTTCTGCCTTTGATTTTCGGGTGCCAAGAATTTTTAAACGATTAGAGATGTCTTCACAAACTCTTCAAGTGGTTCCAGAATTATCTACTTACTTAAACTATCTAGCTTCAATTCCCCCCTCTCAAAAATTAATATTAGGAAGTGCATGGGAGAGTGATTTAGTTATTTTTAAAAACGATTCAGATAAATGGTATAAAGAACTTCTTGCTGGCACAATGCATTTATTAGTTGTCCCGCACAAGCTAAATAATGAATCGATCTCAAAATTAAAAGAAACATTTAGCTCTCTAATGCCAAATATTCCAATGTATGAAATCTCAAAGGACAATGGGTTTAATGCTGATCAATTAAATAGCAGACCTGGAATTGTGATACTTAATTTGAGCGGCGTTTTATGTGAACTCTATTCGAAGTTTTCTTTTGCTTACGTGGGCGGAGGATATGAGAGATCAATTCACTCAGTCTTAGAACCTTTTTTAAGTGGCTGCCAAGTTGCCTGCGGCCCAAAGATTAGTAGATCCACCGAGTACGATTTCATTAAAGAACAAGCTCCAGGTGAGATTCATCTTCTCAAAAATCTTGAAAGCTTTTATAATTTAGTTAAATTAAATGCTTCAAAGACTCCCGATATCAGTGTTCGCACTAATTTATCAAAAGCGGCCGATACCATAATGGAGTCCATTATTAAAGAGATCGAAACATGTTAAATAAAAATATTGATTACGCTTTGGTTGGACATAATTTCATCACCTTTTTATTGTCTATTGGTCTGCTCAATAGAGGAAAGAAAGTTTTAGTACTTGATGACGATCGATTTAATTATGGAGATTTTTTCACTAATTCACTGACTCTTTTGGACGTGGAGTTTTTACGAACCTGGGGGGACCTGGGAGATTTGTCGCCTTTAAAGAACATTGATAATTACCTATCTCCTCAATCCGTTTATTTTTACGTGGGAAAAAAACAAATCGTTCTGGGCGATACTCCACTTAGGAATTATCGCGAACTTTGCAGAAAATTTCCCAATCTCTTTATGAATGATAAGTCAGGCTCTCTTTCAAATCAAAATGAAGTGATGGACTTTAATAATTTCTATAATAATTTTTGCTCTAAAGTGACTCATTCAATTTTTCAAGAAAAAAATTCATCTAAAGTATCCAAGCTGTTTGAGACTTCCATTCCAGCTGAACTACTCAATCACTTCCAACACTTCTTTTCTCATTTTGCAAATAAAGACGGCATGAACGAAGTTGACCGCTCTGAATTTAATGCTCTCATATTCATGACCAGAGGTTTTTTTCAAAATAGATTGTCTACCACCGGAAGTCGCTCTGAGATTATGCATCTTTTCTTTTCTCTCATTTCTCCTTATTTTAAATTAGACCATGAAAGACTCATTCACGATCTTCTTGAAGTTCATCAGAAGGCCGGAGGAGAATTTAAGAAATTAAATCTGGCAGACCTGAAATTTCAAAGCGGGCTGGTAAAGAGTTTTGAGCTGGAGAGTTTTGAAGGTATTATTAAGCCTAAGAAAATGGCCTTTATTGGCGGTTATCCAGTCGGACTTCCTATTCGACTAAAGACTTCATCTGTCTCTTATAATTGCCTCAACGTCTCTTTGAAATTTAATAATCCTTTGCCAAAACTCTTAAAAGATAAAAAAGTAATCTTTTCAAGTCCAATGAAAATTGGAACAGACCGGCCTTTCTGGGAAGTCTATTTTAGCGAATCCGGAGCGGTCTTTAATATTATTATGGCCAAACGTGAAGGGACAAAAGTTGATTTCATTAAAGAGCGAGTCATCAAACTGCTAAAAGATGATTTAGCCTATCTTTTTCCCGAGTATGAATTTGAAATTATAAATATTGAAATGAAATTCACCCTCGATGTTTTTATAGAAGATAAAGACTACCTGGCCTATAAAAGAATTGAAGCTTCTTTAGGAGTAAAAATAGTTGAAGTTCTAGAAGACACTGCCCCTCTTATTTTTTCTCGCCTAAAAAATGTGCTCTATTTTGGTCCTTATAATGAGGATGCGCTGGGTACTTTTTCCTCTTTAATAGAGATAAAAAGATGGAGAGAGTCCCTTTGAAGCAACTTCAAAACTGCCAAAAAGGACAGACCGTAGTTGAGTATATTCTTATGCTGCTGGTAATGGTGAGTATAATAACGTCCATCATGGGCTATATAAAAAACAAGTACTTAGGGGACGCTACCCAATGCCAAAAACCCGCATTTTCTAAGACATTGCTTTGTAGAATCAATGGCATAATTGAGCCACATGGCAATGAGAAGAAATTTCAATATTATCCCTTTAAAAAATAGAATAATTAATTTCAATTTTGTAAAAACTACACGACACGTCAAATTATAATGTGATTAATTCTCAGTCTGCTATAACTTTGGGGAATACGAATTGTAATTAAATGAATATGGCGTGATTGATACTCACATGCTTATTGTCCCAAGGAGAAGTTATGAAACTTATTAAAGAAAACAGAAGATTAACATTCATGAGTTTATTTTTAGCGTCAGCATTGATAGCTGGAATCCATTCAGGTTCAGTAAAAGCACAAGACGATATGCTTGATGAAGCTAACGATTCATTAAGTGGTGACGATTCACTGCAAATGGAAGATATCAACCTTGAAGGAAAGCTTTCTCCCTCAGAACGTCTTCGTCAACGAAGAGAGAAATTAGAAGAAAGAAACAAAATAATGGTCGAAAAGAAAATTGAAGATATTCGCGTAAAACAAGAAATTGCACTTACCAATAAACTTCAAGATGCTTTTGGAAAAAGTTTGAACAATCTTAACGAAGATAAAGTTCAAGTCGTTCAGGCCGCACCTGTTGCTCCTCAACCTGTAGTAGTGGCCGCTCCAACCCCTATCATTGAAAGAATTATTGAAGTTAAAGAAGAAAAAATTCCTGAAGTTAAGAAATCAAAAGTTATTCCTTACCTTGGGGCTCAATCGATTAAAGGTGATAAAATTGATTTCGAATCAAAACTTAATATCGGTGCAAATCTTGAAACAATGATTTCAAATCAATTTAGTGTTGGTATTGGTGTTGGATATACATCTTTAGACATTACTGACGTTGCAAATGATTTCGTAAACAGCGGATCAGTTTATAATCCTACTTATTATAACAGTTTTGGAACGGGAAGAAAAATGTCTTCATCAAAAGTAACTATCGAAGCAAACTCGAAGTTCTTTTTAACTGTTGAATCAAGAATTAAGCCATTCGTTGGAGCTGCATTAAGCTACAACCGTTCAAACTTAAAGTATGATGATAACGGAAATGGAGTAAGTCAAAATGGTGTTAACTTTGGTAACGAAGGTTATTCTTCGACAGCAATGGGAGCAACAGCGAAGTTAGGTGCGGAAGTTGATTTCAATGAAACTGTCGGTCTAAATATAGATCTTTCTTTTACAAAGACTCTCTCATCTGGGATCTCAAGCACAGCTAACACAACAAACAACAATCCAGACCAAGGAAGACTTCAAAACGTAACGAAGTCGATGGAAGATTCGGACATTACTTCTATCCAAGCTGGTTTGGTTGTAAGATTCTAATCATGCTCTTAACAAAAAACTAATAGTACGGGCATCTTGATGATGCCCGTTTTTTTTTGTCAATTATTGTTCAATTTAATTCTGAGTTCAAAAATATCCATCCTTTCTTTAATGTTCAACTTCACTTAGAATTTACCTATATAACCTTGATTTCCCTTAAATTCATGGAGAAGAATTATGTCGATGAAAGACGTGTATATTGTTGATGGTAAAAGAACCCCTCAGGCCAAATCAGGTCTTGATCTCAAAGATGTTCAAGCTCCTTATTTAGGTGCCTATCTTGTAAAACATTTAATTGATAACACCGAAATTCCAACCGACATGGTGGACGAAGTTATTTTTGGAAACACTGGAACTCCAGCAAAATATCCAAACGTAGGTAGAGTCATTGCTCTTGAAGCAGGTTTGCATAAAAAAACTTCTGCTTATTCAGTTCATAGAAATTGTGCTTCAGGGATGGAAGCTGCTTCACAAGCGTATTTGAAAATTGCCAGCGGTCGTTGTGATGTCATCGTTGCCGGTGGTGTAGAGTCAATGTCTCAAATGCCTTTGATGTACAACAAAGAAATGACTGAACTTTTTGCAAAGTTAATGAAAGCAAAATCAGTTGGTGAAAAACTCTCTGCAATGACTGCTTTTAGACCAAATTATCTCACTCCAATAGTTGCCATTGAGCAAGGCCTTACAGATCCATTTTGTGGACTCAACATGGGACAAACTGCCGAACTACTAGCGCGTGAACTTAAAATTACTCGTGAGATGCAGGATACGTATGCAAACAACTCTCATATGAAAGCTGTTGCTGCAACTAAAGAGGGCAGATTTAAAGATGAGATTCTTCCTATCACTATTGGTGGAAATTTAAATAAACTTTTAACAACAGATGTTGGTCCAAGAGAAAATTCTACTGTTGAAGGTCTGGGGAAAATGAAGCCGTACTTTGATAAAAAATCTGGAACTGTGACTGTTGGTAACAGTTGTCCAATCACAGATGGCGGTTCGGCCTTATTATTTGTTTCTGAAGAAGCTGTAAAAAAATATAACTTAAAACCAATGGCAAAATTAACTGATTATCACTTTCATGGTTTAGAGCCAGAGAGAATGGGAATGGGTCCTCTGCTTGCTATGGACGGAGTGATGAGACGAACTGGTCTGACTCTATCTGACTTTGATTTGTTTGAATTAAATGAAGCGTTTGCTGCTCAAATTTTAGCAGTATCAATTGCCCTAAAAGATAAAGAAGTTGCTGCGAGATTCGGCGTTGACCGCGCATGGGGAGAGTTGGATTGGAGTCGTGTAAATGTTAACGGTGGAGGAATCGCACTTGGTCATCCTGTTGGCTCGACAGGCTCGCGTTTAATTGTTTCTCTAATGCATGAATTAAGAAGAAGAAAAGGTAAGTACGGACTTGCTTCTTTATGTATTGGTGGTGGTCAAGGTGGAGCTGTTATTATCGAGAACTTAATTCGCTAATTTTTAAAAGAGAGATAAATATGATTACCAAAAGAATCAGCCTAGAGATTAAAGATAAAATTGCCTACGTCGGCTTTGGATTCAATAGCACTAAAAGCATGACTTCTCTCGATGTAGAAACAATGAATGAACTCGCAAGTATTGTTGAAGAGCTGCACACTAAGTCTAATGAACTGACAGGAGCAATATTCTTTTCTCATATTGAGAATTGTTTTCTAGCCGGTGCCGATATAAATCTCATTTCTTCATTAGTTACAGAAGCAGAAGCCGCTGACAAATCAGAACAAGGTCAAAATATTTATAACCGCATTGAAGACCTAAGCATTCCAACAGTTGTTTGTGTTGATGGTGTATGTCTTGGCGGGGGCCTAGAGTTAAGTCTTGCCTGTAATACAATTCTCGCTTCAAATTCAACTAAGACATCTCTAGGGTTACCTGAAGTTAAGCTTGGAATTATTCCTGGCTTTGGCGGGACATACCGCTTGCCAAGAAAAATTGGACTTCCTAATGCCCTAGATATGATTCTAACCGGTAAGACATTGCGAGCAGACAAGGCAAAAAGACTTGGACTTGTAACAGAAGTTTATCCACGAGAGAATCTTCTTGCTATGGCCCCAAAATTTTTTAATAAAAAAGAATCTCATCATTCATTAAAAGAATCGTTGAAAGAATTAGCGACTGAAAATTTCGTTACAAGAAAAATTATTTTTCAAAAAGTCCGCGAAAGTGTATTGAAAAAAACAAATGGTTTCTACCAAGCACCTCTTAAGATTTTAGATGTCATGGACTCTGGGATGATGAAAGGACGCACAAGCTACCTCGCTTCGGAAGCTCAAGCTTTTGGTGAACTGGCCATCAGTGAACAGAGTAAAAATCTCCAACATATTTTTTTCATGTCTGAGTCTGTTAAAAAATACAACGGTCCAAAATCGATTAAACCTCTTCCTGTATTAGAACGTGGGGCTGCACTAGGGGCCGGAACAATGGGTGGTGGGATCGCTTGGCTCATGGCAGATGCAGGAATGCATCCAATCATGAAAGACCTTACTGTAGAGGCCTTGAACCTGGGTTTAAAGCAATCATCACAAAACTTTGCAGGTGCTTTAAAAAGAAAAAAAATCACACCTGATGAGTTCGAGCGAAAACAACGATCAATCACTGCACAACTTGACTATAGTGGATTCAAAAAAGTCGATTTAGTTATTGAAGCTGTCGTTGAAATAATGGATGTGAAGAAAAAAGTTTTTGCTGAAACAGAAAAAAATGTTCATCTTGAATGTCTTTTAACCAGTAATACATCTTCGCTTTCAGTCGAAGAAATGTCAAAGGCCTTGGAATACCCAGGACGCTTTGCAGGCCTTCACTTTTTTAATCCAGTTCACCTTATGCCTTTAGTTGAAATTATTGTACATAGTAAAGTAAGCCCTGAAACAGTTGAAGCACTTTATAAATGGGTTTTAAGAGTGAAGAAAACTCCGGTCGTCGTTAAAGATGGTCCAGGCTTTTTGGTGAATAGAATTCTTATGCCTTATCTTAATGAAGCTGGTTACCTGCTTGAAGAAGGAGTCTCCGTTAAGGATTTAGATGCTGCTGCACTTAATTTCGGAATGCCAATGGGCCCTTGCAGACTCTTGGATGAAGTCGGAATTGATGTTGCTGTAAAAGTTGCAAAAGTAATGCATGAAGGTTTAGGTGAGCGAGCTCATCCTTCAAAATTCTCAAGTCTCTTGGCTGAGAAGAAATTTTTAGGAAAGAAATCGGCCAAAGGTTTTTATCTTTATGATGAAAAAGGAAAAGTCACAGGGCCTAACTTGGAAGTAGAAGAACTTCTTCCTTCCATTAAAAAGAAAATGAGCGAAACAGATCTACAAATGCGCTTATTTTTACCAATGATAAATGAAGCAGCGGCCATCTTAAAAGATGGAATTGTTGGCACGGCAGAAGAAGTTGATTTAGGTCTTATTTTTGGAATAGGATTTCCTCCATTTAGAGGTGGGTTGCTTCGTTATGCTGATAGCGAAGGTTTAGATAAAATTTTAGCTGCCTTAAAACATTTTAGCGACACCGTGGATAAAGAACGCTACCTTCCTAGTACATATCTAGAGGAATTGGTTGCTAACAAAACAAGTTTTTATGAAAAAGCGGCACATTAAAAATCGTGTTTAGTACTTATTTAAAATATTTTTTCTTTTATATTATTTCTGCAAAAAATCGCCAGCGACTGCTTATTTTAGCAGTCGTTGGTTTATTCATTTCTTCTTTTGCTTTAATTGTTCTTCAAAGCACCATGGGTGGACTTCAAAATAAGTTAATGGAGCGCTCTAAGGCAGTTATTGGAAGAGCAACCATTATTTTTAAAACAAATGAGTCCGATCCCCGTTTAATTGAGTTAGAGAGAGTCCTAATTAAAGAGCACCTTTCTTATACCCGTGAATATGAAATGGAATTACTGCTTCGTTATCAAACCTATATTACTCCCGTCACAGTTCATGGCATTGATCAATTAGGTTTTTTGCCTCCGTTCTTGGTTAATGAACATAAATTTGAGGCGATGATCCCAACAGAACTTGCTTACAAAGTAGGGGTGGCACCGCCTGAAACACTTCAGCTCATTTCTCCCTCTCATGTGGATGATCTCTTGGGAGAAATTCCTCGCAGCCAATCTATACAGATTGATAAAACTTTTAATTCAGATGTCCCTGAAATTGATATAAGTCATTTGTGGGTAAGACTTCCATTGATTCAAAATCTTATTCAGGCCAGAAGTATAAATCGTATACGTATTTACTCAAAAACCGACTTTCAAAAATTAGCAGGTCTTCTTCCAAGCTGGGTTCAGTATAAAACATGGGAAGATGAAAACCGAACTTTGGTTTGGGCACTTAATCTTGAGAGCTCCGTAATGATTTTTTTATTTGCGGCCATGAGTTTATTAGTTTCACTTTGTATTTCATCAGGACTTCTAATCTTTTTTAATAAAATTAAAACTGATCTTTCAAGCTTCTGGATATTAGGAGCATCTTTCGAAAAAATAAATCGTTCTACCAAATATTTTTTGCATTTAATGAGCTTTGTTTCAATAGTTGCTGGAGTGCTTGGTGGCCTGGTCTTCCTGTGGTTTTTTGATCATTACGCACCTGAGATTATGCCTGATGTTTTTGTGGATCGAAAAATTCCTATTCTTATTACAATGAAAGGTTTGGCGATTTCTTTTTTAGTACCTTATATTATTTCTTCGATTTTTGTGACTTTCGCTCTTTCGCAATTTAAACGCGAACACAATTTATTAGATCATGTTCGCTCAATTAGCTAAATATTATAATTTTAAATTTTTAAGTCCGGCGAAAGCATTATTCTTCAACTCAGGTGCTTTAGGTGCAATGTTTTGTTTGGGAGTAGACTGATTATGTCTTGGAGTCCCTGAGCTTGCTCCAGCGTTAGATCGAATCCCTTGCTCGCCTTTTTTTGCAGTTAATGAGATTCTACCTCGATCGTAATCAATTTCTAAAACTTGAACTTTTATTTCCTGACCAACTTTTAGTGCAGTCATTGCATTTTCAACAAAAGTATCTGAGATTTGAGAAACGTGGAGTAATCCATTTTCTTTAATACCTATATCTACGAATGCACCAAATTGAGTAATGTTGGTCACAAGACCCGGGTACCACTCACCAATTTTTAGGTCGCGAATTTTAGAAATATCTTTTCGATACTCGAATGATTTAAATTCCGTACGAGGATCTTGAGAGGGAGCTTTTAATGATTTTACAATATCATTAAATGTAAATTCTCCCACTTCGGCCTTAAAATCATGGTCTTTTTCAAGCTTCATAATCAAGTCTTTATTAGAAATTAAATCTTTTAATTGGGTTGAATTTTTTCTTGCCCAGTTTGTGAGAACTTCGTAGCGCTCAGGGTGAATAAAAGTTCCATCTAGAGGCTCTTCTCCGTTATAAATGCGAAGAAAACCTGCCGCTTGTTCAAAAATTTTTGCTGAAAATCGCGGTACTTTTAAAATTTCAGTTCTGTTTTTAAATCCACCATTTTGCTCACGATACTTGATCACGTTTTGGGCCAGAGTAGGGCCTATTCCGGAGACGTAAGCTAAAAGGGGAGCAGATGCCGTGTTTAAATCAACGCCAACAAAGTTAACACAAGATTCAACTACGCCTTCAAGCGATTTTTTTAAACGTGCTTGATTAACATCGTGTTGATATTGCCCAACACCAATTGATTTTGGATCAATCTTAACTAATTCTGCCAATGGGTCCTGGAACCTTCTAGCTATTGATATTGAACCTCTTACTGTTGGATCTTTATCTGGGAATTCCGCGCGCGCAATGTCAGATGCTGAGTAAACAGAGGCGCCAGCTTCAGAAATTAGGGTTGCGTTTACACTTCCATCTTTAACTTTTTTTACATTTTGTTGAATAAAAGTCAGAGTCTCTCTTCCGTATGTTCCGCTTCCAATGGCAATATGTTCAACTTTAAATTGTTCAATAATTGCATCTAATATGGCCGCCGATTCTTTAACTTGCATCCGTGGTTCATGAGGATAAATTACACAATCTGCTAAAAATTTGCCGGTATTATCAACGATTACAATTTTACACCCTGTACGCACGCCTGGATCAACTCCTATCACTGATTTTGGACCAAGATAAGGCTGAAGCAAAAGACTTTTTAAATTGATACCGAAAACACTTATAGCGGTTTCATCTGAAACTTTTTTGAGTTCCGATTTAATTTCTAAATCCAGACTTGGGTGAATATAATTAAGGTAAGCCTTTTTAGCTGCTAATTCCAGATCGCTAAAACATCCCAAATTACCATTAGAGAAAAATCTTTTCTTTAAAAGACCTAAGCCCCCAACTTCTGGAAAATCTATTTCTACTTTTAGTGTTTTTGAAGTCATTCCTCTTCTCATCGCCAGGAAACGATGACCAGCTTTTGGATCTTTTAATTCAATAGCACGTTGAGAGAATTCGAAATAGTCTTTGTATTTCATCCAGTCTTTATCTTCTGTTTCTGCCTTATCTCTTTTTGTTGATTTTACAACGGCATCGCTCCAATAATCTTTGCGGAGAATTTCTTTAGTTTCTGGATCATGGGCCATCATTTCAATAATAATATCAAAGGCTCCGGCATAAGCTTCTTCGAAAGTTGTAAATTTTAATTCAAGCTTGTTAAATTTATCGCCGTATTCAACTTTCAATTGTTGTTTTGTTTTAGAAGTGACAAGAATTATATCAGCTAATGGCTGGAGTCCTGCTTCTATGGCCAGCATTCCTTTTGATTTCTTTTTGGCCTTAAACGGAGCGTACAAATCTTCTAACTGATTGATAGTGTCCGCGGCCTTAATTTTTTTCTCCAGATCGGGTGTCAAAAGTTCCATTTTTTTAATGGCCTCAAGGATATACTCACGGCGTTTTTCGCGTTCTATATAATTTTCATAAGACTCATGGATTGCTCTAATTTGCACTTCATCCATTCCACCAGTCACTTCTTTCCTATAGCGAGCGACAAATGGAACAGTACTTTGTTCAGTTATAAGAAGATTTAAAACGCTCAAAACTGATCGCGCATTTATGTTTGTTTCTTGGGCGGCAAAAATAACAGCGCTTTGTTCAAGTGACATGTAACGATTCTCCTTTAGACAAATTCATTTTCAGATAATTGTTTGAAGAAAAACGATAATCATTTTAAAAACTGTTGGCAATACGCTATGATTGTTAAAACGTGCGATCTTGAGGAATTGTTGTGATTTACGATTTAATAGTGGTTGGAAATGGTATTGCTGCGCAGACTTTTCTCTTTGAATTATTTACAAAGCTAGATGTGAAAAAAAGACAGAATTTTTCTGTTGCTCAAATCTATTCTGAAGAGATCGCAGCTTCTTGCTCGTTGCGTACAACCGCCACTGTTTCTCTCAGTGGAATAGAGGAAGGTGTAAGTGATTTAGGAAATGAATTGCGAGAATCTTATTTTCTTTTCGAAGAATTTCAAAAGACTCACAATCCAGCAGGTGTAGAAAAAGTTGCTCAAGTTATTAGTTATTCCAATGATAAAGATAGAGCTAAAATGATAAGACGTTATAAAGTTCTTAAAAAAGTAAGCCATCCTATCTTAAAAGAGGAACAAGAAGGAATTCAACTTAATTCTTATTTAGTTCAACCGCTTCTTTTTAATTCCTGGTTTAAAGATCAGCTCTCACATCATGATATTGTACAAAAGAAAAAATTTCTTAAAAAATTCACCAAAATTAATGATGGAATTATCGAATGTGAGTTGCATAATAACGAAGTTTTAAAAACAAAAAAAATTGTTTTGTGCACTGGTGCTTACGCAAAATTATTTTCAGAGTTCTCCGACGAAACTCTTGATTTTAAAAATACCCAAACAGTGCCAGGAAGCTTTTTAGAGAGATCTGTAAATCTCTTGAGACCTTCTTTCTATGTGACTATTAATGAGCTCAATCTCATCTACAGAAGCGAAGAGCAAACATTGATTGTAGGTAGCGCTTCCAGTAATGGCGGAATAATTATGGCCGATTATAAGGAGTTAAATGGTATACTCGATATGTTTAATCAAAAATGCAATTTTTCGATTGGTCATTTAAGTGATTTTAAAATTGTAACGGGACTTCGTCATAAAGGTGTCAGACGCAGGGCAATTGCTAAAGCATTGGACCTGGAAAAAAATATTTATATGATCAGCGGCCTGTATAAAAATGGATTTACCTCTTCGCATTTATGCGCCAAAAAAGTATTGAGCGAAATTAATCTGTAATAATATTTGCGCATGAGCCTTGGACAAACTTCACGCCGGCACAGTTTGCAAAACATGAATTTGAGTAGGTTTTTCCATTTTCTCCACAAACTGGCATCCACAATTGAACACAGACACAATTTTTCATGTCTATTTTGGCCTTAGTAGGTTCAGGAGTTTCTGATTTTACCGAAATTGATGGTTGTGCCACTTCTGATTTTGAAATTAATGATGTATCTGACAAAACTTTTTGCTCGCTGCATGCTGAAAATAAAAAAAGCACCGAAAGGCTTAGGAGTATCTGGATAATAGTTTTTTTCATAAACATTTTTTTCCGTAATTATTAATGCATAAATTTATTGATTTTAGAGAAAGAAAGATTTTGGTGGCTTGGGGCAGAATCGAACTGCCCACCTATGGGTTATGAATCCATCGCTCTAACCAACTGAGCTACCAAGCCAAAAAAAAAGTTTGACTCATCCTATTTTCTTGGGACTTATCTGTCAAGAATTTCTACGAAATTCCAAGTATTTCTCTTCTTTTTAATCAGCGCTGGCTAGGCATTATTGGTCTTTGGCACTATGATAATCACGAGGATAAGCAAATCATGGCCATCTCCAAAATAAATTCCCAACTGAGCTCCAATAGGGTCTCAAAAAGCAACTCCAAATTTAGACCTAAACAATTTGTTAAACATGTTCAATTGTTTATGGACTCAATGCAGTTAATTAATTCTGATAAATCGATTCTAGTTGCAGTATCGGGTGGTGTGGATTCTATCGCCCTCATGTATGTGCTTGCCGAAATTTTTAAAGGTCAATTAAGAGTCCTTCATATCAATCATGGAACAAGACCAGCTAATATTGATGAAGAAAATTTAGTAATCAAGCATTGTAATTTTTTAAATATTGAAGTCGATATCGTTAAATTCACCCTAAATTTGGATCAAAATAATTTTGAAGCAGTCGCGCGAAATTTAAGAGCGGAAGTCTATAAACAATATATTCAAAAAAATTATTGGGTCCATACGGCCCATCATCTCGATGACTCTTTTGAGTGGAGTATGATTCAGTCGTTTAAACAAAGTTCTTTATCATCTACATTGGGAATTCCTGTTTTTAATAGAGGTTTGGTTAGACCTTTTATGTGTGCCAGTAAAAATCAGATTCGCACCTATGCCAGGTCCTTGGGTCTTACTTGGGCAGAAGATTCGAGCAATCGCGATATTCGATTCGAGAGAAATTTTTTTAGAGCTGCCCTGACGGAAACAATTCATAATCGATATCCGCAGTACTTGTGCCATTATGTGGCCCGCCAAAATCAACTTGCGTTGCAGTTAAATCTACACCGAAGTCTATTTGTTAAGAAGACTGAAGCTGGAAAATCTATAATTCAAGAAAAGCGTGAAGCTTCAGGAGCCGTTGTCTTGAGATCTAAGGATTTTAGTTTTCATAAAAATCATATTAAAGAATGGATTCATTTTTTTTCCAAAACACACAGGGGAGAAATTGATCATGAAATTGATAAATTAATTCTTGCCCATAAAAAAATTTCAGAAGATCCTAGAGAATTAAAAATGAAAGGACCTCTATCTTTTTCTGGCGGAGTGAAGATTTTTATTTTGGATGATTACCTTTTGATCTGCAATGATTTACACTTGGATTATTATCGTCATTGTGATGAACTGCTCTTAGAATCATTTGAGCAGACTGGTAAGGTTACGCAGATTACCGAGTCGCGTCTAAGAAATGCAAAAAAAGTTTTTTTCCCCTATTTGTGTTTCTTGGTGGCAGCAGATCGATCTAAATCTTCGAAGCTCACTCATCCTTTGCTCCCAAAAAGTACAGAATGGTTAAAACAGCGAAAAATTCCCTATAGTTTTTATCCATTAATATCAAAAAAAGGGAGACAAAAGCTACTTCACACCGCTGTCATACTTGATTCTTCAGTCCTTGGTTTATAGAATACTTGAACATAAAATAAATGAAGATTAGCTTTTAGTTATAGAAGGAATAGGAAATAAATGAAACCTCAACAAAAAACACTCACTTTATGGATTGTCGTAATTCTCCTTATGGCACTTGTAGCGAAAGTTGCAACGGTAGATAAGGTCAACAATAAATTTATTAAATATCCTGCTTTTGTAAAAGCTGTACAGGAAAAAAATGTCGAAGAAGTTGTCTTTAAAGGCAAAGACACCATCATGGGAAAATTTAAACCAGGTTATGAAACTGGATCTCGTTTTAGCTTGACCGGGAATACAGGAGACGCGACTTTTAATATTTTGCGTGAAAACGGAATTATTCCTCAGTATGAAGAAGAAGAAAAACAAACTTTTTTCACCTCGCTTCTCCTTAATTGGGGACCGATGATTTTATTAATTGTAATTTTTTATTTCTTCCTTCGCCAAATTCAAGCAGGCGGTGGAAAGGCAATGAGTTTTGGAAAGTCTCGCGCTCGTATGCTTAGCCCTCACGATAAAAAAATAACATTTGGCGATGTCTCAGGTGTTCAAGAAGCAAAAGAAGAACTTGAAGAAGTTGTAGATTTCTTAAAAGATCCAAAAAAATATACGGCACTCGGCGGAAAAATACCAAAAGGTGTAATCCTTGTAGGACCCCCAGGTACCGGGAAAACTTTATTGGCAAGAGCAGTTGCCGGCGAAGCAGATGTTCCATTCTTTTCTATATCGGGTTCAGACTTCGTAGAAATGTTTGTTGGGGTCGGAGCATCTCGTGTAAGAGATTTATTCGAACAAGGAAAGAAGCACGCACCATGTATTATCTTTATTGATGAGATCGATGCGGTTGGACGCCATAGAGGTCAGGGAATGGGTGGTGGACACGATGAGCGCGAACAAACACTTAACCAACTCTTAGTTGAGATGGATGGGTTTGAATCAAACGAAGGTGTTATTTTAATTGCAGCTACCAATAGAATTGACGTTCTCGATCCAGCACTTTTACGACCGGGTCGTTTTGACAGAAGAGTAATGGTTGGTGTTCCGGATGTTCGCGGACGTTTAGGAATATTGAAAGTTCACACTAAAAAAACACCGCTTGAAGATAATATTGACTTAGAAGTTATCGCCAAAGGAACTCCGGGATTTACTGGGGCAGATCTTGCAAACTTAGTTAACGAAGCGGCCTTAAACGCTGCCCGCTTAAATAAGAAGAAACTTTCTAACGAAGATTTTGAATCGGCAAAAGATAAAGTATTAATGGGACCTGAGAGAAAATCTCTTGTTATATCTGATAAGGAAAAATTAATGACTGCTTACCATGAAGCAGGACATACATTAGTGGGTATGAATCTACCTCATACAGATCCTATTCATAAAGTTTCAATCATGCCTCGTGGTGGAGCTTTAGGTGTGACTCAAACTCTTCCCAATGAAGATCTTTTATCATTAACTAATGACCGCGCTGAAAACTTTATTGCCTTTTTAATGGGTGGACGTTGTGCTGAAGAAATTGTTTACGGACAAATGACTTCAGGAGCTTCAAACGATATTGAAAGATCAACGGCCCTTGCCCGCAATATGGTTTGTAAATGGGGTATGTCAGTTAAGATGGGTCCGATTAATTATAATAAGTCTTCGACCTCTCCATTCTCAGGAATGGGCGACAATACAGATTACTCAGAAAAAACTGCTCAGGAGATTGATGAAGAAATTAATCGCATTGTTGAAAAGAACTATAAACAAGCGATCAATATACTAAAATCTAACCGCGATGGTCTCGATCGTTTAGCTAAAGCACTAATGGCCTGGGAAACAATTGACTTTAATCAGGTAAAAGATGTTATCGCAGGAATCGATATCGGAGTACCTCTAAAAGCTGAAAAGCCTAAGGACGATCAACCGACAGATAAGCCAGCTCCTGCAATTGCACCATCTCTTGATCCAATACTTGCCTAAGCTCGAAAAATTTTTAGAATTAAATAAATTGGGAGTTATAAATATAACTCCCAATTCATTTTCAGACGGAAATATTTTTTTAAATTCCGAAACTCTCAAATCTACTCTTAATAATTTTTTGACCATTCCCAACCTTGCACTTGATTTTGGATTTGAGTCTACAGCACCTATGAATTCGGCCATCTCATTAGATGAAGAGCGATCAAGATTTGACTCATTTTTCGATATCATTAAAGAGATTGACCTTAATGGCCGCTGGATTTCTTTCGATACTTATAGGCCGCAAAATTATCTCTATTTTGAGGAGAAATTTAAATCCAGGTATCACGAGTGTGGGTTTATTTTTAATGATGTATCAGGTGTGCTTGACTCTGAATTGCTGATGCTTTTAAAAAATAAACAAAACCAGGAGAATTTCTTTTACGTTTACGGTTGTACGCATATTCCTTTGCGCGATAATATTCTTGATCACATGAAATATATTCATGAAGGCGACATTGTCCAAATGTGCTTTGAACACTTCTCTAAAGGTTTGGAAAAATTAAAAGAAATTGGAATGATAGATAAAATTATTTGTGATCCTTGTTTTGGCTTTTCTAAAACTTATGAGCAAAATTGGGATTTGATTCACCGGTTTGATGAATTAGTTTTTAAATTAAATAATTCTTTGATAAATATCCCATGGATAATCGGAGTTTCTAAAAAATCTTTTCTTCGTAAGTCTCTGCCTGATTCTCTTGATCCATTTCAAGATTCAGAAATTCTTCATTTAAAAATTATTCAAGACTTGGTGTCAAAACATTTGGGCCATTTGATCTTTAGGGCGCACGACCCAAAAATCGTACAAAAATCATTCAACTTGACTCGAGAGAAATAACCTATGCCTGATTATCAATTTTGGAGTGAACGATGGTTAAATAATCAAATCGGCTTCCATATGAACGGACCTCATAAAAGTTTGATCGAATTCATTGATCTTTTTAAAGTGCATAAAAAAATATTTGTTCCTTTATGCGGGAAATCTCCTGATATGATTTTTCTTCGCCAATATGGTCTTGAAGTTATAGGTGTCGAATTCTCAGAAATTGCGATTTTAGACTTTATTAAAGAAAATAATCTGAAAATGATAAAACATGAAGTTCGTGATTTGATTTTTTATGAAGGAGATGGTTTTAAGATTTATCAGGGAAATCTTTTTAAATTATTTGAAATCGATTTGGCGGGCGTTACTTGTTGCTACGACCGGGCTTCAATGGTGGCCTTTAATCAGCAAGAGCGGGTTAATTATTCACAATTTCTAAAAGATATTGTCAAAGATTTAACTCTGATCCTGGCCCCTCTTTTGGATTATGGGGAAGTTTTGGATGCAGGACCTCCTTTTTCAGTGACGGCCCGCGAACTTAATCTTTTGTATGGCAAGAATTTTGAGTTAGAAGTGTTAAGAAGTGATGAAACACCTTTGCGAGACAATTTAAAATCAAAAGGTGCTATTTATGAAAAAGAAGTCACTTGGCTTTTTAAGAAAAAAATCAACGGATAATTTATATCTTAAAATTGAAAATCACTTTATCAATTATCCTTTTCTTTGTTTTTTTCCAAGTGATTGGAGAAGAACTAAATACACGAAGACCCTTTCAATATTCCAATACCGAACGTATTAAATGGTTTAGATCTTTATCAGTTAAAGAAAAAGATTCTAAAAAAAGAGCTTTGTTAAATTTCAAAATGGCCAGAGAAATGCTTTTCGCCGGCCAATTCGATAATGCCATCAAAGAATTTAATTTAATAAAAAATTATTATTCACCAGACGAAATTATAAAAGAAGAAGAAGTATGGAAATTTTCTGAACTTGTGGAATTTTATATTGGTTTAACTTATCTAAGAATCGGGGAGCAGCAAAATTGTGTGGGAATGAACAATGATCATTCTTGTCTTTTTCCTATAGCAGGAAAAGGAGTTCATATGAAACGAGAGGGTTCTGTAAAAGCAATCGAAATTTTTTCAAGAATTTAAAAAAAAATGATAAACAATCCGACAGTAAAAGGCTGCTGAATCTTGCGTGGAATACTCTTGGAGGTTATCCAAAATCTGTTCCTCCAAAATGGTTGATTCCACCAAGCCTTTTTGAATCAAAAATTTCATATCCTCGTTTTAATAATAAGAGTGAAGATTTTGGAATTAATTTCGAAGGCCTCGCTGGCGGGGTCGTTTTAGATGATTTCAACAACGATGGACATTTGGATTTAATGATATCTTCTATTTCATCAAAAGATCCTCTCCGTATCTTTCTTAGTTCCAAAGAATCCGGAACTATTAAGTTTTTTGATATAACTAAATCCTCCGATCTCAAAGGATTAAAAGGATCATTAAATATTATGCAGGGCGATTATAATAACGATGGTAATGTAGACGTTTTTCTATCTAGAGGAGCATGGAATGATGTCCAAGGTGAAATTCCTGGATCTCTGCTTAAAGGATTAGGGAATGGAAAATTTGAGGATATAACAACTAAAGCTAAAATCTTGACCACTGGCCCGGGGCAAGCTGTTGCATGGGGAGATTTCAACAACGATGGATTGCTAGATTTAGTTGTTGCCTATGAAAGCGATAGTGAAAAATTTTATCCCACTCAACTTTGGAAAAATAATGGTAATGGTACTTTTACTGATATTGCAAAAGAAGCGGGCCTTGCCGCTTATCATGGCTTTTTTAAGGCCGCTGCTTGGGGAGATTATAATAATGATGGAAAGCTAGATTTATTTTTAGCTAACTTAAATGGATCCTCCCTATTATTAAAAAATCTTGGACCTGATTCATCGGGAGTCTGGCATTTTAGCGATGCCTCTCATGAAGCTGGAATTAGCGATCCCAAACATTCCTTCACCAGTTGGTTTTTTGATTATGATAACGATGGATATCTCGATCTTTTTGTTTCAGGTTATAAGGCCACTCTCGCTGATATAGTTGCAGATTATCAAAATAGAAAAAATAATGGTGCCAAGGCTGCTCTTTTTCATAACAACAGGAATGGAACTTTTTCAAATGTTTCAAAAAAAGTTGGACTTGATAGAGTATTGCTAACGATGGGAGCGAACTTTGGAGATATTAATAACGATGGTTACCTGGATTTCTATTTAGGAACAGGCTATCCGTTACTTGAAATGTTAATTCCTAACCGTTTATTTCTCAACCAAAAAGGAAAAAAATTTGTTGATATAACCACTAGTGCAGGAGTTGGACATTTACAAAAGGGACATGCTGTTGCCTTTGGAGATATCAATGAAGATGGTGCCCAAGATATTTTTGAAGTGCTTGGAGGTGTTTTTGAGAATGACGGTTTTAAGCGAGTTCTTTTTTTAAATCCAGGTAATAAAGGAAATTGGATAAAGCTCAAGCTTCAAGGAACAAGAGATAATCGAAGTGCAATTGGTGCACGAATTTCTGTCTTTATAAATGAAGGTGGTAAAAAGAGAATGGTTCACAGGATGGTTTCTTCTGGAGGAAGTTTTGGTTCAGGCCCTCTTGAGCAACATATTGGGGTAGGAGCGGCAAATAGTATTGATCGCGTTGAAATTTATTGGCCTGTTTTAAATAAGGTACAAATTTTAAAGAATTTAATGATCAATAAAAGCTACACTATCATTGAAAGCAATTAAGGCAGCTGACAATACAACTATCGAGGCATTTCAATCTTAAATTCGGAACCGACTCCTAATTCACTTTCAACCCATAATTTTCCAGCATGAGCGTCTACGATTTGCTTAGAAATAAATAATCCTAGACCAAGTCCTGAAACTTCATTTGGGTTTTTAATTTTTTCGAAACGATAAAATATTTTATCTAAATTTTCTTTGGCGATACCTATACCATTGTCTTTTAAGTTTAAAAAAACTTTATTGTCGGTGGTCGTAAGGGTCAGGTGAATCTGTTTGCCGTTGCCGTAGCGAATAGCGTTTGTAAGTAAGTTTATCAGGACTTGTTCAATACGGATTCTATCCCAGAAAACGGAAATTGATTCAACGTCTTTCTTGAAGATTGGTTCCAGGTAATTAGAAGATGTAAATTGTCCATTTAGAATTTCGAAAACTTCATTTATAAGTTCATTCAGATCAAAGTTTTGAGGTTGAAGGGTTAGCTTTCCAGTTCTTATTCGAGAAATATCTAGCATGTCATCTACAAGTCGATTGAGTTTTGACACTTGTTTTTCGACTTGCTCTGCTAAGGAATCTATACGTTTTGCGGAGTACGCATCGGGAATGCCTTTATCGACTCCTTTTTTAAAAATTTGTGAATGTAGTTTTAAGGAAGTCAGCGGTGTTTTTAATTCATGTGAAGCAATGGATAGAAATTCATCTCTAGCAATAAGTGCATTTTGCAAATCTTCTTTTTGAGTTTCAATTTTTTCCGCCAAATGTTTTTGGTCGTCAATATCGGTACATGAACCAAACCACTTTATAATTTCACCGGTATAATCTTTTACTGGAAGTGCAAGCCCCAGGAACCATCTATGACCACCTGTGAAGCGATCCTTAAAACGGTATTCAATTTGATAAGGCGTGCCCGAAGCTAGAGATTTATTCCAAATTTCAATTGTTCTTTTATAATCATCTGGGTGGATGAGCGCTTCCCAGCTTTGCTCTAACTCACCGTTGCTTTGCTCTACTCCGGTAAATTCGTAATAGCGTGCATTGTAAAAATCCAGCTGTCCGTCTGCTTTCGAGGTCCAAATAATATGGGGGATTGAATCGGCCAGTCTTTTAAAATGATATTGGCTTTCACTTAATTCAGCTTCAATTTTTACCTGTTCGTCTATATCTGTGTGAGTTCCAAACCAACGAAGAATTGTTCCATCTTCATTTTTAACGGGGGTCGCTCGAGACAAAAACCAACGAAATTGTCCGTCTTTTCCTTTTATTGGGTATACATCTTCCCAAGGTTCACCAGAAATTAAATG
This sequence comes from Bacteriovorax sp., assembly GCA_014377485.1. GTDB lineage: Bacteria > Bdellovibrionota > Bacteriovoracia > Bacteriovoracales > Bacteriovoracaceae > Bacteriovorax. The sequence goes on along the minus strand of JACMPM010000092.1, from coordinate 1,326 downwards.
GTTGTTAAAATTTCTTAAAACATATTCAAGGTAATCGGGATGATGAACTTTTCTCCATCCCTGATCCTGCATATCTTCAATAGTAGTGCCGGTATAATCAAACCATCTTTGGTTATACCAAAAGACATTACCTTGATCGTCATTCATCCAGGATAGTTGTGGAATATTATTGGCTAAACTTTCAAATTTCTCTTCATTTGCTTTAAGTATTTTATTAAATATTTTTTCATTTTGAATAAGTTCTATTTCTGCATTTTTTCTTTTGGAGATATCACGGAAGAATAAAGCGATTCCGTTATCTGTTGGATATATTCTAGCTTCAGTCCAAATATTTAACGGTGGATAATATTCTTCAAACTCAACAGGGACTCCCGTATTCATTACTCTATTAGATTCTATCCAATAATTGTAATTATTGTTTGCGGCCTCAGGGAACACTTGCCAGAGAACTTTTCCGATTGACTTTTCACGACTTACATTAGTGCTTAATTCATAGTTGCGATTAACCGCGACTATTTTCCAGTTTCTATCTACTGACACGAATGAATCTTTCATTCCTTCAATGATGGAAGTCATCTCTGTTGTAGACTTTAGCAAGTTGGTCAGGATCTCCTTTTCTCGACGTCGATTGTATTCAATCATCCAGGTAATGCAGATACTTGTTACTAAATAGATAGCGAGTCTTAAATATTCTGTGAAGTCAGAACTTCCAGATCGAAAATGAACAATTATTGTTGTTAATGAAATGGCAATAAGTGTGGGGTAAAGTCCGGAGACCCAGGCAATTAAAAAAATGATCGGGTAGAGAATCAGAAACTTGATGCCTTGAACGTAGGGGGTCAATTGAATATATAACAGCAATGCCACTGCAGATAAAAGTATTGCAAAATAGATTCTAAATTTTAGAGGCTTGTTCAAAATATTTTTCATCATATATTTGTTAAACTATTACTATTTTTATTTATTGTCAGCTCAAGAATATCTCTAGTTTTCTCACCAAATTTTGTAATTATTACACTCTCTTGGTTTTTGCCTTACAACTTTGAATTCAAAAGGTAATAGGCATTTATGAAATTTTTATTCACCTTAACGACACTAACGACTTTACTTTGTTCAATGCCATCTCATGCCTTAGATCAGTCTGGATCTGTTGATAAAGGAATCTATGGGGATGATAATCGCAAGCTAGTAAGCGAGCTTGATGGGCAATTTAACGAAATCCAAATCGAGCAATCGCGAGCTGTGCTGGCCCAGGTTCCAAAGTGGAGAATCACAAGCGAAGACAAAACTTCTATTTCAATTAAAACCAAGAGTCTGGCAAGCGGG
>JACMPM010000091.1 GCA_014377485.1 Bacteriovorax sp. | reverse complement strand
TTTGGATATTCAGGTTTAGTTTTCCTGGATTATTTAAGTGAGCCTGAAGTTTTTCAAAAACTTATTAATAATCTTTCTGAATATTTTGAAGTTGATAAAAATAAAATAAACCTTCAGCTACTAAACGTTCAAACAACAGAGAATTTTATTTCAACAGCAGAAATAAAAGAGCAGTTGGCCGAAGTGTCCATGCTTGAAAGAGTTGAAAATTTTAAAAATAACCCGCTTTTAAAAGAAGCGGAAAAAATGTTTAATGCAAAAGTCGATAAAGTAATTATAGATAATATTAAAAAATAGACAGGAGTGATGTATGAAAGGTTTAGACGGATTAATGAAGCAAGCACAACAAATGCAACAGAAAATGGCTACACTTCAAAAAGAATTAGAAACTAGAGAACTTGAAACTTCTTCTGGCGGCGGAATGATTAAAATTAAAATAACAGGGAAACAACAAATCCTTTCGATCTCTATCAATAAAGAATGTGTTGACCCTAACGATGTAGCAAGCCTTGAAGATCTTGTGAAAACTGCAGTTAATCAAGCAGTAAAAGAGTCCCAAGATATGGTTTCAGGGGCTATGTCAAAAATCACAGGCGGAATTAATATTCCAGGAATGTTCTAAGAATGGAATTGCCTGAAAAACTTTTAAGAGTAGTAAAACAATTCTCCAGGCTTCCAGGGGTCGGTGAAAAGACAGCATTGCGCCAGTCTCTCATAATGACCAAATGGAATAAGGAAGACCTTGTTGCGTTTGCTGAAGCTGTTAAATGTCTGTCAGAGCTCAATCATTGTAAAAAATGCGGAATGTTTTGCGACGATGAACTTTGCAAGATCTGTTTAGATTATCACCGCTTTAACTCTAAAACGCTTTGTGTGGTTGAGTCGGTTACCGACTGCCTTGCCATAGAGCGAAGTGGCAACTTCCGCGGAAAATTTCATATTCTTTTTGGTGTTTTAAATCCACTTTTAGGAATTGGGCCAGATGAATTAAAATTCGACAATCTTATTCATAGAGTTTCAAGTGAAGAAATTGAAGAACTGATATTGGCCGTAAATCCTTCCGTTGAGGGAGACGCCACTTGTGCCTATATTAAACAAATGCTTCCTGCTCACGTACGAGTGGATCGTATTGGTTTTGGAATTCCGATGGGGGGAAGTTTAGAATTTGTAGATTCACTTACAATTACTAAAGCACTGGAGAATCGCAGACACCTATGAAAGCCAATAATAATATTCCTAAATATGTTGAAACATTTTTTAAATCTTGTGAGATCGACGAGAAGTTAAATCGCTATTCTTTTTTTCTCATTCGTTATGACGGAGTCGTCCTCTATCACAACAATAATTTAGCAAATTCACTTTCTAAGTCTTCAATTGGAGCTCTTCTCGGTGGTGTTTGGCAGGCAGCTCGTGCTCTCGCAGCGTTTATCCCAAAAGAAGAATCTAAGGAAGGATATAGATTAAGTTTTGATACTTCTTCTCAGGGTGTTTACATTGTTCCTATTACAGTTGGAGCAGAAGAACTTTATCTGGGACTTATCTATCACGATGAAGTTAACCCTGGATTCATTAAAAATAAAATGAGAGAAATGGCGACAAGTTTTGGTGAATTTTTAGAACAAGAATTAACGGAATCATTTGGTAAAAACCAAGCTAGATCCAATGAAAATAATGATTTTTTATTCGGCGACATAACAGATTCAGAAATGGATCGTCTATTCGCTTTTGCAAAAAACTAAGGCAAGGAAAGTACATGTCTTTCGTAAATTATGTAACAAAAGAAGTGAATTGCAAGATTGTTTACTACGGGCCCGGGCTCGGAGGGAAGACGACAAATATCCAATATGTTTACCAAAAAACGAGTGGTGACAATAAAGGAAATATTATTTCATTAAACACCGAGAATGAGCGCACGCTTTTTTTTGATTTTCTTCCACTTGATTTAGGTGAGATTCGCGGATTTAAAACCCGCTTTCACCTCTACACTGTTCCGGGCCAAGTGTTTTATGAAGCTTCAAGAAAACTCATCCTACGCGGAGTAGATGGAATTATTTTCGTGGCCGATTCACAAGTTGAGCGAATGGATTCAAACATTGAGTCCCTTAAGTCTTTAGAGAAAAACCTTATCGATCAAGGTTATGATATTGGAAAAATACCTTTAGTGATGCAATGGAATAAGCGCGATCTTCCCAATGCTACTGCCGTTAAAGACTTGCACGATGCTTTAAATAAATGGAATGTACCAGAATTTGAGGCAATGGCAGTCAAAGGCACAGGTGTTTTCGACACACTAAAAACTATTTCAAAATTAGTACTGATGAATTTAAAAGGTGGATTAGAGTAAGACTCTTGGGTTTTATTTTATTAATTTTTTATAATTTAAGAAAATCAGATGAGATTTCATTAAAGCTTCTTGATCGTAAAAACTAGATCGACTTCCCACTAAGTGATGCCCTTCTAAAACACCAAGATTAATTCCATTGAAATAAGAAGGAAATTGAGCATTTTCTACATCGACAACGCCATCATTTGATTTATGACTTCTAAAGAAAGCCTTAGTAAGCATCATCCATATATGACTTTGATGCCATTTTGATTCAAAAGCAATTGCTGTATAAAAAGGCTTATGTGGGAGAGCTTTGTGGTGTTTTTTGAACCAGCTTGTTCTATATGAATGAGACAGTGATTTTTGTAATTCTTTTGCAAAAAAATCAATTTTTTTCCCTAAAATTATTTTAGAAACTTCTTCTGGTACCTTGCCAATGGTATTAACCAATTTTAAAATTTTATTATTAACATGGTCGCTGCCCATTATTGGAGTGGCAATAAATGAAAATCCCAGAACGTTTGAAGATAAATCTTCACCTTCAGATTTAAGGTAGTGAAGAGTATCGATGCCACCTTTAGAAAAACAAAAAAACCAAAGTTTCTGTGTTGGATTGTCCTCTATGAATTGATTAATTTGTTTCTTTAGAAGAATCGCATTTTCGCGAGATCCTTTTTTACCATCAACGGCAGGGGCAATATGTTTAATATTGTGTTCGTCTAAGAGGTTTTCAGCGCCCCTCTTAAAAGCTGGAGTTGAAAATATTTCGTTCAATACTCCAGACACCAAAACAATTGTAATGTTGATCGATGGAACTTGAAGGGATGATTTGTAATCTTTATGAAGATGAGAATGAGTAATTTCTGTATAAATGGTTTTAAAAATTAAAGCGTCACTGGCCGTAACGGTACTCTTGTTAATAACGCCAGCTAGTATTTCCTGTGCCTTTTCATTTTGAAAATTACTGTTTTCCAGCTGGCGAATATCAAAAAATGATTTCAAAACGACAAAGGCTGATCGACTAACCCAGATACTTGAATTAGTCATTGAAACAAGTGATTTTAAAAAATCTTTTTTTGTGTGAGTGGATTTAATTTTTTGGATATTAAATACAAATTCTTCAAGTGAAGTGGAGCTTGCATATGAAAACGCTTCTCTGCTTTTTTGGATGCGAGAGCGGTATTGCGAAAATGATTCAGAGAATGCACTTATTGCGTTCATTTTTTAACAACTCAATCTGCTCATTGGAGCGAGTTAATTTTTTGTATGGGGGGCAGCTGTTGCTCATAGTGCCAAACTATGTCCCGATCACTCTTAAAACGTTACCTAAAGAGTAACTAGAAATGCAACAGGGAATAAGAAAGACAATCCTACTAAAGCTTACATAGTCGAAAGCCATCCAACAAGGTCTAACAAGATAGTGGTTAGTTAGAGTTCTTCGCTTAATATATGAACTTTATTGAGTCGAATAAAATAAATGTCCCTTTGCATATTTAATTATTGCGCAGTCGTTTTGAAAATTTCTGTAAAGAAAAATCAGTGTTTTCATTTAGAGTACTTCATCATAAAATCCCACCATATTTAAATTAAAATTTAGAAAACGTGAGGGAATTATGAGTGGAATAAAAATAGCTGTTATCGGCGGCAGTGGTGTTTACAAGATAGAAGGAATTGAGGTTGTAAAAGAACACAAAGTCTCTACACCTTTTGGAGATCCAAGTTCAGAAATCATAGAGGCTAAACTTAATGGGGTGTCTTTTTATTTTCTTCCTCGACACGGAAAGCATCATACATTCACACCTTCAGATGTTAACTACCGAGCCAATATTTTTGCTTTAAAAGAATTGGGAGTTGAATACTTGATATCTGTTTCTGCTGTTGGATCGTTGAAGGAAGAGTTCCCTCCAGCGTCTTTTGTGATTGTTGATCAATTCATTGATTGGACTAAGGGAAAACGCGATAGAACTTTTTACAACAATGGCTTTGTTGGTCACGTTTCTGTAGCAGAACCAGTCGATATGCAACTTCAAAAAATGATTGTAGATGCATGTGTTGAAGTCGGTGTAAAGCATGGTTCTGGTGGATCTTATATTTGTATTGAAGGGCCTCAGTTTTCAACAAAAGCGGAGTCAAATATTTATAGAAGTTTTGGTGCAAGTGTAATCGGGATGACCAATGTTCCAGAATCTTATTTAGCAAAAGAAGCGGGGATGGCTTATGCCTCAATAGCAATGGTCACAGATTATGACTGTTGGAAAGAAGAACACTGTACTCTTGAAGAAATTATGAAAGTTATGGCCACTAATAATCAACAGGCTCATGCTGTTTTAAAAAAACTAATTCCTAATTTAAATGCAAATCAATTTAATTTTAAAAAAGAAAATACATTCGCGATACTTTCAAGACCAGAGAAATTAAGTGCAGAGCAATCGCGTATTGTTGAAGTGTTGTTAAGGTAATGAGCTACACTCGCCATTACTCAGTTTTAAAACAAGAATGCATCGGCAATCTCACAGATAATGCCGTTGTCGGCGAAGTCTCGTATTTCGCCGATCTCACATTTGGCGGAGGTGGGCATTCATTCGAATTATTATACACGAATCCCCTTTTTCAAGTCAGATCTACCGATCAAGATCCAGATGCTTTGAGAAATGGTGAAGCGAGAATTGCTGAAGAGAAAATGTCATCGCGGATAAAATTATTTAATACCAATTTCGTTCGTTTTCCCGGAATTGCCAAAGAAGAATGCCCTGAGGTTTTTGAGGCTGATGGTTTTCAGGGAATACTCCTTGATCTTGGAGTTTCATCTCATCATTTTGATGAAGCAGGCAGAGGTTTTTCATTTCGCTTTGAAGGACCTTTGGATATGAGAATGAACCATAAGTCGGATGCTTTTTTAACAGCTGAAGAAATTGTGAACACCTATAGTGAAGAGCAGTTGATGAAGATTTTTTCTGAATATGGTGAAGAAAAATTTTCTAAAAAAATTGCTGTTAAGATTTGTGAAGAAAGAAAAATTAAACCCGTAACAACCACCAAAGAATTAGAAAATATTATTTTTCATTGCTATCCAAAAGAGATGAGATATGGAAAAACGAATCCCTCAACTCGGGTATTTCAGGCCCTTCGACTTGAAGTAAATCGTGAGCTTGAAGTCTTAACCGATACAATTACTCACCTAATTCCACTTCTTAAAATTGGTGGAAGGTTGGCAATTATTAGCTTCCATTCTCTTGAAGATCGTATTGTGAAAAATCTTTTTAAGGAAGCTAGTCAGAGTCAGGATTTCCCGGTAGAAATTCTCACTAAAAAACCAATTGTTCCCGGTGAAGAAGAAATTTTCAACAACTCTCGTTCAAGAAGTGCTAAACTAAGAGTATTAGAAAGAATTTCTGTTAAGAAAGAAAAGAACAAATACAAGCAGGATTTCCGGTAATTATAATCAAGGAGTGATTATGGCCTCAGGAAAAAAGTCAGCAGATAAAACCCAGTTGGGTAAAAAAATTAAAGAAATAATTTTTAGCTCGCAAGGCTTCCCTATTTTTTTATCATTTACTACACTCGCTATTTTATTTGTTCTATTCAGAATGAAAAACGTAGAGATGGATTATAAAATCTCAAAATCTAATCGCGACATTGAAAAAGTTCTTTTAGATAATAAAGAATTAAAAGCAAAAAATGCTCGTATGCTTTCAACCGATAAATTGAGACGTCTCGCCGTTGCTCATCATCTTGATCAACCGAAACAAGAGCAAATTATTGTTATTCCTTAGTGTTTATTTTTGAGTGTAGAAATTTATGAATAGAGTTGAAAAAAATAGAATTATCTTTGTCTTCACATGCTTTTGCTTATTCTTTTTATTTGTCCTAGGAAAAGCTTTCAAGGTTCAATTGATAGATGCAGGAGATTTAATTGGCAGAGCAAATTCACAATTTTTAAGACAAGCTACTATTTATCCGAAACGCGGAAATATCTATGACCGCGAAGGAAGTGCACTTGCTCTCAATGTTCAAACCTATAGTATTTTTACTATTCCCAAAGCCACGAATGGTGATAAGTCTGTCTATAAAAAATTATCCAAAATAATTCCTGAAATTTCTTACCGTGAAACGATGAATATAATCACTAAGCGTAAGAGATTTACCTGGATCGGAAGAAAGCTTCGTCTATCAAAAGATCAAGTTGAACAAGTAAAAGAATTAAAAGGTATTTTCATTGAGGGGGTTCCAGAAAGAACTTATCCAAACCACGAACTTCTTGCCCAGACTCTTGGTTTTGTGGGTCTAGATAATTCTGGTCTCGCAGGTCTTGAACATCTTTATGATAAAGAGCTCAGAGGAAATCCTGTAACATTAAAATACACTATTGATAATAAAGGCCGTCCAATTAAATTTGAAAGTCATCAAGACATGACGGCGCAAGCAAAAGATATTTATCTTACGATCGATAAAGACATTCAAAGTATGGCTGAAAAATACTTAAAAGAAGCGGTGATAAAGCATTCAGCAGATAAGGGCGGAGTCGGTGTAATTGATGCTTCCACAGGTGAGATTCTGGCCATTGCCAATTATCCAACTTTTGATCCAAATGATGTGAAGGGCTCTTCTCCCGAACACCGAAAATTAGCTTTTGCAACAGATCCATTTGAACCAGGTTCCGCTTTTAAACTTTTCACAGTTGGTTCTGCTTTTGAGCACAAGGTTGCAAAAATAGATTCGAATTATTATTGTGAACAAGGCCATATGAAAGTAGATGGCCATATTATTTCCGAAGCAGAGTCTCATGAGAGATATGAATGGTTGTCGGTTGCCGATATCATTAAGTTTTCATCAAACGTTGGAACTACTAAAATTGCCTTTGATTTAACATTTCCCAAATTTAAAGAAACGTTAAAAACTTTAAACTTTGGTGAAAAAACCGGTATTGAGGTGCCTGGTGAGTCGAGAGGAATTTTTACTGAAGCAGAAAACGTCACTCCGCTTTCATTAAGTAATATGAGCTTTGGACAAGGGATAGCTGTAACCGGAGTACAAATGCTTGCAGCATATGCTGCGATTGCCAACGGTGGAGAATACAATCGTCCAACCTTAATAAAAAAAGATCAAAGCCATGTCGCTGAACTTGAGCCAGAAAATGAACATCAATTAAAAAAGAAAATGCGAGTTTTCTCACCTAAAACAAGTGAGGACTTAACTAGCGCATTGGTTGGTGCAGTTGAAAAAGGAACTGGAACTGCAGCTCAGATCCCTCATTTTAAAATTGCTGGAAAAACAGCAACGGCTCAACGGGTTGATCGCAACGGTGGATACCATGGATACGTTTCCGGATTCATCGGTTTTCCTGTTAACGTAGATCGTCGCTTTGTTATTTATGTCTATGTCGATAATCCAAAAACGGGTGGGTATTACGGCGGTGCAGTTGCTGCTCCTGTATTTAAGAATTTAGCTCAATATATACTTTATAAAAATAAAGATATCAGTAAGCTAGCTGACTCTGAGGAAAATGCTAATAAAGATTTTGATTTGAAAAAAATAAAAAATAATATAGATATAGTTCAGGAGAAATCTGCTGCAACTAGGGTTTATGATCCAAACAGTGTTCCGAATCTAGTTGGACTAGATAAAATCTCCACTACCAATATAGCTACGAAAATGAACTTGCACTTAATCCATAAGGGAATGGGAGTTGTTTCATCGCAATATCCAGCACCGGGAACGGCCTTAAGCGCAGACTTAATAATAAAATTAGAGTACTCACCACCAAATTATGAATAAAACAAAACTTCTTTCACTGCTTAATCCTTATATTGTTTCAAAAAATAATATTGCTGATACAGAAGCGCCAATTATCAACATCACAACAAACCTTCAAAATGCAACTTTAGCAGATGTTGTCTTTTATAAAGTAAATCCTAATGAAGATAAATCGGTTGCTAGTTTCCAAAAGAGATTAAGTGAGTCAAGCCCGGGATTATTAATCCTTAATCATGGCGCAGAATTTGTAAAAAATGATAATTGCTTATTTGTTGAAGCCGAACATTTTTTAAAAATCCAAAAAATTATTTTAGATGAATTGTTCCCCAATAAAAACACTATGAAGTTAGTTGGCGTAACAGGAACTAATGGTAAAACAACTACAGTTAATCTTTCAATGCAAATTGCCTCGTTGACAGGGCACCCTGCAATTTCAATTGGGACAATTGGTGTTCAAGATGTGAACGGTGCGCTCATTGAAGATATCGAATCCACCACGCCTTCCTACGTTGAATTAAGAAAACTTATTCATCGCTTTCAATATAAATATGAAGTTTGCTTTATAGAAGTGAGTTCGCACGCATTAGCACAAAATAGATTGTTTGATATCTTGCTTGATGGAGCAGCCTGGACTAGTTTTTCTCAAGACCATCTAGATTATCACCGTACTATGGAAGAATATTTTGATGCGAAACTCTTAATTGAAAAAAAATACTTAAAAGAAAATCAATCGCTCTTAATTCCTGTTCTGGAAAAAGAACTTTATGAAACTATTTTAAAACAAGCCCCAAACACCAGAGTAAAACTTGCAAAAACTCTAGATGCAAGATGCCTGGGGAAAACGTTAGAAGAAAAACCGCTTTTTTATCATTCAACATATAACCAAAGTAATGCTGAACTTGCCTTGCAATTAAATGAAGATTTGTTTGGCGAGGAAGATATTAAAAATATTCAATTAAAAGATATTAAAACACCTCCAGGTAGATTTTCAATTATCGAATTAGGATGTGAAAATTTGGCAATCGTAGACTACGCACATACACCTGATGCGCTTGTAAATATTGGAGCAGCAATTAAAAATGCGTTTCCTACCCATAAATTAACAGTCGTTTTTGGATGCGGTGGAAATAGAGATAAAACAAAGCGCCCGATGATGGGGAAAGCTGTCTCAGATTTCGCCAATAAAATAATTGTTACTTCTGACAATCCTCGCGATGAATCTCCTGAGGATATTATTATAGATATACTTGCCGGAATAAAAGTCGGCTACGAGGCAGTTGTTGATCGCAAAAAAGCAATTCATGCAGCTTTAGAAAGTATTGGGGAAAAAGAAATTATTTTAATTGCAGGCAAAGGCCACGAAGAATATCAGGAGATAAAAGGCGTTAAACATCCTTTTAGTGACTTTAATATTGTTACGAATTTTAAAGCTGGAAAATAATCATGCTCTCTTCACGATTTCTCTCACAAGCTCCTTCTATTCTAAAAACCTATGGACCCTCTAAAGATGTTGAATTAAAGATCAATACTGATTCACGCTCATTTAAAAGTGGTGAAACTTTTGTAGCCCTCCATGGTGATAATTTTGATGGTTTTAACTATGTTGAACAAGTGATCTCGTTTGGAGCTCGGGCCATTGTTTACTCTCGAAAAGACGGTCGTGAAATAGTCGTACAAACATTTACTCAAAATCATCCTGGTATATTATTCATTGAGGCTACTGATTCGTTGAAATGCATTCAAGAATTAGCTTCGCTCTATATACGGGAGTGGAGAGCTAAAAAAGCTGATAGAAGGATTATTGGGATCACAGGATCAAATGGTAAAACGACTCATAAAGAAATGATCTATTCGTTGCTAAATGCAATTTTTCCGAATCAAGTTTTAGCAACAAAGGGAAATTTAAATAATCATATTGGAGTTCCTCTTACTATTTTTGGATTAGAAGATCACCATGAGATCGCCATTATCGAAATGGGAATGAATCATAAAGGCGAGATTAATGAACTATGCGCCATCGCTCATCCAGAACATGGAATAATAACTAATATTGGATCCGCTCATATTGAATTTATGCACACGATGGAAAATATTTTTAAGGAAAAAGCATGTTTGTATCAGGCAGTATTAGTAAATGCTAAAGGCCAAGGCATGTTCGTAGTAAATGCTGATGACGAGTATTTAATTCACTTGGAAAAGTCCCCTGGCCTCACAACTTATGGTGAGAAAAATGGAGATATTTTAATTCAAATGATCGATAATAAAATTAATTTCCACATAAATGATCAGGAAGTGCTGATAACCAATAATAATATTTTAGAACATCATAATCTAAAAAATCTTGCCGGAACTTCCGTCTTGGGGATGAAGCTTTTTCCAAATAAAACTCAAGAAATTGCTCTTGCCGCATGTGATTATCAACAGCCTTCAATGAACCGATCGCAGTGGATTGAGAATATTTTTCTTGATGCATATAATGCCAACCCAAGTTCAATGCGCGTTTCAATTAATTCTTTTGTAACAGTAATGAAAAATAAGGGTGTATCTCTGAATGATTGTTATTTTGTTTTGGGGGATATGAATGAGCTGGGAGTCTTTGCCCAGGAGCTGCACCTTGAAATTGCAGAGCATGTTAAGTCTCTCGGAATAAAAAATGTTACTTTTATTGGTCGTTATAAAGATTTCTACCTCAAAGGATTTAAAGATCCAAAAAGTTCTCACTTGTTAAAAGAAGAATTTCACGAAGAATGGAAGCAGATTCGAAAGACTTATAAATTTATGTTTGTTAAAGCCTCTCGCTCTTTACAATTAGAATCCCTGATGAGTATAGTTTAAAGTTGGTTCAACTTTTAAGCAAAACCCAGGAAAGTCAGGATGCTTTACCACTTACTCTATCCTCTTAGTCATCTCGTACGACAATTCAATCTTTTTAAATATATTACCTTTCGTTCCTTTGTAGCCTTCTTGTTGGCTGCAATTCTTTCAATTTTTTGGGGCGGCATTTTTATTGCCTTCATGAAACGTAAGCAGTTTGGCCAAATTATCAGGGAAGATGGGCCAGAATCTCATTTTAAAAAGAAAGGTACACCTACTATGGGTGGAGTTTTCATGCTGGGAAGTATTTTTGCAACGACTCTCGTTTGTGGAAACTTTTTTTCTATTCCCTTGCAGCTCACGCTGGGCGTTACGTTTTCCTATTTCCTTCTTGGTTTTTACGATGATTATCTAAAGGTTTTAAAGAAAGATACAAAGGGTGTTTCAGCAAAAGGAAAACTGGCCTGGCAATTTGGAACAGCTTTTATCGCAATGTTCATTATGGTGAACGGACATATTATTAATACAGAAGTTTATCTGCCATTTATCAAAAGTCCGGTTATTGATTTGGGTTATGGTTATATTTTATTTGGTGCCATAGTTATCGTTGGATTTAGTAACGCAGTTAATCTTACCGATGGTCTTGATGGTTTAGCGATCGGGCCCATTATTATTAGTGCTGTTACGTTAGGGTTCTTAACGTATGTGACGGGGCACAAAGAAATTTCACAATACCTCTACATTCCCTATATCGAAGGAATTGGTGAGATCACAGTGTTAACTTCGGCTATTATAGGTGCAGGAATTGGCTTTTTGTGGTATAACTCGTACCCAGCTCAAATTTTTATGGGTGATGTTGGATCGCTGTCTTTAGGGGGAACTTTAGGAACGATTGCAGTGCTCGCAAAATCAGAATTTCTCTTTGTTGTTATCGGAGGAATTTTTGTTATTGAAGCATTATCAGTAATCATTCAAGTTGTTTCTTTTAAAACTCGCGGTGTGCGGGTTTTTAAAATGGCACCTATACATCATCACTTTGAAAAACTTGGTTGGCCTGAAACGAAAGTTACTGTTCGTTTTTGGATCATCAGCATTTGTCTGGCCATCTTGGCCTTATCAACGCTCAAAACCAGATAAAAAACGAGACAATAATAAAAGCAGAGGAAGTAGATATGGAAATGGAAAGATTTAAAGGTAAAAAAGTTTTAATTGTTGGAATTGGGAAAACTGGTTTTTCATTAATCAACTTTTTTAATAAACTCGAGTGCGAAATTCGAGTCACGGATATTAAACCAATTTTCGACTTAAATAAGTCAGTTAAAAAACTTAAAAAAATTGAACCTGCACCAGAGATGACTTTTGGTGAGCATAAAGACGAAGACTTTACAGACGCAGACGTAGTTGTTTACTCAGCTGCAATCAATCCGCATCTACCTCAGCTCGAACTTGCCAGAAAAGCTGGAAAAGAAGTTTATAGTGATTTCGCTCTAGCTTATAAACTTTGTAAAAAACCTGTTATCGCTGTTTGTGGATCATTTGGTCGTACAACAATTGCAGCAATGATTGGTTTCACATTAAAAGTTGATGGAAAAAATGCATTCGTTGGTGGAACTTCAGACACACCATTTATTGAATATTGCCTTCTTCCGAACATGAATGAAATTGATTATGTAGTAGTTGAAGTTTCAGCTCTACAGATGAAATCTCTTCCAGATTTTCATCCAAAGGTTGTTGTTCTTCCGAATATTGGAGAGAACTTTTCTAAAGCAACTTTTTCTTCTGTTAGTGAATACATGGAAACTAAACTTTCTATTATTAAAAAACTTTCACCAGAAGATACATTGATTGCAAACTACGACACTCTTGCAAACAACGCTTCGGTTAGAAACGCTAATTGCCAGGTTTACTGGTATTCACGACGATCTTACGTAACTCTTGGTGTGATGAACGAAATCCAAGGTACACATTTTCACGATAGAAGAATTCACTCGAACATCAATTACCATTCAGAATTTAAAGTTTCTAAAATGAGAATTGTTGGTCAATACAATCGTGAAAATTTAATGGCATCAGTAACTGCATGTAAGGCCCTCGATGTTTCGGATGAAGCAATTCAAACATGCATTGAAAAATTTCCTGGAATTCCAAACAGAATGGAATTCATCATGGAGAAAAACGGCGTTTGTTTCTACAATGATTCAAAAGCTGAAACTATGCCAGAAATGCTTGCAAGCCTTAAGTCTTTCAAAGAACCAGTAATTTTAATTGCTGGTGGAAAAGATAACGAAGATCTTAACTTCGATCCATTTGCTAAAGAAATGATGGCAAACGCACGAGTTCTGGTTTTAGTTGGAGAATGCAAAGAACGTTTAAATAGAGCTCTTGGGGAACATAACCAAACTTATATTGTCGGATCTTTTGAAGAATCTGTTCTTTTTGCTTATCAAAAATCGAGAACCGGAGATGTTATTCTCCTTTCTCCTGGAAATCCAGCATCTGACTTTTTCCGCGACTACGAAGAACGTGGAAATTATTTTAAGAAGCTAGTCTACCAACTTTAATTTAAAACTTTGAATTCCTGAAATCTTTGCTAATCTATTACTATGAACGAACATATTTCGGACGTAGATAGATTAGTAAAGGCATTCTTGTCGACACTTGCAATAATTATAACGATTGGTTTGATTATGGTTTGGTCTGCAAGTTTTATTCTTGCTGCCGAAAAGTTTGGAAGTTCACTCCATTATATTATTCGTCAGCTTATTTATCTTGGTCTTTCTGTGGGCCTGGCGTTTACCGTTTCTCGAACTAAATACACCTTTTGGATTAAGTTCGGTTATCTCATTAATATTGCCGCATCAATGATTGTTGCTCTAACAATTGTCAAAGGTGTTGGTAGTGCTGCAAAAGGTGCGAGTCGCTGGCTTACTTTTGGCGGCATGAGCATTCAGCCTGGAGAAATTGTAAAATTTACTGTAATCCTTTCGGCCTTATCATTTTTTGAAAACTGGAACAAAATGGATACTAAAGAACGCTTAAAACATGGCGGTTCTTTGTTTCTTCCTCTGGCACTCCTAATTAAACAACCAGACTTTGGATCATTTAGTATTTGTTTTATGGTCATCGCCTTTGTCTGTTTTATGAGTTCTTTTCCACGCAAGTATTTTTATTACTCTCTAATAAGCGGTGGGATCGGCGGATTGCTGATTCTTTTTTCACAAGCATATAGAGTTAAGCGAATGCTTACTTATTTAGACCCTTGGAAAAACTCACAAGGATCAGGATTTCAAATTATTCAATCTTATATGGCCTTTGCCAAAGGTTCGGCGTTTGGCCAGGGCCTTGGAAATAGTAACGAAAAACTATTTTATCTTCCAGAAGCACACAACGATTTTATTTTTTCCGTCATTGGTGAAGAGTTAGGCTTTGTTGGAGTCTTTCTAATAATATGCTTATTCATAGCTTTTATCTATTTTGGATTCAAACTTGTGCTGCAAGTGAAAGATCGTATTGGAATAATTCTTGGTTCCGCAATTATATTTGTTCTTGGTCTTCAGGCACTCCTAAATATGGGCGTTGTTTTGGGACTTCTTCCAACAAAGGGGCTCAATCTTCCCTTCATTAGTTATGGCGGCTCGTCCCTAATTTGTAATTTTTTCGGCATTGGACTTCTCCTTTCGGTGGTTAAAGGTTATCGTGATCAGCTACAGGGGAACCTCAATTACGTTGCACGTTCTGGGCGCAAAACTCAAAGTGAAGTTGAAGAAACGGATGAGGAAGTCTACGTTTAAACTCCTGCATTAGATGGAGAAAAAATGTTTCGAAATAATACAGCTCTAGAAAACAATTACGTTAAAATTCACTTCATCGGAATAGGTGGAATTGGAATGTCTGGTATTGCAGAAGTTCTAATTGCCTCTGGATATAGTGTTTCCGGTTCGGATGTATCAGAGTCTGCAAATGTTAAAAAATTAAAAAAACTTGGTGCAGAAATTTATATTGGTCATAAAGAAGAAAATTTAAACAACGTTACCGTTATCGTTTATAGCTCTGCAGTTAATGATTCAAATCCAGAAGTTGTTCGTGCAAAACGCGAAGGTATTCCAGTTATTAGACGTGCTGAAATGCTAGCTGAACTAATGAGACTAAAATACGGCTTGGCGGTTGCAGGCACTCACGGCAAAACTACCACCACATCATTTCTTGCCACCATTTTACAAGAATGTAATTTAGATCCAACTTATATTATCGGTGGAATTGTTAAAAACCTAGATGGTCACGCCAAGGTTGGTAAGGGTGATTTTTTAGTTGCTGAAGCAGATGAGTCAGATGGAACTTTTTTATTATTAACTCCAGTTATGTCTGTCATCACTAATATTGATAACGATCACATGGATCATTATGGAACAGAAGAAAATCTTTTTAAAGCATTCGTAGAATTTGCCAATAAAATTCCTTTTTATGGTGTGGTTGCGCTTAATGCACACGACGATAAATTAGTGCTGTTAAAGTCAGAGATGAAACGCCCAGCAGTTACTTTTGGGATTGATATACCGGCAGACTTTATAGCAAGAAACGTAAAATACGGACATTTTGCTACGACATTTGATTTATACTATAAGGGTGAATTGCAAGTTGGATTTGAAATCAATCTTCCTGGTCGACATAATGTTTTAAATTGCCTTGGAGCTTCTGTGCTCGCATTCCATATGGGATTAAAATTTAAAAACATTGCAGCTGCCGCAAATAAATTAGAAGGAGTCGGAAGACGTTTTCAATTATTATATAAAGAGGCCGGTTTTGAAGTAGTAGATGATTACGGACATCATCCTACTGAGATTGCTTCGACTTTAAAAATTGTTAAAGATACTCGTCCCGATTTTAAAAAAATTGTTATATTCGAACCACATCGCTTTACACGTACGAGAGACTGTTGGGATCAATTCCTGCATTGCTTTAATGATGCTGATGAACTTTATCTTTTACCAATCTACGCTGCCAGCGAGACACCGATAGATGGCATTACGACTGATAGGCTTATTGAAGACATTAATCGCCTACATCCACAATTTGCTCGCAAAATTGAAAGCATCGATGATCTGGGACAAGTGATTGAATCTCATAAAAATGACAATACTATTATTATGACTTTGGGGGCAGGATCGATTGGTAAGGCCGCTAGAAAATGGGCAGGCATGGAATAGCCTGCTCAGAACTCATTATTTAATTCTTAAAGTAGAAAATTTTGTATGAATGAAAAGTTGTTAAATTTAAATTCTATCGAAGGTGTTGAGGTTGAGATTGCAAAAGATCTCAAGAAATTCTCTACCATGCATTTAGATGCTGTTGGTGATTTAATCACAGTTAAGAATGTTGATGCACTAAAGTCCGTGACTAAAACACTCACTAAAAATAATAGTAATTATCGTGTTATTGGATGGGGCGCTAACATTCTTCTTCCCGCCACGGCTACAATTCCCTATCTTCAATTAGATTTTGACTTTGATAGATCTGTTTTTGAAAAACCCCGAGATGAATACATACTTCCTGCTTCAGTCTCTCTTGCGACCCTTACGTCTCATGCAAATAAATTCGGATTAAAAGGATGGGAAGTCTTTACTGGAATTCCAGCAAGTCTTGGTGGCGCAATCTTTATGAATGCTGGAACTAACCTGGGTGAAATCGGAACCATTATAAAGGAAGTAAAACTTGTAACAAAAAATGGTGAGGAAAAGTTGATCAAAATAGATCGGCAATCTTTCACCTACCGTCATAATCACTTTGTGGAGCCTGGAGATGTTATTTATGAAGCTCGACTAATTCACTTTGGTATTGATGAGGCCATAAGTAGAAAAATTCGCGAGTATTTAGAGATGAGAAATCGGACTCAGCCTCTCAAGGAATGGACCTGTGGGTGTGTTTTTAAGAATCATCAGGATCTTGTTCGAAGTGTAACTTGTCGAGCCGGACTTTTTATAGATATAATGGGCTTGAAAGGACTATCGATTAAAAATTTACAGATTAGTCCTAAGCACGCAAACTTCATGGAAAATCGTGGAGAGAGTTCTTACGAAGATGTGATGGAGATGATCACTGTGCTTCAAAAAGAATTAAAACTCCAAACTGGAGTCTCTTTCGAAACAGAAGTTGAGTATTAGTTAGAGTTGTTAAAAGGAAAAAGTCAGGATGACGTTTTTTAAGTCTAAAAAATTTATTATCTGCGCAATCGTCATTGCGATTCTAGTTGTCACTAATATAGTTACTTCTTCTCTTGGCCCTACAGCGGGTGAAGCTTCAAAATTCAGTGAAGAACTTTCTTATCGATCTAATCTTGGGAAATGCCCCACTCGTC
The DNA here is from genome assembly GCA_014377485.1 of Bacteriovorax sp. Lineage (GTDB taxonomy): Bacteria > Bdellovibrionota > Bacteriovoracia > Bacteriovoracales > Bacteriovoracaceae > Bacteriovorax. Next base: position 60,907 of record JACMPM010000091.1, on the reverse strand, counting down.
CAGCTGGGACAATGGCTTTGTTAGTTGTAAAAACTTTCGAGCAATCTCATTCACTTCGTGATGTTAAATTAAAAATAATCAATGAAAAATGGGCCGATAAATATTTCGTTTCAGATTATAAAATTCAATACGATCCTTATAGCAAGGTTCTCGATTTGAATTTTAATTGTCCCGAACCCTTAATGAAGGTTCAAATTTATAAAAACAATGGTGCAGATTCATATGAAGCCATTCTGGTGGATAACGGCCAGTTGTATGATCCTACTTATGAAGCACTTCTAAGAAGTGAAAAAAAGCTTACCCATGATCTTCCCTATCTGGCATTACCCGTTGGAGAAATGGAAGATAAGGTCCAAAGCGATGTTACGACTCTTGTAAAAGAGATGAGACCGGCCCTTCGTCATAAACTTTCTGAAGTCATTTTGAACGAAAACAAAGAACTTACCATTATACTGTCGATTAACGGCCATCCTTCTAGTGTCTTTATGGGACCCGACGAATGGGGGGAAAAAATGGTTAAGCTAGATAAGATTGTGAACTATATGGAATTAAAAGAAAAAATTCCAGCTATTATAAATCTTACAAATAGCAAAAAAGTTGTTGTCAAGTTTAAGGACAAATTCTAACATTTTTATGTGACTGAATGATTCTGTCACAATCGTGTAATAGAGAAAGGATTCTCAAAATGAACGAAAAAAATATCATCGTAGGTCTCGATGTAGGAACAACGAAAGTTTGCACAATCGTTGGACTTCAACATCCCAATCAAGAATTAGAAATTATCGGTATTGGTACACACCCTTCTTACGGACTAAAGAAAGGTTCAGTTGTTAATATTGATAAAACAGTTCGCTCTATTCAAGCTTCGCTTGAAGAAGCGAGACTGATGGCCGGAGTGAATATCACTGGTGCCACCATTGGGATCGCTGGAAGTCACATTTACAGCTTTAATAGCTCGGGTGTTGTTGCCATTAAGGGAAAAGAAATTACCCAAGACGATGTTGACCGCGTTCTTGAGGCAGCTAGAGCCGTCGTCATTCCTTCGGATAGAGATATCCTTCATGTTATCCCGCAAGAGTTTAGAGTTGATAATACAACTGGAATTAAAAATCCAATTGGTATGTGTGGTGTGAGATTAGAAGCTCACGTACATATTGTTACAGGGTCAATTCCGCTTATTCAAAATCTTGTTAAATGTGTTGAGCAGACAGGTATTGAAGCTGAGCATATTACATTACAACCTCTAGCTTCTTCTGAAGCAGTTCTTTCATACGAAGAAAAAGAACTTGGAGTAGTATTAGTTGATATTGGTGGTGGAACGACAGACATCGCCGTGTGGAAAGATGGAAGTTTGATTCATTCTCAAATTATTCCAATTGGTGGAAATCATTTTACCAACGACTTGGCCGTTGCTTTAAAAATTCCTAATAATGAAGCAGAAAGAATTAAAATTAATCATGGAAGTGTGCTTGCTGAGCAATTAAATCAATCGGCACATATCACAGTTCAGGGTTTATCTGGATCGAAGCCATGCGAAGTTCAACTAAGTGTTGTCGCAGAAGTTCTAGGGGCCCGCGCAGAAGAATTATTTGATGTTGTTAGGTATATGATTGAAGACAAAAAACTTCATGACCAGGTTGCCGGTGGATTTGTTTTAACTGGCGGTGGCGCCCTGATAAAGGGATTGCCTGAACTTGGCGAATATATACTTATGAGATCTTGCAAAATTGGTTTTCCAATTCCATTTGGTGGAATGACAAATATTATGCAAAATCCAAAGTACTCTACGGTGTTGGGACTTCTTATTGAAGCTTCAAAAAGAAAACCATACACTCCGACACAAAACAAAAGCGCTAACAATCATCGCGTAATGTTTAATGGTAAAGATAAGGACTCGAATCATTCAAATTCAGACCTGATTAGTAAATTGAGTGAATCATTAAAGTCTGTGTTTAAAGAAATATTTTAATTATAGTTTTTGCTCGGGAGGTCTCATGTTCGAAATTACAGATTCAGAAAATACAAAAGTGAACGGCGCACGTATAAAAGTTGTTGGAGTTGGTGGCGGCGGTTGCAATGCTGTAAACACGATGATCCGCGCAGGGCTATCGGGAGTTGAATATATTGTTGCTAACACTGATGCTCAAGCATTAAGTATCTCATTGGCACAAACCAAAATTCAATTGGGTGGAAATGTAACTAAAGGTCTAGGAGCTGGAGCAAATCCTGAAATTGGGAAAAAAGCTGCACTAGAAGATTATGAAAAAATATCTGAAGTCCTTAAGGGTGCAGACATGGTTTTCATCACGGCCGGTATGGGGGGTGGAACAGGAACTGGAGCTGCTCCAGTAATTGCGAAATTAGCAAAAGAGCTTGGCGCACTTACAGTTGGTGTAGTGACTAAACCTTTCGTATTCGAAGGAAAGAAAAGATTTAAACAAGCAGAAGAAGGGATTAGAAATCTTGAAGAAAGTGTAGATTCACTTATCACTATTCCTAACCAAAGACTTCTATATCTTGCTGGAGAAAACTTATCTCTAGTAGAGACATTCAAAAAAGCTGACGAAGTATTATTAAATGCAGTTCGCGGTATTTCTGACTTGATCAATAACACTGGTCACATCAACGCTGACTTTGCTGACGTCTCAACTGTTATGGCAAACAAAGGTCTTGCTCTAATGGGAACAGGTTCTGCAGCAGGTCCGGGGCGCGCAATTAAAGCAGCAACAGATGCAATCAGTTCACCACTTCTTGAAGATATTTCAATTAACGGTGCAACTGGAATCATAATTAACATTACAGGTTCTGATTCTCTTACTATGCATGAAACGAATGAAGCTGTTACGCTTATTATGGAAGCTGCTGATGAAAATGCAGAAATCATTTTCGGAACAGTTATTGATAATAACTGTGGCGAGAATGTTATGGTTACAGTTATTGCAACTGGATTAGGCGGACAAATACGAGCACATTCAGTTGCTCCAGTTGTGCAAACTCAACAAGTGTCGGTTGTGGCGCCTGTAGAACCAATTGTATATTCTCAACCAGTTCAAACTCATCAAGAAGTTTACGCTCAACCAGTTTATCAAGCAGTACAACAACCAGCTCAAACGCCGGTTCAAGTGCAGCCAGCTCAACAAGATTCTCGTGACATTTTTGCACCGAGAAGAGCAGCTCCTGTCGCAACAGCACCTGTTGAAACAGTAGAAGATCGTTCAGATTTCGATCGTTTTATGAATGATAGAAATGCTTACAACGCTCAACAGTCTAATTCGAATGAAGATGCTGTAACTCACAACAATCAAACCGAAGAGCCAAAGCAGCCTTCTCGATTAATTCAATCTATTAGAGATGCAGCTAATCGTTACGAAACAGCAGCTCGTCCTCAACAGACAGTTGTTACAAATAAAGTAGAATCTGAAACTAACAATAGAGCAAAATCGATTGCAGAAAAATTAGGTTTTATTAATTTTGATGAAGATGAATTTGATACTCCATCTTACTTAAGAAAAGAAGAAAAGACCGAGCAAGCAAAGCCGGTAACTCGAGATTTTAAAAACATTGATCTTTAATTTATAATCGTTTCGTTTTTATCTATAAGGCCTTGGTTAATCCAGGGCCTTATATTTTTCAAGCTCTAAAATAAGTTTATCAACATCATCTTCACGAACATTTAGTTGAATAAAAGACTCTATATAATCATTTTCAATATTAATCTTATAATGAGTCATGACAAAGCTTGGTATGGTTTTATTAAGCCACAAATCTCGTTTAAAGTTATAAATATATAGCCCATCTTCTGGCGTATCTGGAGTCGTTCGAGTGTCAGTAATTTGTTTCCATTTGAAATTGGCATATGTTCTAAAATGTTCTTTGCAAAAATGCATGCTCTCGTGATCTACCAAACAATCAACACAAAAAACTTCCTCACAAATTAAACAAGAACCTACCGAGGGTGCTTCTTTGTGGTGAATACAATAGTATTTTTCCACAATTGGCTCTTCGACTAATTTTAACTTTTCAGGTGAAACTTTGAGAACCGGTTTCTCTGTGGGAATTTCTGCCACAACTTCATTCTTGGGCTTGTTAAGAAGCTTAAAGAGTATAAAAATCATCGCGCCCATTAAGAGAAATATAAGCATTAATAGAAAGACGACTATAGCAATTAGATAGTTTTGTAAAAATTGGTTCATAAAATATGTATAAAGGTTTGAGGTTTATATCCTAATGTTTGGTCAAAATATCTTCTAACAGCGATCCTTAACTCTTCAGTTGTTTTATCCATATCTTTAAAACTAATTTGGACAAAATAATTTTCTAAAAATCTTTTAAACTTATCATCTCCTTTAGTTACTAGATTTGGCAGACCTTGAAAAGTGAAAGATATTTTCTCGACATCAGTTAGACTTTTTGAAACTTTTAACGAAATAAAAACTGAGCCATTACAGGCGAGCTTTCTTCGTTCACTAATTTTTTCTTTTTCAAGAACAAGCTGTTTTCCGTGAATGATAACCGGATCGTGTTTTTTGCCAAGATTAATTGTTAATTTTAAATCGTCGCTAACAATCATTGAGTCAAAATTTAAAAAATAATGAGGTGTTGCGCTTGGAAAAGTTTTTTTTATATGTTCTATATGTGCGCGAATAAAAGAAGTTTCTCCATGGATAGGCACGATATCGGTTGGTTTAAATTTTTCGTAAAGATGCGTGAGATCATCTCTTCCGGGATGTCCGGATACATGTATAAGCTTTTCTTGAGAAGTAATTATTTTAATTCCTAATTCAGCTAGCTTATTCATTAAAAGAGATATCTTTTTCTCGTTCCCGGGAATCGCCTTAGAACTTAAAAGAACCAAGTCGTCGCTTCTAGGTTTAAAGGTTGAGTCTTCACCCATACAAAACCGTCTAAATGTTCCTCTAAAATCTCCCTGACAGCCAGAGAGTAAAACAACCAAGTTGTCTTGGTTGGGAGTCACTGAATCGGCCGGCTTTATAACTGAATCGAAGTCGGGAATCATGCCGAGTTCGTTAGCAGTATTTAGATAACTTATCATTGAGCGACCGTGTGGAATAACTCTTCGACCATGTTTTTTAGCAAGACTTATAAAAGTCATTAGACGATGAATGTTAGAAGAGAAACAAGTAATAAAAATTCTCTTTTCAGTACTTGCAAAAATTTCATCCATGACCGGAATAATATCGGCTTCAGAAGGAGTTTGTAATGTATTGCTAGTAATGTTTGTACTGTCGACAAGCAACACTTTACGCTTTAGGTTTTGTGACAGCTTTATAAGTTTTTCAAAATCAAATGGACGTTCGTAGATAGTTTTATAGTCTATTTTAAAGTCGGATATAAAAAAGAGTCCAAACTCTTCCTTGTGATCTCTTATTAAAAGACCATGTGTTTCAGGGATTGAATGATTAACATGAATAGGATCTATGTTGAAGTCAATAAATCCCAACTGATCGACGTTTCGATATTCGGTAATGGGATATGGAGTATTGTTAAATTCTAATTTTTTTCTAATGAGTGCGGCTGTAAATGGTGAAGCTAGTACTTTAATATTTGGAAACTGCTTAATAACATGAAGAACTGCACCAATATGATCTTCGTGGCCGTGCGTGATGACCAAATGGCTTGGTACTGGAATTGTAGAAAGATCTGGAATGAGATAATTAATATCGAAAAAATCTTCATAGGGAAAAAGAATTCCAGCATCGATAAGAATAGTGTCATTAGCCCCTTGAATCAAGGTCATATTTGATCCAATTTGTCCGATTCCACCAACGGGTTCAATTTTTAAATATTGATTTCTCATTTGTTCCTTAAGTTTTTACTTTAGATTTTTTAAAGTCAGTACTAAGTAATTCATTTATTTTTGCGCCTAAAATTCCAGCTGCGATATCCGATTCTTCTCCAACAATAAAGTCTGCAAACTGCCTCTGGGGATCCAGATACTTTCGATACATCGGTCTGACCGTCTCATAATATTGAGTAATTACTGAATCAAGTGAACGACCTCGCTCTTCAACATCGCGGTGAAGTCGTCTAATAAAACGAATGTCAGCTTCAACATTTAAAAAAGCAGTGATGTCAGAAAGTTTTCTTATTTCTTCATCGTAGAGGCTAAATATTCCTTCAAACAAAACAACTTTTGAAGGTTTTATAATTTTACATTTTTTTAAGCGCGAATTCTTTTTAAAATCGTACATTGGTGACTCTACCGATTTTCCTTTTTTTAAGGCTCCCAGGTGAGTAGCGAGAAGTTTCCAATCAAACGCATCAGGATGATCAAAATTTGGCTGACCGTTACTGGTTTGAAGCTCTTTGGGAAGTTTCGGGAGATAGTATGAATCCATGTGTACTACAGATATTTCTTCGTTCACTACAAGGCGAACTTTATCAGTGAAAGTTGTCTTTCCTGATCCAGAACCACCACAGATAGAAATGATGTACACTAGCGTCTCCTCGATTGGTATTTTATGATTAAAATGATAGATTAAAGAGGTTATAAAAGAAAGAAGGAAGGGGCGCGTCTTGAAGTTTATCACTCTATTCGTTGGACTATTTTTATCTGCATCATTTACCATTTTAGCCACTGAAAAAATCAATATTGCTATCTCCGCAGCGCCTAATAATCTCAATCCATTTTTTTCCACAGATGCAAATTCACAAAACATTAATCGACTAGTTCATATGGCCTTAATTGATTTTAACCAAAAAATGCAGTTCGAATGTAAGGCCTGTTCAACATTTGAAGAGAAAATTGTCGGAAAAAAACAAATCTTAAATTTCAAACTTCGTGAGAATTTAACATTTGCCGACGGAACCCCTGTCACGGCTGAAGATGTTAAAAGATCGTGGGAGTACTTCGCTAAAAATGAAAAGATCAGATCTACTCACATGGGTGCTTTTGAAACCATTGAGAGCGTTGTAGCAACAGACAAATACAATCTGGTCATTACGTTTTCAAGTTTTTCATTGGAAAATTTATCTAACCTCGCCCTGCTGAAAATTGTTAAATTAAAAGAACCTATTAATGCTGCGATGGAGGCAACCGACATTATCGGTTGTGGTGATTACCTGTTAACAAATATTCAGCCTTTGGAAATTACGGTCTCGCCAAAAGATAAGTCTAAATTGACTCTTGTTTTTAAAGTCGTAAAAGATGAAACAACTTTAGCTCTTAAGTTAATTAATAAAGAAATTGATTTGTCAGTTGCAAACATGTCTCCCCGGAAAATTTACTGGCTTAAGACCAAGAGTCCTAATTTGAAAGTTTGGGAAATGCCCAGTGGGAATTTTTTATTTATGGGTCTAAACCATAAAAGAGAAATTTTTAAAAATGTTAAATTAAGACAAGCTATTTCATTGCTTATTCCAAGAAACGATATTTTAAAATATAAATTAAAAGATACTGCAGTCCTATCAGTTGGAATGTTTTCTCCTGCCTTTGCAGATATGCATGAAGCAAAAGCAGTAGAAGTCTACGATGTAAATCTTGCTCGCAAGTTTATTAGCGAGGCAGGTTACAAAAAGAACTCGAAAGGCATTTTGGAAAAAGATGGCAAAGAACTAGAACTTGATTGGAAAGTTAATAACAACAAGGCCAGTATTGAAGTTGTAGAAGTTATACAGCATTTTTTAGAAAAGGAAGGCTTCAAAATTAATATGAGCATTCAAGAATGGGGAACCTATATGAGTGCGTTTAAGAGCGGTAATTTCGATGTTGTCATTGGGCAATGGATAGGTTTTACTGGCCCCGACATGATGAAATTTGTTTACCATTCGAAAAGCATACCTCCTGATGGCGGAAATCGAACTAGTTATAATAATCCAGAATTTGATAAAATGATTGACGCTGCAACTATTGAAACAGATAGCATTAAAAGAACCCTGCTTTATAAAAAAGCTCTTGAAATTGTTAACCGCGATTATGCTTATGTTAATTTATGGCACCCGAACATTATTTGGATTGGAAGCAACTGCTTAAAAAATATTGAGCTAGAGCCTACGGGGGGATTTTATCCCTTGCTTAAAATCGAAAAAAGCCATGAAGGTGTATGTGGAAAATAAAAAATTTAACTTTGTACTTATTCAATACAGCAGAGAAAATGTTAATTTTGCTGACGGGATCAACGCTTACGCACTTGAAGATTTTGGATGCGATGGTGTTGAAGAATTTTCTTTAGAAGAAGCGCGAGTAGATGAAATTCTTGGAGAAAGAGCTTATTCTGGCGGTGATATTCCAGAGAGTTTAATAGATGAAATTCAAGCTGCAACAATTGATCAGGATTCATTTACTTATAAATATTTTTTTTACCAGGAAGATTTTGAAGTTAACTCATCGGACTTTGTTTTTTTTATCAAAGAAAATTATCCCGAACTTCCACTTTTTACCGCTCAAAAAAACTTTGAAGATTGGAATGCTGAATGGAAAAAGTTTTATACTCCCATTATTGTTTCTGAGAGATTGGAAATAATCCCGGAGTGGTTAAAAGAATCTCATGAGAATTCACCGGCTCAAAAAGTTTATATTTATCCTGGAATGGGATTCGGAACAGGAACTCATGAGACAACGTATTTATGTTTAAGTTTATTTGATAAAATTTCTGATCTTTTAAAACCTGCTTCTCATTGTCTAGATTTTGGATGTGGCTCAGGCATTTTAGGGATAACTGCCCTAAAGATTAAAAGCATGCCCACAGTGTTTTGTGATATCGATAAGAGTGCCCTTAACAATTGTATGCAAAACCTTGTGCTCAATTTTGAAGGTGAAATGCTTGAAGGGTCAAAGTTGATTATTCGTGATCGTTACTCACCGGTCTTAAATGATTTAGTTTTCGCAAATATTTTAGAAAATGTTTTAATTTTAGAAAAAAAAGTGATTCTTTCTTCTCTGAACAAGTCGGGATTTTTAATTGTTTCAGGACTTCTTAATCATCAAGTTGATAAAATTGTCTCCGAATATAATTCTTTGGAAAAAGTAGCTGTTGTTTCGAAAAATGATTGGAGCGCAATCCTTTTTAAAAGGCATTCTTAATATGAGAGCGATCTATTTCCCCTTTTTAAAAGAGAATGCTTCAAAGAATATTTTAGTGTCAGATGAAGCCGTCAAACATTTACATGTCGTGCGTATAAAATCTGAAGACGAAATTTTAGTTTTAAATGGAAAAGGATTAAAAGCGCTGACAAGGGTTGGATTAATTTCTAAAAATCAAATAGAGCTCCTCGTTAATTCGATTGAAGAATCTGTAGCCACTCATCAAATAAGCCTGGCAATTGCGACTCCCAAAAAAGATGCATTTGAAGATATTCTAAAAATAGCCGTCGAACTTGGTGTGCGGGATATTTACCCATTAAATTCTGAATTTTCACAATATGAATATCTTGTGAGTGATCGAGTTCAACGTATCTTAGAAAGTGCTTTAATTCAGTCGAATAATCCTTTCTTGCCAATAATACATCCTCAAATTGAGTTGAATATTTTTTTAGATAAGTTGAATACACCTCTTTATTTTTTTAATTCTAGACCATTAGATTCTGGAAAAGATGAAAAAATATCTGGAGAAAAGACTATTTTAATTGGGCCAGAAGGTGGTTTTTCTCATGTCGAAGAAGCCAATATTTTGAAAAAAAACAATGTTTTTTCTATCCATTTACCGACTCCCATCCTCAGAGCGCCAACTGCCGTCGCATCTTCGATAGGTTATTTGCTTTCACCTCGTTAATTTGAATTAAAATATGATTGATGCTTTGTGATGCATGTGAGAATCTATTCTGGCACACTTCAATAAATCTCTTACAAAGGAAGATTATGAATCAAGATACTCATTCATTATCATCTCCAAAACCGATGGCTCCGATTAAAGTTAATCTTGATGAATTTAATATTAGTGAAGATAGTTTTAAGCCAATGACTAAAGGTTTGGGTTTTCACCAAGATCAAAAAAGAGCTTCATTCAAGCCTTCTCCAAAAGAAGTGAAGCCATTTGGAACTGCTCGTACTCAGCCAAAAGCATCAACAGTCCTTAGCTCTTTGGCCGGTGGTCAAGCAGCCAAGTCATCTGCCCAACATATGCCGACAGGACTTGAGGCTTTTTATGGCGCTAAAGGAAATCCCGGAAATCAAAATCAAATTAACAATCAAAATATTCTTGAGTCTAAATTAGACTTAAACGAAGAAAAAACAGAACCCAAAATTACTTATAAAACAGCTTCAGGTGGAACTCAGTTTTTTGCATGGGCCATTGATCTTTTGGTGGTGATTAGTTTTGTTGCTGTAACTGGCGCACTTTTAGTATTTGCTTCAGGTATCCAGTTTCAAATGTTCGCACGTCTCATTTCAACTCAAGACTTAATAGTTTTCAACACCGCAATATTTTCAATCTATTACCTTCTCTATTTTACAATTCTCGACCTTAGTGCAAGCCCGGGTAAAACAATTATGGGAATTCGGTTATTGAGAACTGATAATAAAAATGTCACGGTGAAAAATACTTTTACGAGAGCTCTTGTTTCACTGCTTTCCAGTATCGCACTTTTTCTTCCGATGCTTCTTGATTTTCAAGGGCGTCTATCAGACACAAAATTGGTGAAATAAGTGGAAGTTCTTTCAGCAGACACTATAAACTTTTTAAAGAAAAATGAAGGCAAAAAAATAGTCTTCACAAATGGATGTTTTGATATTCTTCATCTTGGCCATGTTGAATATTTAAATGAAGCAAAAGCTCAAGGTGATGTTCTCATTATTGGGGTTAATTCTGATCAAAGCGTAAAAAATTTAAAAGGTATTGATCGCCCAATAAATAATGAGCATGATCGTAAAGCAATGCTTCTAAATTTGAGAGCAGTTGACTGTGTTCAAATCTTTACAGATGAAACACCATTAGAAATTATAAAGCTGATTAAGCCTGATGTTCTAGTTAAAGGTGGAGACTGGAAAGTAGAACAAATAGTAGGTTCTGATTTTGTATTAGCTCATGGCGGAAGCGTGAGAAGCCTACTTTTTAAGAATGGTTACTCAACGAGCAACCTTATTCAAGCCGTTCAAGGCAAAAAATAATTTATTAAATTATCTATTATAATTCTTGAATTATTCAATAAGGAATTATTATCAATCTTTAATCTACTTAAAGCGAAGAGTTTTAAAGAGATACGGTAAGCATTGCCCTATTACATAAAAAAAATCAATTAATATCCGACTAACTTTCTCCAATGAAAACTTCTTAAAATTGAAAGAAAGTACTTAAGTATACTTATTGCACTCCGATAAATTATTCAGCAACGGATGGGACTGTTGCGAAACTAACAAAGATTCAAACAAGGTTGTTTAATCTTAAATTTTAAGGAGGAAGGCATGATTCTAGGAGATTAGTATGGGATTAAGAATTAACACAAACGTTCAATCATTAAGAGCACAAAATTCACTATCGAAAGTTGAGGAAAACAAAGCGAGCACACTCGAGAAATTATCATCTGGTTCAAGAATTAATAAAGCCGGTGACGATGCAGCAGGATTAGCAATTTCTGAAAAGTTAAAAGCTAATATTCGTGGAACTCAACAAGCTAGTAGAAACGCCGGAGATGGTATTTCAATGATTCAGACAGCTGAAGGGGGATTAAACGAAAGTTCAAATATCTTAATTAGATTAAGAGAACTCTCGGTACAGTCAGCTTCAGATACTATTGGTGACCAGGAAAGAAAATTTTCTAATCTAGAGTTCCAACAACTAACAAGCGAGATGGAAAGAATTGCAACTTCTACTCAGTTTAACGGAAAAAACCTGTTAAGCGGTGAAGGTGACAAACTTGATTTTCAAATTGGTATAATGAACGACGAGAAGAACGATAGACTTTCTTATAAACCACAAGAGTCAAGTGCCAGAGTTAAAGACTTAGGCGTTGAAGGTCTTGGAGTATTAACTAAAACAGACGCTCAGGAAAATCTTGAAAAGATCGATAGCGCAATTAACGGGGTTAACGCTAACCGAGCTTCACTTGGTGCTCTACAAAACAGACTGCAATCGACAATCTCGAACTTAGATGTAAGAACAGAGAACTTGTCAGCTGCAAACTCTCGAATTAGAGACACTGATATTGCAGTAGAGTCTGCTGAAATGACTAAGTCGAACATTCTATCTGCAGCTGCGACTTCGGTTTTATCTCAGGCCAACAACTCAGGATCTGGTGCTCTGAAATTGATTGGATAATTTGTAACAAAAATTCTATGAACTACAAGGCCTCCTTCGGGAGGCTTTTTTTATTGTTTAATTTTATTTATGAGGCCAGGACTAAAGTAGTTTTCAAATTTTATGTATACCGACTTTGTTGCTTCTGCAAAATTCGCCATATCATTTGAAGACAGCTCTACAATTTCAATTCCTTCTTGCTTCGCTTTGATTTTTGCCAGTTCTCCGTCTTGTATAGATTCAGATCTTTCTTCTCTTGCTGCTTCAATGGCAGATATTTTCATCAGTTCTTGCAATTCTGGAGCAAGAGATTTCCAAAAATCTTTTTGTATAATCATTGATGTCAAAAAAAGACTGTGTTTAGTATCATTCATGGCGATTGAAAATTTGTTTTGCTCTAAAGGATAAACTCGAGGCCATGCACTTTCGCCACCAATAAATATACCATCAGCAACACCTTCATTTATCTCTTCTAATTCGCAAGGAACAGGAATGGCACCTATTGAGATAAAAGTTTCTATTGCAAATGGATTTTTATTTGAGCGTATCCGAAGTCCTTTAAAGTCTTCCAAAGTTCTAATGGCTTTGTTAGCTGGAATCATTCTAAATCCACCCGAATAAGTAAACGCTAATCCTCGTACATTTGATTTCTCAGATAAACCAGCGAGGAGTTGTTGACCGATAGGACCCTCAAGTATTTGTTCTGCATGAGCATGATCTCTAAAAAGAAAAGGCATATCTAAAACATGCATGTCAGAATTATATTTTTCAGCAAGCCATGTAGTATACATTTGGCTCATTTCAATTTTTCCAGTATTCATTAAATCAAGAAGGTCATGTTTGGTAATCAGATTGCCTTCATTGTATCTTTCAGAATACTCACTCAGTGTCATTATTTCCACTTCAATTTTTTGCTTCAATGATTTTGAATTAATTGCTTTGGCAAAAGATGCAGCTGCACGAAGAAATAAACTAAGTGGTTCATGTGCGATAACCCAACGGATTTTTAAAGTATTCATTTTTTCTCCTTTTAGATATTTTTTAATAAAAATTCAGGCATATTGGTGTCAAAACTTATTTGTAGGTTTAGGCGGAGACTTTCTACTTTTTCTACTGAATGAAGAATTTTGGTATTCATAATATACCAACAATCAAATGGTCCTTTTACACTATCGATTAACTTTAAATGCGGACCACGTTCTGAAGTTATCATTCTTTCTCTTAAAATTTTTTCCCCTTCTTCCTGCCAAAAACATAAAGTGGATTCTGCTCCGCCGGTTTCCACGTTATATATAAGAACGAAATCTCTAGTTAAGTCAGTGTGGGGAAGCTGAGGTTCATCAAAAAACATGACACCAGAATTGCTTTCTTGAAATTCAGATAAAATATTTTCTTGAATCCATTTGATAAACTCATCGTTGAAGTGATGGCGTAAGTTTTTATTAGACGCCATGGGTTGTATCCACTCATAAGTTTGTTTTTTCCAATCACTATTTTTATCTATGCCAAGAAAGTTTTCATCATAAGGTGAAAATCTATTAAGTGATGGTCTGTACAGATTATCTATTTTTCCAATTAACGAAATTGGTGGTTTAGGTAAGCTGGGAAGAAGTTTGTATGTCCAATCTTTCACGTATTGTTTCCTTAAAATGTAGCCTCATTCTTTTTAAAACAAAGATTGCCAAAAAAGCAGTTAGCAGATCAAGGCATATAATTATATAAAAAGCAAGATTCCAATTTCCAAGTTTTTCTCGTAGAAGGGCCGCCAATGGACCACCAAAAATTGAGCCAATACCAACCGAGGTATAGAGGAATCCGAAATTAACACTTGCGTTTTTTTCACCAAAAGTATCAGTGCAAAGAGCAGGAAAAATTGAAAATATTTCACCCCATGCCAAAAACACCATTCCTGAAAGAAGTATAAACATGATGGGGTTTTGGAGTTGGGTAAACCATAAATACATAAAAAGAGCTTCAAGAACAAAAGCAATACCTAAAGTGTATTCTCTGCCTATTTTATCTGAGATCATGCCAAATAAAATGCGACTGAACCCATTGGTAATTCTATCAATTAATAAAGCAAGGGGTAGAGCGGCCATTCCAAGCATTATGATTTCTGAACCAATGCCAGATTCTTTTGCTATGATTGCAATGTTAGATGTAATCATCATTCCACATGTGGCTATCATACACATCATAAAAAACATTAACCAGAAAACTTTAGATTTCAACATCGTAATTGAATTCAATCCTTCATGCACTGGCCGGGTGATATTGTTATTAGGAATAATTTCTTTCGAATTTCTTAATCCACTGATAACAATTAAACTAGCAATAAAAAAAATAATTCCGAAACATTGCAAGGTAGATTCAATTCCCTTTGTATCAATTGAATGGGCAATTGAATAAGTTGTTAGAATAGGACCAAGAGCATAACCTGAACTAAGAATTCCCGTTGCAAAACCTCGGATATCAGGAAAACATTTTTGTATTAAACCAGTACACCCAATAAAAGCAATTCCGGCCCCAAGGCCGCCAATCACTCCATAATAAATATAAAATTCAATGAGAGAGTTTGCTTGGCTGGCCAATAACCAGCTACCACTACTCATCATTAAGCCAAGACCTATTATTACTTTTGAGTTAAAACGATCGTGAAAATACCCAGCTAAAGGTGTGATGAATGTCATGCATACAATCACAAGTGAAAAAACAATTTGCACTTCACTTAAAGGTTTTTGAAATTTAGCCAGCAATGGCTTAACAAACAAGGCCCATTGATATTGAGGTCCACTGATAATGATAAAGACTGCGAAGGTGAGTGCAAGCTGTATCCATCGATTTTTAAGTTTTTCCATATATTAAGAGTGTAAGTGAGGCTATTGTTGATCACAACATGATCTAGATCAGAGTGGTTTTAACTATTAGAGAAGACGAAATGAGTTGTCCTGTAAGTTGTTTTAAATGTCCCGTTTGGAATAAAAGTCTTTTTAAAGATTTTGATTCTGAGTTAGTTGATTGGCTAGCTGTTAAAAAAAATGAAACAATAATAAAAAAAGGAGAAATTCTTTTCAGACAAGGTCAAATTGTAGAGGGAATCTATTGTCACTCGTCTGGATTATCAAAGGTGGTTCAAAAAGATTTGAATAATAAAATACGATTTTCACGTCTTGTGTTTCCAGGAGATACTTCTGGCCACCGTAGTTTGTTTATCGAAAAGAATTATCAAGGAACTCAGGTTGGGCTTTCGGAAACAGTTGAAGTTTGCTTTATTCCTACGTCTGATATTTTATTTTTACTAACAAAAAATTCATCATTTTCCAAAAATCTAATCATTAAAATTTCGACTGAATTAAATCGCTCAGAAGAAGACAAAATGGCGACAAAAGAAAAAACGGTTCGAAGTCGCTTGGCCCTTTTAATTTATAATCTAGCTCTCGAGTATTCAGAGAAAACTCATGAAAACGAGTACGTAATAAAAACAGTGATCACCAAACGTGAAATCGCTCAGCTTTTACTTGTGGCCGATGAGACGGTGATTCGATTAATGTCGGAAATGGTCAAGGATGAAATCATTAATTATCATGGTAAAAAGCTTGTGATCAAAAATCTTATAAAAATCTTAGAGCAAACAAAATACTAATTTATTATATTAACTTACTAAAAATATTAGCAATTCAATATATGCCCGACTATTTTACTAAAGTTCTTCTCCGACTGTTCCGATTGGTTATTTGTCTGACAATTTACGTCGGATTTAATCAAGAAAGCGCGGGGGCGTTTTCATCAAGGAGAATTTCATGGGTTTAAGAATTGCTACGAACATCGCTTCACAATCGGTACAGAAAAACTTGAAAGAAGTTTCAAACGCTGGGAATTCTCAATTGGAAAAACTCTCTTCAGGTAAACGAATCACTAAAGCTTCAGACGATGCCGCGGGCCTCGCCATCGCTACGAACTTAGAAGCTCAGACCAAAGGTTTAAGACAGGCCACACGAAACGCAAACGACGGTATCTCGCTTGTTCAAACGGCAGAAGGTGGATTGAATGAGACTTCAAACATTCTAGTGCGCTTGAGGGAATTAACAGTTCAGGCAGCATCAGACACTGTAGGTGAGCAAGAAAGAGGTTTTCTAGATAAAGAGTATAAACAATTAACAAAAGAAGTTGATCGTATTTCAGAATCAACAACTTTTAACGGTTCTCAGTTATTAAATGGTAAAGGTAAAGGGCAAATGGACTTCCAGGTTGGAGCATTTGCCGGCGAACAAAACAAAATTACGTTCGATGCAGGAGCTACAGATTCATCTGCTTCTTCTATCGGAATTAGCGGAACAGGAATTGCTGAAAAGAGTGATGCACTTGATGCTATCTCAAACGTAGATGCAGCAATTTCAAAAGTATCAGGTCAAAGAGCGGATTTAGGTTCAATCCAATCAAGACTTGGATCAACTGTGAAAAACCTTGAAACACAAACGATTAACCAAGATAGTGCACGCTCTGTAATCCAAGATGTAGATGTAGCTGAAGCTTCTGCAAGCCTTGCTTCAAACAACGTGGTGAAGAACGCAGCGGTATCAACATTAGCGCAAGCTAACCAGATCCCGATGTCAGCACTAAGATTGATTGGTTGATATATATAAGAAGAGTGCAATCCCTTAGAGAAGCACTCTCTTTTTTATAAAAAAAAGTTACTCTGAATAGAGAGCTTTTTTAAAATTAAAAAATTAGTTTTTAAATTTATATTTTAAGTAATCTCCAAGAGAGAATAGTTATAGCAATGGTTATTCTCTTTATACTTAAGCCCGAATCCCCTCGCTTCCCCGCAATTTGGCGGGGGGATTTTTTTATAAACAGTATGTTTAGTATTTATGCGGAGGCACGGGCCGAGAACAGAAAGGACTATTTAGCTAAGGTTAATTAGTTTTAAAGCCCGATAGAACCTTTTTAATCAAATTATTTTCACAACTAACTACCCAATTTCTTTCAATTTTTAATTTAATATATCCCCGAGCATATCATTTCACTTAAGTATTTCTCCGACCTGTTCGATAGGTTGTTTGACTGACAAAAGCAGTCAATAACAAGAGAGTGGGGACTCTCTAAAAAACAGGAGTTACTAATGGGTTTAAGAATTGCAACAAACATCGCTTCACAATCGGTTCAGAAAAACTTGAAAGAAGTTTCAAACGCTGGGAACTCTCAGTTGGAAAAACTATCTTCAGGTAAAAGAATCACAAAAGCTTCAGACGATGCGGCAGGCCTCGCAATCGCTACGAATTTAGAAGCACAGACAAAAGGTTTAAGACAGGCCACACGAAACGCAAACGACGGTATCTCGCTTGTTCAAACGGCAGAAGGTGGATTGAATGAAACTTCAAACATTCTAGTGCGCTTGAGAGAATTAACAGTTCAAGCAGCATCAGACACTGTGGGTGAGCAAGAGAGAGGTTTTCTAGATAAAGAATATCAACAGTTAACAAAAGAAGTTGATCGTATTTCTGATTCAACAACTTTTAACGGTTCTCAGTTATTAAACGGTAAAGGTAAAGGGCAAATGGACTTCCAGGTTGGAGCATTTGCCGGCGAACAAAATAAGATTACTTTTGATTCAAATGAAACTGATTCATCCGCTTCATCAATCGGAATCAACGGAACAGGAATTGGAAATAAAGATGATGCTTTAAGTGCAATTTCTACTGTGGACTCTGCTATTACAAAAGTTTCAGGACAAAGAGCAAACTTGGGATCGATTCAATCAAGACTTGGATCAACTGTGAAGAACCTTGAAACACAAACGATCAACCAAGATAGTGCAAGATCAGTTATTCAAGATGTGGATGTTGCAGAAGCTTCAGCAGCACTTGCTTCAAACAACGTAGTGAAAAACGCAGCGGTATCAACATTAGCACAAGCTAACCAGATTCCTAACTCTGCACTTAGATTGATATCGTAATAAAATAAAATTTTTAAGAGGGGATACGTCCCCTCTTTTGAATTAGTAACTCTGTTTTTAATACCCACCTCTTTGTTTGAAAGGCAGAGGGGTTTAAGGGGAGTTTGGATAATAAAATGAAAGAGCAAAAAAGAAGCAAAGATTTTGACAGAATGATTGTAGAGGCGGTTCAAGAAAACTTGTCCTTTTTTGCTTGGCAGTCAATTGGCGGAATTGTTGAAAAGTGTGAACTAAAGATTAAAGCTTACCGCAAAGATTATAATGAAATTGAACTTGAGTTATGTGCGGGCCAGGAAGATAAACTGGCTAAGGTAATTTCTGGAAACCGAATTTTAAATATTTATGTACCAGAGCTTTCAGTTTCATTTTCTTCAGAACTAAAATCAGTGACGGTGGACCAAAAAGTTAAGTTATATCCGCCTTCCGATTATGCTTTTTACGAACGAAGAAAGCACGAAAGAGTTCAACCATCTAAAACGTGTTTTGTAAGTTTCGAACACAATAAGATGATGATCAAAAAATCAATTTTTGATTTTAGTCTAGGTGGGATTGCAGTAATTTTACCCAAATCAGATAAAGTAATTATCTCTAAAGGTAAAGCATTTGCTGTTTTTGTTTTGGACATTGGACTTCGAAAAATAAAAGTTAAAGCAGAGTGCATAAATTCATTTTCTATTGACCGCTTTAAGTTTGATAATCTTCCTTATGGAGGATTTAAATTAGCTTTTCGCTTTACAGAGATTTCAAAAGAAGACAAAGCATTTTTAGCTGATTTTATCACCCAAGAAATGCTTATGCAGCAAATTCAAAAAAAAGCCAATTAACAGCATTTTACAGATTGGATTGTCTGAATCATAATGAGCCATGAAGTTTTCAGCAATATCAGATGTTCATGTTAAAAGTTCCGGCGACCAGGCCGAAGTTCTGCTTTTAACTTTCCTTAAAAATCCTGATGTACAATCAAGCGATGTTATTTTTTTATTAGGGGATATCTTCGATTTAATGATTGGCCCTCATTCGCAATATTTTGCACGTTTTCAAAACTATTTTGCAGAAATACGAAACCTATTACTAAAGGGAAAAAAAATTTGTTATGTTGAAGGAAATCATGACTTCCATATTCGAAACCTTTACTCAAGGTTTTTTCAAGTGCATAAAGATCTAGACCCCGCTTTATTTTCAATGGCTCCTTCGTTTGAACTATTTGATGCGAATAAGAAAATATATTTTTGTCATGGTGATAATATTGAACTCAATAATCCAACTTACAAATTCTATAAAGCCATAGTTACGAGTATTCCTCTAACTTATTATGCCAATAATCTAATGCCGCATTTTCTAATTAAAAGCTTTGGTGAATATTCAGCCGAAAAATCAAGAAACCGAAATAAAAAGCGTTACACAACAGAGTCAGATCTCACTCCCGTCCGTGATAATTTTAGAATGTCAGCCGAAGTATTTTTTAAAAATCATCCGGTTCAAGTTATTGTTTGCGGACATAGTCACGTCAAAGACTACTATGTTTCTTCTAATGGATTTGAATATGTTAATAACGGATATGCTCAAAACTCGAAAACTTATATCTCCATCGAAAATGGAAATATAAGCTTTAAGCCAGTATTTAGTGAATCGGATTCATTGCCTTAACAATATCAGACTTCTTTTCACCGATGACTTGATTGATAATAGATATAGTGCGAGGTTGATCGTCAATAACCTTAGTGCTCTTTGAAACATTGATTAATTGAGTAGCAAAAGATGCAATTTGAGGAAGATGGGTAATCGCTAAAACTTGGGAGTATTCGGATACTGATTGAAGAGATTTTCCGATACTAATTGCTGTTTCTCCTCCAATTCCAGTGTCGATTTCATCGAATAGGAAAACAGAAATGGTGTCGTTTGAAGAAAGAATTTGTCTGACTGATAAAAGAATCCTTGAAAGTTCTCCACCTGAAGCAATTTCACGCACCTTAAAGAATCCTTCTCCCGGATTAGTTTCAGCGATGAAATCAATACGTGAAAATCCTTTTGGACCGAGGTTTTCAGATTTATGGACCATGATTTTCAACGACGCACCGTTCATTTTTAATTCTTGAACTTTAGAAGTTAATTCGACTGAAAGTTCTTCGCATTTAATTAAGCGCACGTTGTGAAGTTCTTGAGCAAACGAAGCACAGCGAATTTCAAGGTCATTTATTTTATTAGAGATAAGTGCAATCTTATCATCCACTTGTGAAAATGAATTAAGTTCAGCTCTGAATTCGCTAAATGTCTTAATCATCTCTTCGGTTGATCCCCCAAACTTTCTCTTAAGCCTTTGGTAGAAGTCGATGCGATCAATGATGTCCTCGATGTTTTCTTCATCTAGATTGGCGTTGAGGTCTTTAGAAAGATCATAAGAAACATCTTCTAAAATTGATTTTACATCGTAAAGCTTGGTTATTATTTCTTCGGCAACAATACCTGGATTTTTCTCAGCTCTATTTAAGCAGTTTTTCAAAAGACCCAAAAGATTTACATCGTCATCAGAAATAGCTGAAGCAAGAGACCCAAGTGTCTGCTGACGTTTCTCAACATTTAAAATCATGTCTTTCTTTTTTAACAAATCTAACTCGTCTTCAATACTTGGAGTAAGTTTTTCCAATTCTTCAATTTGAAAACGAATATAGTCTTCGCGTTGAGCACGTATGTTTTTTTCCGTAAGAAGGTCAGTAAAATCTTTTTTATAACCGCTTAGTTGATTATAAAGATTTTGGTAGTCAGAAATATCACTATTAAGTCCAGCATACGAGTCTAAAAGTATAAGTTGATAATCTTCGCTTAAAAGTTTTTGGTTTTCAAATTGACCAACTAAATCGACAAAGCGTTTTGAAAAAGCAGTCAATAGAGAAGCTGAGCAAGACTGAAAATTCAAATAAGATTTAGAAGATTCATTGGCAAAGATCACTCTTTTGACAACAATTTCAGATCCATTAAATGGATGTCCGATTTCATTAAAATAATTTTTAATTTTTGGATCATTTGAAGAGAAAACAGCTTCAATCGTTGAAAACTCAGCATTTTTCCGAATAAGTTTTTTATCTGCTCTTGCTCCAAAAATGATTTGAAGTGCATCTAAAATTAAACTTTTTCCAGAGCCAGTTTCACCGACGATAGCATTAAATTTAATGTCGAATTTTATTTCTTGATTTTCAAAAGTTGCGAAGTTTTGCAAATTTAATGATTTCAAATAAAGAGTTTCATTTGTTTTCATTTTATCTCCCGAGCGCCGTGTGTGAATTTATCTTTAAGTGTTCTAAAATATGTTCTACTTGGATTCTTAATTAAGCGAACGATTTTGGTCTTTTTCTTGGTTACTTTTATGGTGTCATTTGACCCCAGAGTTACCTGTTGTTGTCCATCTAGCGTAAGCTTTATGGATTCATCTGCTCTTGACGCTTTAATTACCACGTTAGAGCTGTCGGGAATAACCAAAGGCCTGTGAGTCAAACTGTGTGCACATATTGGAGTCAAGGTAATCGCATTTACACGCGGATGAATAATAGGTCCACCCGCTGCCAGAGAATAAGCCGTTGATCCAATTGGTGAACTAATAATTAATCCATCGCCGGCCAGATTATAAATATGCTCGCCTTCTGATTCTACCGAAAGTGTCAGCATTCTTGATATTTGATTATTGTTAACAACAACGTCGTTCAAAAAATATCCCTTAAAAGTAGGCTTCTCTTTCTTTTGAGAGAAAACTTCGACTTGATATAAACAAAGCTGTGTAATTTGATAATCCCCTTTTAGAGTTGCCTCAAGCTGGTCAAAAAATTCAGCTTTAGCAAATTCAGTAATAAATCCCAAATGCCCCATATTCACCCCAAAAATAGGGGGGGAATTTTTTTTAATATTGCGACAGACACCAATTAATGTTCCATCGCCACCCATTGTAATAATGAGATCTGAGGCAGAGTGAAGATCATTTTCTGCAATAAAATTTAAATTTTTGATATCACCTTTAAAGATTTTAAAAATACGTTCTTTTTCTTTATCTAAAAAAGAAATGGTTTTTTTTCTTCTCAAAAGCCAGGAAGCAAGATTGGGAAGAATGCTTTCAAATTCTGAATTGACCTTTGGTTTTAAAATGATACTGATGTTTTTAAGCAGGGCCATGAGGAGCTCCTTCCGATAAAAAAATAGTCAACACTTCATCAATGTTTTCAAAAGGTTTAGAAATTAATAGACAGCCGTATTGAGTAGCTTTCTCTATTACATGTGGAGAGCTATAAGCAGTAATAATAATGAAAAGTTTGCTAATTTCAGCCATCGTAAAGCGACCTTTCGCCTCTTCAATAACATCAAAACCTGAAATATCTTGCAACATTAAGTCGCAAATAATGCGGTCAAACTTTTGATTGAGTATGAGTTGAATGGCTTCACGTCCTCGACTTTCGACTACGACTTCAGCGCCTCTTTTTTCTAGAAGCTTTTTGAGTGATTTTTGGATGAGTGGCTCATCCTCGATGAGAAGAATTTTGATCAAAGTAAACTCCCTAAATTAGAGGTAAGTTTATCGAGAAAGTTGCGCCTGCGAAAGGGGAATTGTTTTGAAATTGAATTTTACTTCCTAATTGCCTTGCCAGGTTTTGACAGATAGAAAGGCCAAGGCCTGTTCCGGAATCTTTAGTTGTGAAAAAAGGCTCAAAAATATTCCCGGCAAACTCTGATTTAACGCCAGGCCCATCATCCATTACAGCAATAGTCACGGTTTTGTCATTTTGTATCAGTTTGATAATGATACTATTTTTATTAACCCTTTCGTTGGCACTTTTAATGGCCTGAGCGGCATTAATTATTAAGTTGAAAATAATTTGGGTTAAACAGGTCGAATTTGTTTCCAGCTCGATGGGATCATTTGGTTCAAAGCCAACACACTCAATAATCTTCCGAATCTCTTTAGTTTCACTCTTGGTCAAAGTGATGACTTCTTCGATAAATTTATACAATTGAATTTTTTTATACTCTTGCTGGTCGTTATAGAGGTTTGAGAAATTTTTAATAATGGTTTGAGAGCGATTGGCGTTTAGGCAAATATCCAGAAGAACTTCTTTGGTTTCAAGATTTTCAGCATCACCTGCCAAAAGTGATCCTGTTAAATTTAATCCAAAAAGAGGATTAGATAATTCATGTTGAAGGGTATTTAAAAGTTCACCCAAAAGGGAAACTCTTTGTGAGTGATAAAGCTCGGTTGAGATGGCGTCTTTACTGATGTTAGAAAGTTCCATAACTGTGTTTTCTATTCCATCAAGTGGAAATACCATCAAATGTGATTTCTCAACCGGCTCTTCGTTCATATGATTAGTGAATAAAACATGAGAGTTTCTTTTAACAAATATTTTTTCTGGAAAATTTTCTAAAGATTTTTTGATAACTTCTTTTTTTAAATCATTTTTTTCTTTATCTAGAATCTTCATTAAAAGAGGTTGTAAATGACCAGAGAGACTTTGGAATAGCTCTTGTTCTTCATCGCTTGGGGGCAAGAAGGAATTGCGAGAAATAAGATAAATGACAGAGTAGTTTTTCAAATCAATTTCTTTCGCTAGAAAGTTCCCAACGACATCCAGGTCGTTTTTTAAGTTGAGCGATTGATTAAAAATTTTATTTTTACTTTTCTTAACTAAATTAAAAAGCGAGTTAAAGCTTTGGATGCTTATCAATCTCGTTTCTTCGTAGTTAGAGTGATTATAAAAATAATTTTGTCCAACCGGCTTCCCTTTTTCATGCACTAAAACATGGCAAGATTCAAAAGAGTTTAAAGCGGTTAGTTTTAAAATAGCACTGGGTAGTTCTTTTATTTCGTTGGTTGAAAGTAAAAGTTTTCGAAGCTCTTCTTTAAATAGAAACTTTGATTCAAGTCCTGGGTCTTTTTTTGAGTTTTTTAGAGCATTAAAAATTTTTTTTTCAAAAGTGCTTTTAGAAAAGCGCAATGGCTTAACTTTTAGGGGTAAGGATATAAGCTCAGAAGGATCGGAGCTTAGAAACTTTTTAACTTCTTTAATTCTGGCAGGACTTTGATCTTCCACTGCGTAAGGTTATCGACCAGCTCATATTCTAGCAAGTCACAAAGCATGATTACATCTTCTTTTTCTTTAGCCAGTAGAAGGGCCTTGATAACAGACAAGAGGTGAATTTCGAGTTTTTGGATACTTTCATCTTTAAAAGATTTTCCTTGAAGCTCAACTCTGATG
This sequence comes from Bacteriovorax sp., assembly GCA_014377485.1. GTDB lineage: Bacteria > Bdellovibrionota > Bacteriovoracia > Bacteriovoracales > Bacteriovoracaceae > Bacteriovorax. Next base: position 36,527 of record JACMPM010000091.1, on the reverse strand, counting down.
ACACGATAAACTTTAGAAATGAGTTGGATGTATAAATCCATGAGGTCTACAACTTCTATAAACGCCTCGTTGGCCTGATCTAGATCATTGGTATTATAGAATCCAATTAGTTTTTGAATCCTTGATGTAATATAATCGACGTATCCGAAACAAGAATCAATTGATTCAAAAGCAAGTTCCAGAGAATCATTTTTTTTATTGTTAATTAACGAAGTCATGCTTACCTACTTGTTGGCATCAGTTCTTGGAGTGGATTTCCCCGAAGAGTTTTTATGTTCAGAAATTGTGTTTTCAACTAATTCAAATAAAATACTACATAGACTCGAGCATTCGTGAAAGGCGTAATAAGAACTCTCAGTTAATTTAACAACACTATCACCGTGGAGGTTAGCCTTTCTTAGGGCAAAATAATCAACAATCGGTGCTAGGTTTGGAGAAGTCTTTAATACCAATCCTTGCAATTGATCGATTTCATCTATTTTTTTAGAAAAATCTTTAATTTTAAAAATACTTGGTGTTTGAGAAGATATTTCTTCCAAAATATATTGAGAATATTTTTTACCGAATTCCGAAAGTTCATATAAATGCTGAAGTCCAGTTAGGGCATCTAGCAGATCGCGATGTGTATTTTGAGTGAGTTTTGGAAATGGAAGATTTTCTTCCGTGTCACTGATGACAAACGACCAGGCAATCTTGTAAAACGATCTAAAAATGTCTGGGCTATCTATATGGTTTTCGATGAGGCTATCAAGACCCATATGACCCTTGTGAAAGCTAGTTCGATAGAAATTTACAGAACTGATGTGAAAACTCGAAATTGATCCTTTTATCCATTCAGGAGTGATCTGTCCCTTATCGAGAAGTTGCTTTATAGCGCTACTGACAACTTGGTAGGGAATATCGTGATGGCATTGATTAAAGCTGCAAGCATCCGTTGGGAAACATGGAAAACATTTTGTCCGTGGGGCCAGGTTATAAGCATTAGCTTGGTAGGGAGTTGTTTCTTGAGGACGAACACTACCAAGAGAAACAGTTAGGGTTGGAGTTCTATTAAGAGCAGCTAAGTGGCCAACCATTGAGTCATGGCCAACAAAGATTTTTGCTTTTTTTAATTCATCAGAAAGTTCTGCCAGGGTTGTTTTACCTGTTAGGTTTTGAATTCTATGGCTAAAAGTTTTAAGCAAAGGATTTTCAGTGATCATTTGCGATTTCATGACTTCATTTTTCGCACCAACAATTTGAATAGTATAAGTCTCATTTTCTTTCAGCGTGCGATAAATAACTTCTACCCACTTTTCCGCTTTCCAGGCTTTTCTTTCCTGAGATGCAAAGGGATGTATTACAACAGTATTTGAGCGAGAGTTCATATTCACGGGAGTGATTTTTTGATCAGTCGATTTAATACCTATAATGTTTTTGAAAAGATCCACTAATGCGAATGGGTTGAGAGATCCGCGCATAACAGTAGCGTATAAAAGCTGCGACCATTTATCGTTAATTTGCATTTTATTGTCAAAATCATAGAAGGGACCAATTTTATGAACCGACTTTATAAGAGATGATAGATATGAAGAAGATTTTGAAAATGAAAGGTTTACTAATACTTCTATAGATTCACTTGCAAGTTCACCTAGGAATTGGTTTAAACCGTCAATGCTTGGTTTAATACCGGCAATTTCAGTGTTTACAAAAATCTTTTTCGTGTCCAGATAATAAGTTTTATCAAAGGTCTTTTTTAAAACAAAGTCTAATGGTTTAGCAAATTGTGAACGAGCAATTAAAACAACTCTGTACTCAGGATGATTTCTTTTTAATTCTTCTACTGCTTGCGCTGTTTGTATTAAGTCTCCAAAACGGGCGAGTTGAACTATTGCCAGTGTTGCGACTGGAATTTCAGGCACAGGAATACGATTGCTATTGTTTGCTTTCATGAAGATCCTCCTCATTGAGCATGCTCAAAAGAACAATCTTCAGATCTTCTTCGTTTAGCGCAGTTGCTTTATCAATTTTTTCTTTAATCCGATTGAGTTCGCGATTAATGTCTTCTTTGAGAATATCCATAAACCAATCCTAGGTTCGAGAGATTTTTTTAATTGTTTGCTTGTTCAGGTGTACGATTCATAAAATCATCTTTCTTCTGAATTACAATCTTGTCTTCTAATTGCTTAATACACTGTAGGACTTTTTGAATGTCAGATTTTAACTCATAAAGAAGTATCTCAACTTCTTTGGCGTTTTCTTCGAATGTTTTTGCATTGATTGATTCTATTTTTGTTTTAAACATCATCACCGGAATTTGCATAATGGTGCTACTTTCAGAGTAAGAAATGAGTTTTCCCAGGTTTAAAACAAAGTCTTTTGAGTTTTTTCTGTTTTCCTGACTTTGAATCAATGATCGCAATGTCCCTAGAAGATCCTTCATAACATTAGTTAGATTAGATTTTTCGTTTTTACACCATATCGTTGCTGCACTTGAGCCAAAGTCGGTAATGTCAGAATAGATTACAGCTGATTCGTTATGGTCATAAACCACATTAATTAACTGACGAGACATTAAACGTTGAATTTCAGCTTGAGCATTAACAGATCCGGCAACTACTGTATATCGAGCTCCAAGTTGATCAAACGAGCAAGTGTAAAGAGTGACGTCGTTTGAAAGTCTAGGGCGAATGTTTTTTGCTTTTGTGAAGAAATAAAGAATCGAAGACATAATGTCTTGAGCTTTAATATTAGTTTTAATTGATTTTGGGTTTCCAGTTTTTGTAAAATTCCTCTCGATAATAATATCTGTTAAAATTAAACTTCCTAAAGAATAGCTTCCTTGTTTTAAGAAAGGCGCATACCCCAAAGACACTTCGAGAACTGGAGTTTCAGTTAAGTCCGCAATGTGCTTGATCGCTGTGTCGGGAGTAATTAAAATATCGATATTCATTAGTACTGAAGCAATGGCCTGAAGGTCAGCTTCAACAACGGCGATTTCATTGTTAAACTTTTCATTAATTTCGTCTGCGTATTTTCTTTCTTCTTCGGTTGGAGCGATGAGAAGAATTGGAATCAACTCTGGTGTTCCCTTAAAAAGCGAGAGAAGTTCTAGAATTGTTTCTTCCGGAATATCTTTGGCTAAATCAGAAGTCTTTAGCTGGATTCCAACGATCTTAGTTGTACTTTCAGAAGTGCCTAAGTTTTTACGAATGCTGCTTATGTTGCTAAAGGCAGTTGCGTTATGGTTCGAGCTAGTGATTAGGTTTTCTCCTTCACGGTTGTGAGAAATACCAAGCATTTTATGATAGCAATCTACAAAATGCAAAGGAGCATATTCCACAACGGGAAGTATGTCGTTAAAGAGCAGTTCCCAATCATTGTCAGTTATAATATTTCTATTTTTATTAAAGTGAACGCCAATGACTTTTTCACTTGAGTTGCGTAGGTAAGAGCAGATATATGCACTAACCATATCATTAGAATAGTTAACAATTTCATCCCATTTTTGGTTTTTGATTTCTCGGAGTTGGGTAAATAACTGCTCAAGGGCAAATCCATCAGAGAATAGTTTATTTGTTTTTAGGGTGATAATTTCTTTTCTATCGATTAGGTGAAGGTTTGTTACGTTTTTTAAATTGATAGCAGCCTTCGCGCTTTCTTTATAAACCAACAATGAAACTGCATTTCCAGAAGTCGCGACAAGAGAGTTAATCAGGTGTCCCGTTGTATAGACGTCTCCAATTCTGCGCAAGTTGATGATTAAGATTTTTTTCATTTTAATTATCCCCTAAGCCAAGTTTTTGTTCATGGCTTTTCTTTGTCATCTCAACTAGGGCCATCGCTAAAAAATCTTCTTGTTCGAAGTTGGTTTTATTTGGTATTTCATTATAAAGAACTTCCTCCAGAGTAGAATCTGGATTGAAAGAATTAAGATATTTTTTTACTTCAACGGATCCTACAAAGCCTATAATGGCATTAATGCTTTGAGGAGCTTCGAAAGTAAGAATGTTCTTAAAATAATTTTGGTATAAATTAAATGATGGCGGGTGAGCGATCATTGCAGGTTTTCTTAATAGAAAATGAATAAAATCCAAATCACTGTATAACTCGGAGGAATTAAAACCAGAATATATTAAAACATTATTTTTGTTTAACAAATCAGCTGTAATACAGTCTTCGTAGACTTGAATATTGGGTTCAATTACGATGACTTTAAAGTTTTCTCCGTGAAATTGAGTTAGCTTCTCAATGACAGCGTTAACGTGATATGCAAATCCCAAACCTAAGATTAAAACTTCATTCTTATTTTTAAGATTATCCAATTGAGCAAGGACCAGAGACTCTGCTTCTTTAAATGGGTTGTAAATTGAATGAAGGTGTACGCCATTTACGACCGGAACTTTTTGTTCCGTTCTAGATGTTTTAACTTCATACGAAGTGATTTTAGGTATTGTCATGTGCACCCCTGTTCCTCATCCTTAAGGTTCAAAAAGGTTAAAATACTATCGTGTTAATCATTAACTCGACTAATTCTATTTCCTCACGTTCCCAGATTTTTGTCAATGAACAATAATCTGGGGAAGAAGAAGGTCGTTACTTTTTTCCTTCGTGATTATAGCTTTTAAAAATTTCTTTGTTTTTATAGATCATAGCAATTTCTTTTGTCGTATCTTCTTTTTGTTGACCGAGATACTCAACTGTTTGTCGATCACAAGAAAGCATTCTTTCAGACAATATATTCAGATCCTGAAACCAAGTCTTTAGAATAAGAAGTCCATCATTTGAAATTTCAGACGGGTCTAGAAGATTAATTTGCTCTTCAACTTTTCTTTGAATTTGAGTGACGATATTCACTATGCGTTCGCGGTTTTCGGTTTCACTAACGACGCCATTAAGATTCTCATTTTTAGCAAAGTTTTTAATTTTTTCACTACTCAGAACGGCTGAGTCGAGCATAGAGAGATGTTTCTGAATATTTTCAAAAAGTGTTTCAATCATAAGAGTTCCTCTTTATTAATGTTAGATAAAATACTGGTTCTTAATTATTTCAATTCGCCATTTTGCGAAGGAGCCGGTGCTGCTTTTAATCCCTTAATAGCTTCACTCCAACCTTCATAAAGCGTGTTTAAAACATTTAAACAACCCTCGAGAGGTTCAGCATCAATTTTAATATTGGCTTGAGTACTTGAAAAAAGAATATAGTCATACAAAGATGACAATTCTTTAGCAATGTCTCCGCCAACTTCAAAATCTAGACTGTTGTTCAATTCAATAACAATGTCTTGCAGTTTGCCGATGTATTCACCTTTGGCTGCAATTTTTTTGTTCTGAATGGCTTCAATCGCCTTTTTGCAATTTTTAATAGCAGCCTGATAAAGCATCAAAAGAATTTGCTCTTTACTGGCCGTACTAACCGCTGTCTTTTTGTAAGCTCCATAACCGTAACTCATAAAGTCCTCCTGAGATTATCCTAATTCTTGAACAGGGCTACCGCCGCCACCCATACCAGCGAGGCCAGCGCCCTGAGATTTAATTTTCGACATTGTTCCTTCTAGTCGTGCAAATTTGTCTTTTAAGTTTTTTTCTTTTTCTTCTAATTGTTTTTGCTTCTGACTAATTCTTCTATCAATTTGTTCGATATTGCTTTGTAGAGTTTTTTTGCGACTTTGAATGATCCCATCTGGCGTGCGGAGGGCTGTTCCCACCATTGCATTTAGATTATCCATAAAGCCTTCGGTCTTTCCGCCTTCAGCTTCAAATGTTCCAGTCAAAATTTGTGAAGCGAGGGTATAGTTTGAACCAATTAAAGCCTGAAATTTCTTTTGATCGAATTCCAGAGTACCTGCACGGTTAAAACTTAAGCCTAATTCACCAACGCGGTGAAGACCGGTGTCGGTCATAACATCTTTAAAGACAGCGGCGTGGATACGGCCTTCAAGAGATTGAAGCATAATGTCGCCACCGAGTGTTCTCGATGTGTCGGTCTTGTCATCAATCGCATTTTGATCTTTTACAAATTTTAAAACAGCATTTAGTTTTGTAACGAGGTCGCTGACTTTTACTCCAACGGCATCAATATCTTCAGAAATATTGATTGAGAATTCTTCGCCGGGTTTAGCTTTTTTCAAGTCTATAGTTACACCGGGGATCATATCTTTGAGCTTATTTTCAGAAGCTTCAATGTCGAAACCATCGAGTTTGATTTTGGCATCATGGGCTTCGCGTTGAAATTCTAATTGAAAATCTTGATCGCCATCGACGAAATAAAAAAATGGAAAGTCTGCAGCACTGTCATCGCCCGTTTTGTTAAGACTTAAAACGAGTCTCCATGGAGTATCAGTTCCACTACCGTCATTGATTACATTTGCAGTAACACCTAGGCCTGAATCTTTATTGATAAGTTTAGCAACACCGCTTAGTGAAGAATTATCTGAGTCGACATAAATATCTTTTGTCTCACCATTTGGCATTGTGTATTGGATAAATCCTACGCCCACATAGCTTTCATCTTTGTCTTCGAAGCCTGTCGACATCGCCGAAGATTTTTGAGCAAGTGAAGTAACTTCTAATTGGTAATTTCCAGGGACAGCGCGTGATTTGTCAGTTGTCACGGAAATCATGTCGTTGTTGGTATCTACTTTTAATTCGCGTAGTGCTCGAGCATTGGCATTCGTCGCAAGATTTCCACGGACTTCATCAACTAGTTTTAATAGTTGATCGACCAATCCTTTCTTGTCGCTGATTTTGCTTTTTTGCTTTTCCATATTCTGAACAGGAACCTGCTCAGCGGCCATAAGCTGCTTTACAATATCCTTAGGTAATCCAGTTGAGATGGATCCGAACGCTATACCCAAAAAATCCTCCTGATTTAAATGGGACCACACACATTGAGCATATTACCATACGGTAGGACCATTCTATATTAGGCAGGATTTTCTTATAGCATCATTTTGGATTGGATAAAGTTGAGTAAGAGGATGTGTTATTAATTTCTTGTACTGCAGGGTTCTGCACCGTAAAATAAAAAAGACCGGATGGGGCCGGTCTTTTTTGATTCTAAGATAAGTAAGAGAAGCACAGTATGGGCTGCACCTCAATTACTGATTTAATCGGTTATTTATGGAAAATACTTTAGTAAATAGTTCAAACATCTTTAAATTAAAATGGAAGTTCTTCACTTTTCGTGTGGTTAGCTACTTCTCATTTTTATTAATACCGGTCTATGTTCAAAAAGATCTTCACGTCAGTCCTCCTGTTTTGGCCGGAATGATGACTCTCTATATACTCTTCATAGTGGCCCAGTGGTTTCTCTTAGGTAAAGAGATCGACCACCGTTTAAAAATCTATTTCCGAGTGAATTCCTCCATCGACAGAGTGGTCTACCGACTATTCTTGGGGATGTTTTTTTTCATTTTGTTATTTAACTTGATTAATTTGCTCGACTCCAAGTGGATTTATAATAGTTATTGGATAACCTGGGTGATTTTGGGTTTATTTTACTCATGGCCTACGCGTGGGAAAATTATTCAAGAATCAGTCTCTTCTAATTTTGGTGAATTTCGCTTTCTGGATAATTTTGAAAAAACATTAGTTGGTTTAATTCTCATCATGTTTGTTTTTTCGTTGCCCGATCTTCCACCGCTCGTGAATATCGAGATGCTTAAACTTTATTTTGACCCACTCGAGAAAGTTGGAAATCCTATGTGGAATTTCCTCTTGATAAATTACTATCCTTTTAAAAGTTATCCTGAATTATTCCGCCTCGCCTGGAGTTTGCATTTTTATATCGTAGGGATGGGATTATTCTTGCTCGTATTCTATGCTTTCTTGCGATTCTTTGTGACCCGTAGACTTTCTTTATTGGGTGTTTTTGCACTTGTTTCATCTTGGTCATTCAGTAAAACACTTTCAACCAATGTTGAATTCTCAATGCTCACTACTTATTCGCTGATATGGGTGTGGACTCTTTTATGGGTCACCAAAAGTTCTACTTATCGAGCTGGCTTATTTATGGGTCTGGTGAGTTTCTGGGGAACATTATTGAATCCGGGCTTTGCCGTTTTGGTTTTTTTTCAGGTAGGTTTTTTGATTTTAGTTTTTTTAAGAGACCGCACTCTGTGGTTTAAGCGGCAGCTCTTAAAATATGCTTTATTTGGCATAATACTCACCATACTAAGATTATTATCTCACTCAGATTTATTAGATCCACTGCACTCACTTGATTTGGGATTTCTGAAGCAAGTCTTCCAGGAGATAGACAGAAAAGGTTTTTATATTTTGAGTGTATTTGGTTTAATTATCGTAATTATCAAGTACTGCAAACCAAAAGTTTTAATTCTTAAAGATTTTCAAATTGAAAGAGAAAGCATGACCATATTTCTTGTTTCAATTTCTATCTATGTACTATTTTCACTATTTTGGGATGACTCATTAACCATTGGTTTTGGGATGATGTGGCCGCTTGCTTTTCTCAGCCTTATTCCAGTTGAATTATTATTTCAGTCGCTTAGTCGTGTTCGCTCTAGTCGAAATATGATCTATTTAATATACATTTTAATCTGTCTTTTAGATTCGCATTTTGAAGGACGTGTTAAGGTCTTCTTGAAAATATTTAACAGTTAATTTTTTTATATATGTTACAATTTATCCATAGAGAATGAAGACAATGAGGTTTTCGTTTGAATACGGAGTAACGATGTTTAGATCAGGATTGACTAAAGCGATTTACAAAAGTTTTCTGAGCTCTTACCAATTGAACCGATCTGAACTAGAAATCACTCCATTTATCTACGTAGACTTAGACTCAGGCCAAGTGAAATTCCTTACATCACTCATGAGCACCAAAGAAGTAGGATCAGAAATTTATGCTGTCTCGATTGCTTCGGGCGGAAACGTAGAAGTTCTCTCAACAGAGAATCATTAAGATTTAAACCAGCTTTCATAAAGCTTCGGTTTATACATGATTTCTATCGGTAAAGTGTTTAGGCACTTTTAGTGTGCTTTACCCTCTAAAAATTGGTTCTTACAACATCTATCTGCTAATAATACCCGAGTGACAATTTTTTGACTTAATGTGAATAACTTCGTCAGTTCAGTCTCAAAACAGCACTATATAAATAGCAAGTAGAAAATGATTGTTAATATCAATCCTAACTAGTGAAAATGATAAATAGAAATTTTGCAGAGAATTAACAAAAAATATAGATTGATAAAATCATTTTGTGGATAACTCGGGCTTTTTTGTTGATAAAATACTCAAGTCAACTAATTTAAATGTAAATTTGTAAGAATTTTTAATATCGCGGGACGTAAAAACATGAAAAATATGCAAAATGAAGTTATACTTGAGTTGACAAAAAAGCTTAGCAAACTTTTCGGTCCAAATGCTTCGAGTAATATTCAAGTCGACCTTAAAGACGATAAAAGTTTTGTGACAGAAATTGATCTTTTTGTCTCAAACCTTGTAAAGCAAAAACTTTTAGAGCATCCCAAGTACTCCCAATATGCATTTTTTTGTGAAGAAGACTTTCAAGAATATGTTTTTCCCTGTGCCATTCTCGATCCAATCGATGGAACCCGCGAATTGGTTAAAGGACGTCCGGAATGTGCTGTTTCATTGGCGTTAATGAAGACTCCGGTAATTGATGATCCGAGCAATTTTGCATGGCTCTACAACCCTTTTAGCGGCTTTACGCTCGACACTGAAATGCCTTTTGTTCCAACGACCGATAAATCAATTCAAAAAATTTTAACTTTTGTGTCACGTTCTGAGTTTCACAAAGGGCATTTTGATAAATACTTAGATAATCCACAAATAGACATTACTCCCAGGGGAAGCATTGCTTTTAAACTTGGTTTATTAGCTTCTGGCGCTTGTGATTTTATAATAAGTCTCGCCCCAAAAAATGTTTGGGATATCGCTGCTGGAACAATTCTATGCGCTCAAAGAGGTTTTCATTTCTATGAGAATGGCAAAAGAGTGACGACGCTTGATCGCCAAAATTATAAAGGAGCATTGATTTGGGCGCCAGATTCTTTGGCTCCGATTATTTTGAAGGCTTTTGAAAGCGAATTCGAAAATGAAAAAGAATAGTTCAAAGTTTGGAATAAAGCTCAAAACTTGAACTGATGAACTATGTTGACCTTAGCAGAATAATCTTTCAGTGAGGTCAAACATGAATCTGTCTCAATTATCAAAAATTATCAATATTAATTCACCCATTTTAATTACGGGGCCATCAGGTACCGGCAAGTCTCAAATGGCTCAAAAAATATTTAAACGATCTCGAATTAACCGCGATCAGTTTCTAGTTTTGCACTTGGCAAGTATTAAAGAAGACCTTTTAGAGAGTGAACTCTTTGGCCACAGGAAAGGATCTTTTACGGGGGCAAGTGAAAATAAGTTAGGTTATTTTCAAGAGGTAGGAAAAGGTACTCTTTTTTTAGATGAGATCGGTGAACTGTCGCTTGAATCTCAAAAAAAACTACTTTATGTTTTGGAGGAAAAAAAGTTTACGCCTATTGGTTCTACCGCCGCGTTTGATTTCCAGGGACGCTTGATTGTGGCTACCAATAAGGACTTGAAGGCCATGGTAGCGGCCGGAAGTTTTCGTGAAGATTTATTTTTTCGTCTGAGTGTCTTTCACCTTGAGTTGGATCCAATTCATAAAAATAAAGAAATATTATTATCAGAGCTTCGTCGTCAATTTGAAGCGATGAAAATTCTTTACCAGAAGAACCATTTAAAATTGGGAGTTGAGATAGAAAGCTTAATGCTAAATGCTGTTTGGAAAGGAAATTTTCGAGAACTCAAAAACTGTCTGGAATACATGGTAGTAGTCAGCGATGGCCTAGAGTTAAAAAAAGAAGATTTTCCAGAATGGTTTTTGAGTGATTTAAAACCAAATCAGGCCCAATCTGAAATCGATTTTATTTCGCATTTCCCTCAAGACTTTAATCAAGCAATAGAGAGTTTTGAAGAGTGGTACCTAAAAGCAATGTTTGAGCGCTTTGAAGGCCGGGTGAATGAAACATCAAGATTGTTGGGAATGAGTAAAACTACGTTGATTAATAAAGCAAAAAAATATCAGATCAATACCTTGCAAATAAGGGCTCGTGCCAGCGCTCAAAAAGAAACTCGTTTAGCTGCGTAAAAATTACAAATGAAAGCTGGACTAGATTGACTTTCCTATGAAAGAAGAGCAGAAAGCATCTCAAATAGTCTTTTCTAGTGATGGGGTTTTTTTATGTTAAAAAAAGCGCTTTTGGCGTTGGGCGGGATGATTCTTTCACTCCAAGTAATGGCTTCAGGCTCAGTTTTAATTAATGGAAAAGAAATTAAAAACCGCGAACAACTTCACGCTATTTTTGCCAAGCAACTAAATTTCCCACACTTCTACGCAAAAAATCTCGATTCATTATATGACAATCTTAGCTCGGATTTTTCCAGCGAAAGTATTATCAAAATCAAACATGTAAACTTGTTAAAGGCTAAACTCGGAACTGAATATATAGACGCAATGATTCAGGCAATAATGGACGCTGCCGAAGATAACCCTCGCGTAATTTTGGTTTTAGAGTAATTTCCGATGTCAAATTTTAAAGTAAAAGATCACTTTTTCCACAAAGCTAAAAAAGAAAACTTCTTGGCCAGAAGTGTTTATAAGCTAGAAGAGATCGATGAAAGATTTAAAATCATAAAAAAAGGCGATCAGATTATAGATCTTGGTTATCATCCAGGCTCTTGGATCCAATATACCGCTGAAAAAATCGGCAAAGATGGGATTGTAATCGGCTCGGATATCAAAGAAATAAACAATAAACTTTTAAATCTATCGAATGTGCGACTTTTTCAAAAAGATGTTTTCACAATTGAGACTATGGCAGAACTCGGAGTCTCTGATCAATTTGATGTAGTATTATCTGACATGGCACCAAACACTACTGGCATCCAGTCCGTTGATCAAATTCGCTCGCTTAATCTAGTCGAAATGGTTTTTTCACTCTTGCCTCGCTTCTTAAAACCTGGCGGACACTTAGTCATAAAAGTCTTTGAAAGTAATGATGCTCAGGTATTTTTAAAAACTCAAAGAAAGCATTTTGAGGATTTTCACAATCTCCGACCAAAATCAGTTCGGTCAGTTAGCAAAGAATATTTTGTCATAGGGAAGAATTTCAGGCCATAATATTAACTTACATGAAGTAAAACATGATGGTTAATAAAACATGGATAAGTTGAAAAACAAAAAAGCGAAAACAAACAGAAAGTTTGTCTTCATTACTACTACTTTAAGCCTAGGGTTATTCTTTGGCGGAACAGTCTTCAATATTTGTCAGGGTAAATTTAATAATAGATTAAATGCAGCTGAACAAAAAGATGGGACAGTTGCACCTCTGGTACCTGGAATAAAAGAAGGTCCGGCAACACCATTGCCAGTTGGATTTAAAGAGGCAATGGAACGTTCATTCCAGCAAGGTGCTGAATGGCCGGACAAAGTTGTTTTAAATAATATTTCGATGAAAGTTGAATACAATTTTAACGAAAACCTCACAAATTACGCTAAAAATCTTTTAAAGCAGTATCGTTCAGATTACACAACCATTGCGGTTATTGATAATGAGACAGGAAGAGTCTTGGCTGCGGTTGGATATGAAGGAAAAGCAAATAGTTTTAATAAAAACTTAATTATGACTAGCACCCATCCATCTGCAAGCTTAATAAAGATGGTCACGACAGCTGAACTTTTACAAAATTCTCAAGTTAAAAAAGAAACGATGTTTGATTTCAGAGGAAGAAGTACAACTCTATTCAAATATCAGTTGAATGAATCAAAAAGTAATCGTTGGGATAAAACTCAAAATTTTGAAACGGCCTTCGCAAAATCGAACAACGTTATTTTTGGAAAAGCTGCGATTAAAAATACAACAAGTCAGGGAATAGTGAAAATGGCCGAGGGTTTTGGCTTTAATCAACCTCTCATGAAAGAATTTGGATTTTTAAAATCAGAGATTCACCAAGTTAAAGATGACTTTTCATTAGCTGAATTAGCGTCTGGGTATAATGTTGATACCGTCATCTCACCTATTCACGCTGCAGCCATGGCTTCAGTAGTGGCCAATGATGGAGTTTTCAGAACACCGAAACTTATTTCAAAAATCGTAGATCCAAAGACTGGCGAAAATATCTGGCCGGAGCAATCGAACGATAGACGGGCTATATCTTTAGAAACTTCTAAAGAAATGCACGAGATGATGGGCATGACCGTTGATGATGGAACGGCTAGAAAATCGTTTAGAAAGATGAATAATAGCTACCGGGATGTTTTAGATATTGGTGGGAAGACAGGAAGTATCACAGGTGGTACACCATATGGAAAACGAGATTGGTTCGCAGCTTTCGCAATGCCTAGAGAAAAAAGCAAGGGAAAAGGAATTTCAATCAGTGTTATGAACGTAAACGTTAAGAAGTGGCATGTAAAATCTTCTATGCTCGCAAAGAATATTATTGAATACTATTATAAAAATATTAATCCAATCGCCTTGAATACAAGCAGCGATTCAAAACGTGCACCAAGTGAATCTCGTCCAGCAAAAAGAAGACGACATCATCACCGCGCAAAAAATGTATAGGTAAGATATGAGATTTTCCGGTTTATTTCTCCAGATGTTCAAGCCAAAAAGCACTAACGGTATGAACAGCAGACAGAAGCTTATAAGTGAAGTTAAATCGATCATCTTAATCATTATAGCAGTCCTAACTTTTAGATCTGTTTTTTTTGAACCATTTCGGATTCCTTCCGGGTCAATGATTCCCACACTAATGATTGGGGATTTTATTCTTGTTAATAAGTTTGCTTACGGTTTAAAAGTTCCTTTTACTGATTTCGTACTTGGCGAAACTAGCTTTAACCCGATTTATGTTGCCGGAAAAAGCGATCCTAAACGTGGCGACGTCGTAGTCTTTAAATATCCAAAAGATTTATCGGTGAACTATATTAAGCGAGTTATTGGGCTTCCTGGTGATACTTTGGAAATTAGAAACAAAGTTGTTTATATCAATGATAAAGCAATTGAGCCCCATGAGATTGATGGCAAAGCGACTATGGCGGATATGGATGATAAGTTTAAAGGTTATAATTTAAAATTTTATAAAGTTAAAACTGGCGAACACGAACATGTTATTCAGCAAGATAATGATAATTATTTTAAAGTTGATTTCGATAAAATCACTATCCCCGCAGGAAAGTTTTTCATGATGGGTGATAACCGCGATTTCTCTTACGATTCTCGTTATTGGGGATTTATTAATCATGAGCAGATTAAAGGAAGAGCAATGTTTGTGTGGTTCTCATTTATTTTTCCATTTGGAGAGAATCCAATGAAGTTCCGTCCGGGAAGGATTGGAACGCCAATCAATTAAGTTCGGGACAAAATCCTTGTTTTAATGGGACTGGTGCGATTGAAACTCGCCAGTCCCGCGTGAATTCTTCATCAATTTTTTGAATTGCATCCTCATCATTAAAAACAATTCCCAATTCTCTTGCTCTTAAAATTGAATTATTTGAAAAATTTATAGAACCGATATAGGCACGTCTTTCATCGATTAAAATCATTTTAGAGTGCATATAAGGTCGATCTTTGCTGGAAGGATGAGGCATCACTCTCACATCTACATTTCCCTGTGAGAGTCTGTTAATAAAAGGATAATTAAAAAGGGGATTTTTGTTCTTATCACACTGAGGAACAATCATCTTAATTTCTATTCCCTGAGATGCCATCTCGGTTAGGGCCTGTTCAATTTTTTTATTACCTAAATTTTCAACTGTCGTGAAAATTGAAGTATGAGCAGTATGGATGAGATCAACTAATTTATCTTCAGCATTTACGGGACTCCAGATGAGGTTTTTTGCCGTCAGAGATGGTGTCTGGCAAGTGTTACTAATAGCATTTTGCCAGTCCGAGATAAAGACGCTGTTCATTTCTTTTACGATTTCTTGATTGGAGGTAACAACTCCAAAGTCTCGAGTTTCAGCATAAGATCGTGTCAGATTGATGCTGGTAATGAAGGCAGTTTCCGAATCTATGATTATACTTTTTTCGTGAGTAACAGAAAAACAGTTAGAACTACCTCTGACTTCTATGCCGGAATTTTTTAGAATTTCAAAGGTTTTTTTAAATTTAGGTTCCAAGAGACTGCTTGAATCCAAAATGATTTTTAAATCTACTTTTTTATTATGGGCAAAAATGAGGGCGTCGATTACATCTGGGTTGGTGAGATGATACATTTTCATCCAAACAGATTTTTTGGAACTAAGGATACCATCGATAATTTTTTGATGTCCCTTAGAAGCCGGATTGACAATTAAATCATCTACTATGGAATGATTATAGCTTTTCAATAGAGAACAAGATGTAAAAATGAATACTATTAAACTAAGTAGGAAAAGTGATTTTAGTGCAGCCATCGTTACCTTCAATGTTTTCGAAGTGCAGTTCTTTGTATTCTTTTTTTAAATAATTTCTCAGCCAATTTTTTAGAACTCCGTTACCATGGCCATGAATAATAGTGACAAATGGAATTTCGCCATTGAAAACTTCATCTATGGCCAGTTCACAACTTTTTTGAAATTCGTCTAGCCGCATACCGCGGCAATCAATTTCAATATCACCTTTGACAGTTCTTTCTACATTGATTCGGACATTTGGTGTTGTCGGCTTTACTCCAGAAGGCCAGCGAAGGCTGTCAGTCGTTACCCAAACAGAGAGCGCGCCATGCTGAATCTGAATTTCTTTTCTTCGCGGATTAAGTTGAACCACTTTGACGTTCTTTTTAATATTTACAGAGAAAACAGACATATTCATTTGAACATCATCAAATGATATAGGACGAAAGTGTGAATACTTCTGGTCAACATCGAAGTTAACAATCTTGTTGGGGGTTTCTTTATTTAAGCCAGACAAAATGGTGCCAATTTCATTGGTAAGACTTCGGCGATTTGTTACTTCACCTTTTTTAACTTCAGCTAAGAGTGTCTCTGCTTGGTCAAAATAGGAACGAATTTTTTTGGTATAATCATTTAATATTTTTTCTCTTTCTAGAAAGAGAATCCCTTCCATCGAGGCTTTTTGATTTTTTAGTTCAATTTGCAAATTACGATTGTTGGCAAGAAGTTTGTCGAGATCAATTTTCTTTTGTGAAAGCTCCTGCAGGAGTGATTCATAGGTTATATGTTTTTCGTCGAGGAGAGTTTTTGCTATTGCGCTTATTTGAGTTTTTAAACCAAATTTTTCGGAAAGATTATCGAAAATTTTAAAAGCCAACGAACTACCAGGCTCACCAATGATTAGTTTATAAGTTGGACGGTTGGTTTCAAAATCAAATCCAACGTGAGCAGAAACATAATCACCACGAGCGTGCATAAATGTTTTTAAAACCTGATGGTGAGTCGATATTATAATTTTAGAAGATGAGCGGTTATGAACTTCTTCCAAAAAAGCGATCGCTAGAGCGGAAGCTTCTTCAGAAGATGTAGAATTGAAAATCTCATCAATAACGATTAAGTTCTTTTTGCCAAGTATTTGTAAAAGTTCCAAATAGTATTTAGCTTCAGAAGCAAAAGAGCTTAAACCTTCTGATAAATTTTGATGATCATGGCTGAAATAAAAAAGATCTTGAACTGGACAGATTTCCGCAGAGCTGGCCGGAACAAAAAGTCCCAAGTGAACAAATAAGACAGATAAACAAAGTGACTTAAGAGCAACCGTTTTTCCGCCGGTGTTTGGACCAGAAATTATTAAGCCCTTGTGGCTTCTATCCAAAAATAAATTATTACGTACAGGGTTTTTAATTAGTGGATGAAAAAGTCCATTGATTTCAAAATAAAATTGATCAGTCAGGGTCGGTTTTGTTAGTCCAAGTTTTAATGAATAGGTAGCCTTAGTATTTAACCAATCCAACTCTAGAACCCATTCAGAAATAGACTTCGATTCTTCAGAAAAACTATGAATAACCTTTGAGAGCTCAATCGTAAGCCTAAGAATGGTAGCTTCAATTTCAGAGAGTAAAAAAATTCGGCGATTGCCTTTTTCTCTGACTTCAAATGGTTCAACAAAAAGGGTCATGCCGGACTGTGACCTCGAAACTATAGGGCCTAGTTCTGAATTATATGAGTCTGAGCGAATCGCCAATACATAACGGTCATTGATAATATCGTAATTTTCCATTTGCATGCGAGATGAATAAAGTTCATTCTTAGATGCTTTTTGAATAGTAATTCGAAGATCTGCCTCTAGGGATAACACTTCTGCATAAAGCTTTTTCAAAACGGGATGTCGCTCGTAAGAAGCATTGCCTGAAAAATCAACAAATTCTCTAAGAGGATTTACGAAAAGACGCTTCATTTTTTGAGAAATATCGCCTTTCAGCTGAAAATCTTTTTCGAAAACTAGGTCGCTAAAAGAGGCATAATTTTGAATATAGGCTTCTATCAAGAGCGCGAAAAAATTTAATTCTTTAGCTTCAAAAAATTTACCTTTAAATAGATCCGGTATCAATGAGAAGAATTCGCCGTTATCAGGAAGCATGCGCAATCTTGAATTAAAAAGAATTGAGAAATCATCAAAGTTTTGTAAAAAGAGATCCAGTCGATCCAGGTCACGCTGAATAAAGTCCGAACTTTTAAAATGAGGCGGGGAGGTCAATCTGCTTTTAGTAACCTCAAAGTGTGATAAACTGGACATGTCATCGGTTAATTGAAACCAATCAAGGAGCTCTAGGGCTTCGTTATTACCATTAAGAAGATTTAAAGACATGTTACAGACTCACCAGCAATTAAAAATGATCAGTGAAGAATATAACAGTTTATTCTCAAAAAATGAATTTTATCCTCTCCAGAAAGCCTATACGACGCCTCACTTTTTAGTTTTAGGTGTCCGCTTTCCTGGTAAGTCTGTAGCTATCTACATTGGCAGGGGAAATCAGTATCAGGGGATCTTTCTAGCGGATAAACTTCCACCTTCATTTTTGAGGGTTCAAGACCGTTTATTAGATTATTTAAGAAAATATTTAGTTGGTGCTAGGCTTGGTAAAATGGAAGTAGACGATAAAAGCATGGTAAGTCTTTTTCATTTTAAAAACGACCATTCGGACAATGCCTTCTTGTTTGGTTATAAAGAAAGGCAGCTTTTTTTTGCCAAGCAATCAAAGGAAGAAGTTTACTTAAGCTGGAGTGGTGAAACTCTAGAGTCAAAAGATTTACTTTCATTAGTTGATCCCTTTGGACCGGATAGAATTGCCAATACACCTAGTCAGAAAATATGGAGTATTGCCGATTATTTAAAAGATGAAGAAAAGAAAATTAGCGGTCAACCTATTCAGCGCAAAAAAGAAAAATTCCTAACGAGGAAAATTAATAATATTTCAGAAGATCTTGAGGTCGTAAAAAACTGGAATTTATTGCAAGATGATTTAAAAGAAAATCGTATTGACCTGGATTCAGATGAATTAAAAATATATGGACAAAAAATTAAATTATTTGGTCTTACTTCGCCCTGGCATAAACGTGATGTTGTTTTTAAAAAAATTAAAAAACTCAAAAAAGCAGAAGAGATCTTAACGAATCGCCTGGAAGAGTCGCAAATTGAATTTGAAAATGTTAAACGAGGAGAATTTGACTTTGAAGTGACAAAGGAAAAAGTAATCCAACCTTTATGGATTACTCATCAAAAACTTAGCAAGTCTCAAAATAACAATTTCAATATCAAGAATTTCAAATTAAAAAATCTATCTGGAGTTATGGGGCTGGATGCAAGTAGCAATGATTGGATTCGGGCGCAAGCATCCAAAGACCATTATTGGTTTCATGTTGAAAATTACACCGGCTCTCATTGCATAATAAAAACCGATGATTTTACAAAGTTATCATTTGATGATTTAGGAGCTATTGCATCCATGCTTCGTGATTTTTCAAAGTTAGAAATTTTGGAAATACCCGTTATATACACTCAGGTAAAGAACATAAAAGGAGTTAAGGGAATCAAAGGTGCGGTTACTGTAAAAAAACCAAAACATTTAAGGTGCCTATATAGCAATTGGAAAGAAATAATTTCCATTTTGTAGCATAGTTTGATTGCTATGCGTCCTATCTATACAATAAAAGAGATTAATAAGGTGGAAACGTTAATGAAACAACTTTTACTATTTATACTATTGGCTGCAACAAGTGTTACTTGGGCACAAGAAAAAATTGAAGAACTCGAACAATTTGAAATTAGAAGCTATGCTCCTCAAAAAAGTGGAGTTAGCGATTTAGTTTTTGAAGCTCGCATAGACAATTTAACAGAGATGTTATCTAAGAATTTAGTGTTAGGTAAATTAGTAGATGTCTCGTTCAAAATTTACTGGATGTCCCCCTCTCAATACTTAATTGAAGTCCAGGGACTTCCAAAAGGATTTGAAGAAGTTAAAGCTGATTTAATTTCTTTAATTAAAGGGAAGTTGGAGTTTGTATTGCCTGAGAAGTTTTCTGATAAATTCAAAGGATATACTTTGAAAGCTGAACCCATTGCTGATGGAAAACTTATACGTGCCATAGACGCAACTTATACAATGGCCGTGCCGGAAGTAGATATTGTCATTGATAAATCAGGTCAATTGAAAACAGTTGAAACCAGAGCTCCAATGTCGGCTGTAAAAACAGAATTTAATCATTCTCCAAAATCCTGGAGTAATAATAAATTGGTTTTAGACAAGATCACTCTAACATCTAGACAGGGGGCTGCTCTCCTTACCAGCGTTAATGATCTAGATTACGTCAGCGTAAATGGAGTTGGATTTCCTTCGAAAATTACGATAAAAAATATTTCGGAAATCACCATCCCTAAAACAGAAAAAGAGAAAGAAAAGAAAGTTAAGAATGAAACAGGATCCACGATACGATTTACTAAGTATGAAGTGAATACTGGCAAAGCTCAGAGATATATTAATTCGGGTACAAAAAAATAAGGGTTATTATTAGTGAAATGGACTAAACAGTCTCTCTATTCATTTTTAATTCTTTCAATTTTATTGATTGTTTCTTGTTCAAAACAGAAATCCCCCGAAATTGCCTCAGAGGAAGTAAAAGGTTCACGAGAAATTCAAAGACTCGAAGCTTGCTCAAAAGTTAATTTTAATAAAGGCGTTCTTCTTTATCAAAACATGCTTCAACTTTTTGTTTGTACCAAATGGGACGAACAATTCCCTAACATGTTTCAATCAATGAATAAAATAACTGCGGCTTCCTGGGACCATATGATGGCCCCGATTGACCAGTCCTTTATCGAAAACCAGCAAAGAAGAGATCGAGTTTTTAAAAATATTCGCGAATTGGACTCAAAAGGCGGATTAGACAACCTTAGTTATGTGATTGTTGCATTAAACGAAACCAATTTTTTTGACTCAACAAAAGCTCTTTTCACTTGTGTGGATAACCAACTGGATCCTATCTGTTTAACTCGCATGGGTCGGATACCTGAAAAAAAATCATTAAAAAATATCATCAAGTTAATAGATACAAGTCCTGAGAGCATCGATAATCTGTCACAGTTTTTAAAACTTACTGTAAAAGCACTTGATGGGCATCAAGAAGATTTGAGAACCGAAATTAATAAATTTAGAGTTTCTCCTTTATACGTTCCAGCAAGATTACAATTAGTGGATTCAATTGCGGCTAAAGTGCGAGCCGGATTTTCTGATGAAGACCGAGAGTTCGTTAGTAAAATTCTTCTAACTGGAAATCAAAATGGGGACGTACCGTGGATTTACCAATGGATCCAAGACTTGAAAATGAATCGAGAGAAATTTCGAGATCTTTTGGAGTACCCAGTATTAGCGAATCCAGAATTCGTAGGTGAAATTAAAAACCTTGAAAAAGCCTATAATGGAGGACTTGTCTGTTCAATAAAAAGCACGGCATCGCCCAATGACTTAATTGAATTTGATTTTAAAATTCACTTGTCAGAATACGTTGGTGTTCTTAAAAATAAAGATTATAAAAATTTCTATGATTATTCAGCAACGGATATTTTAGGATTAAAACTATCGACAGAAGTTTGCAAAGAACTTGAGTCCAATCATTACAATGTTAATTTTATAAAACTTCTGACTCATTTCGCAGAGTTTTTAGGCGAGAAAAAATATTATGATCTCGTTAAGTTTTTAATCTCTCAATCAACAGCTAAAGGTGACCCGGATAAGACTTTTGCTGAAAATCTTTACCTGTTTGACCTAATCACAGGAGATATTTTTTCAGCGGGTAATGCCCTTAACTCAAATATAATATCTAGTACGCGTAATTTTTATCCAGTGGTATTCGACGTTGTTAAGAGTCTTCCACCGGAAGGATATATTAGTCTTGGGCAACTTGTTCAGTCAATCGGCCGCCCTGAAAACGATACTCGCTTTAAAGGTGTCGCGGATTTCTGGACTTTCTTTACACCTGAAGAAAAGAACTTTGTTTTCAATTTTGTTGATCGACATTTTGATAAAGGCACTAACTTTGTTCTCTTGTTTGATTTTTACACTAAGTTTCTGGATGACTTAAAGGAAGTTCAGCCTATCTTCAAAAACAAATGGATGGGGACACCTGAAAGTGAAGATATGTCTTATCTTACACTGCAGGAGCTTTTCTCTAAATTTGCTGGAAAAGAAACACTGTTAGATTTTAAAAAATTCTTCTCTAGAGATCAAATCCTTAAGGTCCTAGAAGTAATTTCTAATGGCCAAAGTATTAACAAACTAGCGGCAGAAGAGTTGCAATATATTAAATCTGATAATTACATTATTCGATCTAGAAGCGAGCGCTACAAGTTTAAAGTTAGTTATGATGCTGGCTTAGATGTTGATTATGATGCAAAAGAAGTCATTGATTGTATGCAAAAGTTTACTGACATCCAAAATGGTTTTTACCAGCTGCTTCGCAGCCTTCCAACAGCTTGTTCAAAAGTAACAGGTGCCAATATTGCATTTAGACTTTATGGCTGGTTAAACGCAATTGAAGACAATTACTTAAAATTTAAACAAGCTTCCAATGGCAATGATTCTCTTTTGGATAAAAATGGAATCCTTAGCCCGTATATGATTAACACATCATTAGGGATGGCTAAGATAATGGATAATTTACTTGGACCATTGGGTTCAAGTGTTCCAAGTAAAAACGGAATAAACTATTTGCTATCTTCAGCTAATTATCATTTAAATCAAAAATCAGCAGCTCCTTTAATAGATAAAAACCTTCAATGGATGAATTCATTAATTGACGTGATGCCTGAGAAGAATACTCTTCATCGAAACGCACTTGTTAAATCTTTTACGAGAGAAGATAATTTCACATATTCAAAAAATGTATTTAATAATTTGGGAAAACTTTTTATAGATTATGGAGATTGGGTAAAAAGTGGCGAGTTATTAAAAGCTCAAAATAGAAATCTTGGAGATTATGATCCGAGACAGGATTGTAATAAAGTTATCAATCAAGTCGTTACACCCTATCCTTGTCCTACAAAAGAGACTGTAAAACTTTATGGTAATGATATGCTTTTTGTTTTTCAAAACACCTGGGAAGCAGAAAAAGGATCACCTATTGCAATGCTGATGAAGGCAACCAAAAAAGGCGAAGGCTTAGACATTCCACTTGATGGTAAAAAAACTAAAAAATTTCGCATGAGCTTAAGAGATACTTTTCACTATATGTACGATGCTAGTGATAAGTCTTTTGATGTAAATAAGGTTAATGTAAAATTTGTTAATGATACTGGAAATTCTTCAGTTGAAAATCTGACAACGCTTGAAAGAATTGAATCAGTAATTCGTGAAGTTCGTTTTGAAAATAATTATCTCGGTGTTGCTTTTTTAAATGCGGTAGTTCATGGAAATGATTACAATGCTGATGTTGCTGTTAGAAAAAAATTATTACAAAAATGCGTAAAAATTCCAGGCATTCGTTGTGCTCGTAAAATGTCTGACAGCGATCTTCGTATGGCACTCAACTCTCTTGAAGTTTATGACTCTCTGCTGGATGTAAACAACGGAAGAGGGTTTGATTCGCGACTTCAATTTGGTGAATATTTAAAAACCTTTGAAACATCTTTAGTCGCGTCTTCAGCAATGGCTGCTCAAAAAGTTCAACTTTTTCCTTTAAAAAACGAAATTCTTTTAAAGCATAACGGAAAAATTTTAACTGATATGACCGTCATGACCACGTGGAGTAACGTTGCACGTGTTATCAGAGACAGAGTTGGAAGAACAAGAAAAGAATTTGATAATTTTATAGAGAGCGAAGAATTTAAAAGAGTCGACCGTGCTTTGCTTTATGGATTCGACCTACCAGTTTCTTCAGTATCGGCTGAACATTTGATCAAAAAATTAAGCATTATTCCGGCCAATGAAAAGCAAAACCTGTTTGGTAACACTGTAGACTGGATCGCTTCCCTTTCTTATAACGAAACCCGATTGGTCGAAGATACCTTGGCGAGAGTCATGGTTGTGGGTTCATATTTGGGAACTCCCGAAATAGTTTTTAGCAAAGAGGGATACGGCCTATTAGATCAAAAATATGCTGATAATAATCTATTTCAGGTATTTCTGGCATTGGAAAAAATTGTTGATTACTGGCCGACATTAAAAAATTATTTCCCAGGAGATGTACGTTTAATAGATGTAGTGAAACCTGTTAACACCGCACTCTATTTTTTAACCACTAAACTTAATTCTGAAATTGATCCAAAGAAAAATACAGCATATCTTGCTTTAAATGATTTGTTTCTTATTTTACAAACATCACTATTTGATAATTTGCCTAATCCTCAAATTGGAGCTAATCCGGCCAACACGACTCAAGGCTTAGATCTTCTTCTCGAAATGTTTAAAGACTCTAAGCTTGTAACAAACACATATACCGTTGCAAGAGATGATTATCATTATTTAGATATTTTTCATCAAAACAATGCAGAATGGTTTTCCTCAATGGGGCAAAATTTTAGAAGAATCGCCCAGTCACCTCAAGTTGATTTTACTCCAGTTAGAGATTTTCTAGCTTTCACTTCAAAAAATGTTATTTGTCAGAGCGGCGATCGCACTTGTAGGGATAACTATCACTATGATGAACCAGCGAATCTTGTAAGATTCTTAAATAAAAAATCTGATTCAGGACAAAGTAATTTTATGCTGATGAATCAAAGAATGTTTGTCGAAAATTTTGATCAGATTTCACAAATGATTGATGATCTACTCCCATGCATTAAGATTAAAGAAGTAAGACCGCCACTTCGTCTTAACTGAGTAAAAGACTCAATTAAGACATTTTTTCATAATAATTCCTAGGTTGAAGAATAAAAAACTCGTTCTATACTAAAGAGATAACAATAATTTATCTCCTTAGAGGCCTATCTGAAAACGTTACAAATTCTCCCAAAATCTTCGATGAAAATACTTCGTGGAGAGCGCGAGCTTTCTGAAAAAGACGTTGAGGAAATACCAAAGGGCCTCATTCCCGGGGAATGGGTTTGCCTTGTAGATATTACTGCTCAAAAAAAATATCTCTCTTTTGTAAATCCTCATGCTGATATATTTTTCAAAATAAAAATAATTAAAACAAAGGAATGGGCTTTTAATTCTAATGAAGTTGAAAACAAGATCGCAGAAGAAAATATAAACGATCTTTTGATGACAGCTATAAAAAAAAGAACCTTGTTTAGTGATTATAGTAATGGTTCACGATTAGTATTTGGCATTAATGATTCTTTACCTGGATTAATTGTTGATAAGTATAAAAGATATATATTAGTTCAAATTAATACTGCTGGAATTGATCGATTTAGAGATTTAATACGTTCTATTTTGCAAAAGTCTTTTGTTACACATCAAGTTCTATTTTATGATAACGTAGAATATCGCAAAGCTGAAATTCTTCCAACTTTCGAAAAAATTGAAATTGATGGCGATTTGGAAGTCGAAGAAAATGATCTTCAATATAAAATACCAAAAAATGTTTTACAAAAAATTGGTTACTACTATGACCATCGTGAAAATCGATCACGTTTAAAATCACTTCTTTTGAAATTAAATGTTAAAAAAGACAAAGGCTTGGATTTGTTTTCGTATGTTGGAAGTTGGGGGCTACATCTTCTTTCAGCAGGAGTTGGCACAGTTGAGTTTGTCGATCAAGGGCAGATGCAAGCAGCTATTGAAACAAATCTCGAATTGAATAAATTCTCAGGTAGAGGTCAGATTGTAAGGGCCGATGTTTTTAAATACCTGGATATTGCATTGGCAGAAAATAAAAAATTCGATGTGATTGTAAGTGATCCTCCGGCATTCACTAAGTCAGAAAAGAATAAAGTTGCAGCACTTCAGGGATATGAAAAACTTCATATGAAAGCAATGAAACTTTTAAATGACCAAGGTATAATGGTTGTTGCTTCTTGCACTCACTACGCCAACTATGAAGAACTTGATAAAACTGTTCAAGACGCAGCTTTCCGAAATGGGCAAACGATTCAATTATTAGATCTTGGAGGACAGGGTTTTGATCATCCAATGACTGGACTTAAAGACAAAAGTTTTTATATTAAATATTTAGTTTATTACGTGAGCAGAGGTTAATTATGAGCAGTAGCACCGAGACGAGAGAAAAAATCAATATTGTACTCAATCATGCAAAAGGGATTATCTTTGGCCAAGATAATTTATTAGATGCCATAATGGCAGCCTTGGTTTGTGAGGGACATCTACTTATTGAAGGGATGCCTGGTCTTGGAAAGACGCTATCGGTTGCAACCATTAGTAAATTATGTGACCTCTCTTTTAAACGTATTCAATTCACGCCTGATTTACTGCCTTCAGATTTAATTGGGACTATGATTTATAGCCAAAAGAATGAAGAATTTAATACCAAGTTCGGTCCAATTTTCACTCAATTATTATTAGCGGATGAGATCAATCGCGCGCCTGCAAAAGTTCAAGCCGCTTTACTTGAGGCCATGGCCGAAAAACAAGTAACGATCGGTGACGATACTCACCGACTTTCTTCTCCATTTGTTGTTATGGCGACTCAAAATCCCATCGAACAAGAAGGTACTTATAATCTTCCAGAGGCCCAGCTTGATCGATTTATGATGAAAGTTAATGTTGATTACCCAAGCTTTAAAGCAGAGAAAAACATTCTTGAATTAAAAAAGAATTCTTCTAGAGTTGAGGCGGTTTTGTCGACCGATGATTTATTGGGTGCTCAGGAAATAGTAGAAGCCATTTATGTAGACGAAAAAATTAAAGACCTAATTGTTAAGATAGTTCATGCAACTAGACCTTCGTCTGAGCATTTCAGAAAAGAATACAATGGCATTATTACTTCCGGTGCTTCACCTCGAGCCGTGATCTGGCTATATCGCGTTTCTAAATTCATGGCATTTATGGAGGGACGAGAGTTCGTCACGCCGGATCATGTTTTAAAAATTGTTCCAAGTGTTTTGGGGCATAGATTAATTCTGTCTTATGAAGCAGCTATTGATAATTATAAAGCAGCAGACGTTGCTTTAAAAATAGCAAAGAGCTTAGTTTAATTAAGGCTGGTTATTTATGAATATTACTGAAGTTCGAAAAGTTGTAGGTAAAATTAGGGCCAATCTTTTTAAGAATGCGAATTCGCACTCTGTAGGGATGCTTAAAACTAATTTTAGAGGAACTGGACTTCAGTTTAAAGAGCATCAGGTCTATAACTTTGGTGATGATATTCGTTTTATTGATTGGAAAATTTTAGCTAAAACTGGTCACCCATACGTTAAAACATTTAACGAAGAAAGAAACGTAGAAATCGTAGTCGTTATCGATGCAAGTGCAACTATGTTGACGGGCTTTAATGGCGTTTCAAAGCTTCAGGCGGCGATAGAAATCTGTTGTTTGCTATATCTTTTGGCTAAAGATACAAACGACTTTGTCCATGCTCTCATTATTGCAGATGAAATCATTCACGTCCCAAAAAAGTCCGGTGAAGCAGGAATTACTCATTTTATTTCAGCACTTGAAGATAAAAAAATTCTTACCGAACACGGAATCGTAAATCTTGAGCGTGAGATTAGTGACAACACAAATAAAATGCAAAAATATCTCTCTGTAATGCAACATCTAAATAGAAAACGTGAAATTGTTTTGTTGTCTGATTTTAATGATTTCATAGATCTCGCTGTTCTTAAAAAAATTTTGTTTCGATCTAATGTTCATGGCTTTCAATTACTCTCACCCCTGGATGAAGCCAAGACGTTGCCTTATTCGCTTTTTGCTTCTTCTGGTAAGTCGGATAAGGGAAGTATTGGCAAATATGATTTGTCTGGAAAAAAAGAATTGAGCAGTGAGTTCGGAAAGAAAATTAAAAAAATACGAATTCAAGAAAAATATTTAGAGAATTTTGTTAAGGAGATGAGATGAAATTCTTTTTCTTAATAATTGTCTATTTATTTTTAACAGGTAGTGCATATTCACAAGAAATTCAAGCCGAAATTATTTTAATAACTCCACCTCCAATTCTTAAAGAAGGCGATATTGTTGAGGGAATACTGAAAGTATGGCCTTTGGAAAATGCTGATTTAAATGAGTTTAAAAAAATTGAAAATATGACTTTAGCAAATGCTCTTTTTACTACAGAAGTTGAAAGCGTTGAAGTCTCAGCTAATAATGCAGATGTAATTGAAGCCAAGCTACTATTTATTGTAAAGAGAGCTGCAGAAAACAACCAACAGCAATTAAGTTATAAAGGGCGAATAGTTAGAATTCAGGTTCCACCTTTGAAAATTGCCCAGTCTGACAAAGACCCAGAAGATTATTATGTATTGGATCAAGGGTTAATTTATTCAAACTTGGTGAAAATAGTAACAGTTCTGTTGTTAATCGTTTTAATAATTCTTCTTTTTTTCAAAAGAAAAGCTATTCAGAGTTTAATCCAAAAATTTAAGTATGATCCAATCGCAAACTCTAAGAAGAAAATTGATGAAAAATTTACGAAAGCAAGTCAACGTGAAGATTATGAAGAGATCTATGCCTTTCGTCGTGATTGGTTAAGTCTGCTCAGTGAACAAGCTCCATCCTATAATGATTTTTTTAAAACAATGGAACAACATCAATATAAAAAATCTTGGAATATTGAAGATTTAAATGAAGTTAAAGATAGTTTTGAAGCTATTCGTAGGAGCTTCAGATGAGTTTTGAATTCCAGCATGTCACTTATGCACTTTGGGGATTAGTTGGCTTACTTTTTTGGCTAATAAGTTTTTTTTATTGGTTTCGAAAACCTCAACTATTTATTCCCAAAAAGTATAGGAAATCAAATCTTCCTATACTGCGAACACTGATCTTTATTGTTGGTGTTATCGGTTGGCTCTATATTTCATTCGCACTTGCTGGACCACGCAGACCAATGGGAATGGATAAAAACACTATTGATGTAAATGATATTTTTATTGTTATAGATCTATCGCGTTCTATGATGGCAGAAGACTTAAAGCCAAATAGAGTTGAAGCCGCCAAGCAAA
Source organism: Bacteriovorax sp. (assembly GCA_014377485.1). Taxonomy (GTDB): domain Bacteria; phylum Bdellovibrionota; class Bacteriovoracia; order Bacteriovoracales; family Bacteriovoracaceae; genus Bacteriovorax. The sequence continues at coordinate 7,988 of JACMPM010000091.1, read as the reverse complement.
AAGTTGTAGATTTTGTATCACTATTTCCGAAAGACCGAATTGGTATTATTATTTTTGCAGAAAGAGTTTTTACTTTGCTCCCTCTATCTACCGATCTAGAACTCATCAAAAAAATGGTTGAACAAATAAAACTAGGCCCGCTTGGCGATGGAACGAATATTGGAGATGCACTGGCCTTGGCGGTTGGACGTTTGATTCAATCCCAAGCAAAAAGTAAAATTATCCTTCTCTTAACTGATGGAGTTAGTAATGTTGGTACATTAACTCCATTGCAAGCTGCAGAAATGGCAGCGGCTAATAAAATTAAAATTTACACTGTTGGAATTGGAGGGGACAAGGACGCTCGAATTCCTGTAGGGCCAAATATGTTTGGAGTACAGCGATATCAAGTTATTCCTGGTGGAAGCGTTGATGCCAAAGGTTTAAAAGAAATTGCAGACATGACTAATGGTAAATCTTATATGGCCAGCAACAACAAAGCTCTAAAAAATGTTTTAGATGAAATTAACAAAATGGAAAGAACTCAGATAGAACATTCAGGTAGAATTATTTATCAAGAACTATATTTTAAGTACCTCCTGACTGGAATTATTCTCTTACTTGGTGCTGAGCTTGGAAGGCGACTTCTTTTAAGGGAGGGACCATGAAATTTGTTAATACTCAATTCTTTACTTACGCAATAGTTGCGATTGTAGTCATCGGAATACTTTTAAACAGATTGAATTCAAAATTTTTTAAATGGGTTAAGTCGTACTGGTTTTTTGAAAGAACCTGGGCAAGTCGAATATCTACCGTTTTATACACAATTAGCTTATTTTTAATGATGATAGCACTCTTGGATTTACGTGGGCCCGAAAAGAAAATTAAAGCCAGTATACCCGATCAAAGAACACTTATTTTAATAGATAGCTCTACAAGTATGCTTGCTGAAGATGTAAGACCTAACCGTTTCGTGAAGTCGCTTCAGTTGGCAAGGCACTTTGTGAAAAACTCTGCCGGTCACCAAATATCTATTGTTCTTTTTTCTGATATTCAAAAAAGATTAATACCATTCACCGATGATATCGATTTGATTGATTCGAGATTGGCAGCATTGGAAAAAACCAACTCAGTTGCAGGTGGATCAAATATTTCTCAAGCAATTGAGGAGGCAATTCAATATTTTGAATTTGATTCAAACGAAGACGATAAGTCTAAATCAGGTAATATGTTAGTTTTTACTGATGCAGAAGAAAGCGAAGGTGCTTTTAAAGTAAACATACCTGCAAACGTAAATTTTGCAGTTGTTGGTGTCGGGACGCTTAAAGGATCTAATATACCGTTGCGATGGGAAGATGGAAGCTTTAGAGGTTACAAAACTTTTAAAGGTGAACCGGTCATTACTAAGCTTGATGAAAACTATATTAGAAAAATAGGCTCTAACGTTAAAAACTTTAAATACTGGATTGCCAATTCTTACTCTCTACCAACAGACGAAATTACAAACTTTTTCAGAGCCGCTTTTAATAACAAACAAAGCACTGGTGATCTTAGAATACGTCCGGTTTTTTCTCACTATATTTTAATTCCGGCGATCATCCTCTATTGTCTATCGGTCTTGATTGGCCGTTTTGCCATTTTTAAAGTTAACAAAAATTTAATTCTTATATTCGGCCTACTGTTTGCCATAAATATGGTGGAAGCTGAAGATACGACTCCTAGAGTTCAGGTATTAACTACTCCTGAAATTAAAAAAGACTTGGAATTTATTCAACAAGGAAAAGCCGACAGAGAATATGTATTAAAAACAGCAGAGAAAATGCTTAGAGCAAAAGATGCAAAAAGAGCAACAGAACTCTATTCTGAATATGCTAAGAAGAATGATTCAGAAGAAGTTCGCTTTAATTATGCTACTTCTCTTTTAAAATCAAACAAACTTAAAGAAGCTTTACCAATAATCCAGGATCTGATGAAGACCTCTAAGAATGATGATCTAAAAGATAAGTTAAGAAAAAACCTTCGAACTCATGTTAAGCAAAAAAATAAACAAGAAAAAGAAAAAAAAGAGGAAGATAAAAACAAAGAGAGCAAAGACAACAAAGACAACAAAGACAACAAAGATAACAAAGACGATAAGAAAAACAAAGGGCAAGGCAATCAGAAAAAAGATGATGTAAGTAAAAAGCAAGAAGGCAAAGATCAAAAGAAAGACGGTAAGCAACAAGAGAAGCCGCAAGGAAAGCAAGACGGTCAGCAAAATAAAAAACCAGATAAAGATAACCAAGAAAATGCTGACGATAAAAAAGAAGAAAAAAAAGGAAAAGATAAAGTTAAAGATAAAGGAAAAGAAGAGGAGGGTAAGAAGGAAGAAGATAAACAAAATTCCGGACCAAGTACCCATGAAGAAAAAGAAAAAGAAATAGAGCAAAAGCGGCGTATGACAAAAACGCCTGCAATGATAAAACAGATTATGAGTGATGATCGAGACCTTCAAAAGAAAATGATGGATACATCCACCAATGAACGTGGTGAGAAAAAACCCAAGAGAGACTGGTAATGAAATTAATTAAATTATTCGTTATAACATTTTTGTTTTTAATTATTCCGACCCTTCGGGCAGAAGAAGTTGAAGTAGAAGTAAGCCCGCCCGAGCCTTTGATGAATGAAAGTTTCTTTGTGACTTTTAAAATCAAGACTACCGGCAATGTTGAACCATACATCTCTTTCACGCCGAGCGGTGCCGTTGTACAAGGGAAAAGCGAACAAGGGGTCTCAATATCAACTACAGTTATAAATGGTAAATTTACTACCTCACGTGAACAAAGTTATGTATACGAATTATTTGCTGAACACCAAGGGCAAGTTATTCTTCGGAATATTAAAGTAGAAATTGGCGGAAAGTTAACGAACGTAAAAGACGTTAACGTAAATGTTCTTGCGCAAGCTAGAAAAGTTGCTGACGCTTTCATGGAGGCTACAGCTTCCAAAACAAGAGTTTACTTGGGCGAAGCGATTGATGTTAATTATTACTTGTATTTTAAAACTTCTATCGCAGCAAACGATGTTAAAGAATTTCCAAAGCTCAATAAATTTATTAAGCGTTTTCACCATATAAATTCTCCCGTTGAAACTGTCCAATATAAAGGCCAGGTTTTTAAAAGGATATTGGCTTATTCAGCAAAATTATTCCCTGAAAAGGTCGGTAGCGCAGTTTTAGATCCAATGACAATTTCAGTGCAAGTTATAGAGAATGATTACTCATCTCCATTCGGTGGATTTGGTATGGGGTCTCAGCATTATAAAAATAAAGATCTTGCGAGCCCTCGAATCGAAATTGAAGTTCTGCCATTACCAACTGAAAATGTTCCAGCTGGATTTACTGGCTTGGTGGGGGAACATGAATTTAATTTGAGTATTACCAAAACTAAATATCTCGTCAATGAACCGATTGAAGTAAAGCTCGAAGCAAAAGGTAAAGGCGCTTTAGAGAATATGGATGCGCCTGCTATTTATACTGATAATAGTCTTGAACAATTTGACACAAAATCTGAAGTGACAGAATTAGGAACTCAAGCAGCTAAAAAAGTATTTGAATATACTTATTTAGCGAGAGGTCCAATGAACTTAAAGGCTCGTGATTTAAATCTAGCTTATTTTGATCCTAGTTCGGGGCACTACATTGAAAAAAAGGTGCCTGTACCAGGCATTGAAGTAAGCGGAGTAGCTACACCGTCAAGCAGTCCTGGAGTGTCACCTCAGGGACAAAATCAAAACAAAGATCAACCAACGAGTGGTACTGAAAATGATTTTCTTTCTAAATTGTTTTCTTCGAATGATTCTTCTAAAAAAATAGATAAAAATACCATTGGTCTCGTCGGTCCAATGATGAAGGGAGAGACGAGTTGGTTTGACCGCTGGTTTGATCTTTTAAACTTTGGTCTTGGGGCAATCATAATTGGCTCGCTCGGAAAATGGTATTTTGAAAGTAAGAATATTGTTGCAACAAGTGATCGTGCTACGGAAATGAAAAAAGTTATTGCTCATATGAAGAGCAAAGGTCTAAATTATTCTGATCTATATAAAGTTGTATCGGTCTTGGATAAACAAAACAAAATGGCTAATGGCGGAGTTTCAATTATTCAAATAATTGACGAAAGTCCTTTGAACAAAGAAGCCAAGTCTTATTTTAAAAATGCACTTATGGTTTGTGAAGAAAAGACTTTTGGGATAAATAAAAAAGAAAATAAAACAGCTTTCGAAGGGACTCAATTCAAAGAGATATTAAAATATTTATGATAGTCGTAAAAAAAATTAGTGAATTAAAAACCATTTACTCAGAAGAGAAAATTCAAGTCACTATTGGAAACTTTGACGGTGTACATATTGGACATAGAGAATTCCTCTCTCGGATTTCTCAAGATTGTAGACAAAGTAAATGCAAGTTTGTTGTAATAACCTTTATACCTCATCCAATTCAGATCCTAAAGGCTCAAAGCGGTTTTTTAATTAATACCTTTATTGAAAGAAGAGAGTTGTTAGCTCAATGTGGGGTTGATTATTTATTAGAAGTTGATTTCACTCGTGACTTTAGCACACTTTTACCTGAAGAGTTTTTAGAGAAATATGTTTTTTCTTTTTCTGGGATTCGAAAAATTTATCTCGGACATGATTTTGTCTTCGGCGCCAACAAGTCTGGAGACTACAAACTTGCTAAAAACCTATGCGAAAAAGAAAATATAAGTCTTATACTTCAAGATGAATTTAGATTGGATAATCATTCTGTATCTTCAAGCGTCGCTCGAGCTGCAATATCAAAAGGCGAAATGGAAAAAGTAATTTCTCTTTTGGGCCGGCCTTACTTCCTTTCAGGAAGAGTAATTAAAGGACAGGGAAGAGGAAAACAAATTGGATTTCCTACTGCCAATATCGATTATGGGAAAGAGCTGATTATACCCGCACGCGGTGTTTATATAACTCAGACAACGATTCACGATATGACTTATAATTCGGTAACTAATATTGGAATCAATCCGACTTTCAATATGGGAATTGAGATTAATATTGAAACTCACCTTCTAGACTTCAATCGAGATATCTATGGAGAAGAGATGAGAGTTTCTTTTTTAAAGAAAATTCGCGATGAGAAAAAATTCTCCAGCGTTAATGACCTTATTTCTCAAATTGATAGCGATGTTCAATCCGCAAAATTATTTTTTAAATCATGATAAACTTAGCTCTTGTCGGCAAAAATATTCAACATACAAGATCTCCAGATCTATATCGAGGATTACTTGGCAATGAAATTAAATATAGCCTTTTAGACTTTTCAGAAGCTTCTCAAATTCCTTCAGCCAAAGAGCTCCTCTCAACTTACAGCGGGGTAAGTATTACTAGCCCGTACAAAAAACATTTTATTCCAGAGATTGAGTTAACAAAGCAAGCAGCTCTCGTTGGAGCCATTAATTGTTTAAAGCTTAAAGGTGGAATTATTATCGGGGAAAATACTGATTTTTTAGCCATAGTCGACATTCTTGATAATTGGATCGAAGAGTTCAAGCAACTCAAAATTATAATCCTGGGCGATGGAGTGATGTCTACTGTCACCCAGCATGCTTTAAACAAATGCAGCATTACTAACTATCAAATTCTTTCACGAAAAATATCTAACCATTTTGATCGATTAAATATATCTGAAATTTTCGAAAAAAAATTTTCGGGCGAAGGACAAAGAATTGTCATAAACACTTGTTCAAGAAATTTTATTTTTAATGGCCAAATTGATAAAAAAACAATCTTTTGGGACTATAATTACAATTTCGAACAGCATTCTCAATCTCTTGCCACTAAAACCCTACAATACGTCGACGGTATAAAAATGCTTGAACTTCAAGCTCGCTATGCTCTAGCGTTTTGGTCCATTATACCATTTGATTTAAATAACTAAAATCTTAAAGAAGAACATTCTTAGTGCCGATAAGTCTTTAAAATGTCGAAAGTATTTTAGGGAATTTTATAACAGTATGTTTAGAAAAGAGTTTGTTGAAGTAATTACTAAAACGGGAATGGTTCCAATTAAGGATCTACGACCTCTAGTTATTGATAAGGACACACTCGTAATTTCTGAACTTGGATTATTACAATTTAAATTTTTTGATGACATCCGGTTTGCCAAGCAGTTAGCTGAAAATTATAACCTAACTTATATCGATCTATCAAAAGCCAAAATCCCAGAAAGAATTTTTAAAATAGTTAAGAAAAGTGACATTATAAAATACAGAGTTATTCCCATTCAGAAAAATGCAAAGGCTGTTAGTATTGCCATTTATGATCCCTCGCTGATTAAGTTGCAAGCAGAGCTACAGTCACTATTTCAGTATCCAATCGAATTCATTTTAACAAGCCTTTCGTCTTGGGCGGATATGTTTGCTCGAGTGCCTGAGAGCATTGAAGATGTTCTTGAAACAATCAGAGAAATAAAGTCTGATTCCAAGAAAGAAGAAAATATTAATGAAGAAGATATTGGTGACGATGTAATTAGATACGTTAATAGAATTTTGGCAGAAGCTTTTGTTACAAAATGTTCAGATATTCATATCGAACCCTATGAAAATAATTTTCGGATTCGTTATCGTCAAGATGGTAGTTTAGTAGAAGCTGCAAAACCACCTCGCAGTTTAATGTTGCCGATTATATCAAGAGTCAAAATTTTAGCTCAGATGGATATCTCTGAAAAAAGAAAACCACAAGATGGGCGTATAAAGTTAGAGATTGGTGGAAAGCCAATCGACTATCGAGTGTCTTCACTTCCAACCTTGTTCGGCGAAAAAATTGTATTGCGACTTCTGGATTCTTCAAACCTACAATTAGATATGACGAAGTTAGGTTTTGAACAAAAACAATTAGAGGTTTTCAAGGAAGGTATCTATCGTCCATATGGAATGTGCCTTGTAACTGGTCCAACTGGTTCTGGTAAAACAACGACGCTCTATTCTGCAATAGCAGAACTCAATACCATTGATACAAATATTTCAACAGCTGAAGACCCAGTAGAGTTTAACCTCGAGGGTATCAATCAGGTTAACGTAAAAAAAGATATTGGTTTAACTTTTGCAGCTTGCCTTAAATCTTTTCTTCGACAAGATCCAGATATCATCATGGTCGGAGAGATTCGAGATGGTGAAGTTGGAGAGATCGCGATTGAAGCAGCTCTTACAGGTCACTTGGTTTTATCTACATTGCATACTAACGATGCGCCGAGTACCATTACACGTTTAATCAATATGGGAATTGAACCGTTCCTGGTTGCTGCTGCAGTAAACGTAATTGTTGCTCAAAGGCTTTGTCGACGTATTTGTAAAGACTGCAAGGAAATTGATGCTGGTGCGACTCAAGAGATACTTGTGGCCTGCGGGATCTCACCTACGTCAGCTGCAAAAATTACTGTTTACAAAGGCAAGGGTTGTCAAAACTGTAACAATACTGGCTACAAAGGTCGAGTAGCTATTTATGAAGTTTTAGAAATGTCACCAATGATTAAAGAAATTCTTCTTCGTCATGGTTCAACAGACGAAATAAAGCGCCAAGGTATTAAAGAAGGAATGAAGACATTGCGAATGTGTGCTCTTACGAAAGTAGCTCAAGGTCTAACAACGGTTGATGAAGCAGTTTCTAATTCAGCTTCAGATAAAATGTAGGATAAAAATTATGAGTAGTGATGATACGAACAACAAAACTTCAGGCCACACCCATACTGGGACGTCACAAAATCTTGGGAATGAAGGTTTAAAAATTCAACAGCTTTTTAAGTTGATGGTTGATAGCAATGCTTCCGATTTGCATATAACTTCCGGAACTTCTCCAGGCCTTCGAGTGCACGGTGAAATTATAAAAGTTAAGACAATACCGTTAACCGGGGAAGATACTAAAAGACTTATTTATCAAATTCTTTCTGAAGATCAAAAAAATGAATTTGAGAAAAAACTCGAGTTGGATTTTTCGTTTGGTATTAA
>JACMPM010000090.1 GCA_014377485.1 Bacteriovorax sp. | reverse complement strand
TTATTATTCTGTAATGAATTAAATTTAAATAACCGAAGAATGCAAATAATACTAATTTAATGGATTTTTGCAATCAAGGGTTAAAGAATGTTTCAGATTCAAGCAATTGTTTTGGGCTTCATTTTATCTCTCACTCAAGCTTCTTTTGCGGGCACTCGAGAATTTTCTGTCGATAAAGCTGAAGGCATATCTCCTCTCACAATTACATTCAATGCCAGCAGTATCAAATCCGCAAAAAAATTTATCTGGGTATTTGGGGACGGAAACAATTTAACGACGACTAATCCAACTGTGACTTATCAATATAAAACTCCCGGCACTTTCACGGCGGCACTCAGCTATCAAGTCAATGCAAGTGATAAAAATCCAAATTACAAAGATGCTGGTTCTGTCACGATTACTGTTTTGAACCAACTGCCGAAGGTCGTTTTAAATTGTTCTTCATCAAAACCAAGATCTCTTGAATGTAGTGCTTCGGGCTCAAAAGATAACGATGGATCTATTATTTCTTATCAGTATGCTTGGGATGATGGAAAGAGTGATTTAAAAAGTGATGACAGTTTAATCGCTCATGCATTCCTAGCTGGAGGCACCCACGTCGTTACAGTGACCGCAACTGATAATAGTGGCGGATCATCAAAAGTAACTCAGAGCTTTGTTGTTAAAGAAAATACAAATCCCATTGCCAATTTTACTTGTACCTCTTCAATAATGTTAACGTAGTATGCTCGTCTACTTCAACTGATCCAGATGCTCCCAATGATTCCATTCAAAGTTATTCGTGGAATTTTGGAGATCAAAGCTCGCTTGCAAACACATCTACAGTCACGCACAATTTTTCCAAAGGTGGAAATAAAAATATTTCATTAACGGTTACTGACTCTTTTGGCGGAACAAACACTGTCACTAAATCGATTGCAGTAAGAGATAATTTTCCTCCGGTTGCTTCTTTATCTTGCTCGACAAACTCCCTGCTGGCCGCTTGCAATGCTTTGGCCTCGTATGATCCTGAAGGCCAGGCTATCACTTTCAAGTTTGAATACAGCGATAGTTTTGTTGAAACAAACACGAATGGAATTTCAACTCATGCTTATCCATTAGCAGGACTTTATACTGTCAAACTTACAGTAACAGATAGCTTAGGAGCAAGCACGCTAGCAACAACTCAAGTCCAGGCAGTAAAACCACCGAATCAGCTTCCCACGATAAAATTAAATTGCAATTCTTCCAGACCAAATTATCTTGTTTGTAATGGGCTTGGATCGACCGATTCTGACGGAAGCATTGTCTCTTATCAATATTCATTTGATGACGGATCAAGTGAGACTAGAGCTGATGAAAATTCAATTGCTCATCAATTCTCTCAAAGCGGAGTTCACTCTGTAGTGCTCACAACGATTGATAATGATGGCGGAGTTTCAACTTTAACAAAAACATTTAGCGTTTTAAAAAACATTGATCCTATTGCTAATTTTTCTTGTACCGACACAGCTGTGCGAACTATTCGTTGCACGAGCACGAGTTCTGACAGCGACGGAGTCATTGCAAACACGACTTGGACTCTCGACGATGGATCAAGTTTTAGTGGAGTAAATTTCGAGCACGCCTTCTCTAATGACCTTGCACACGTCATAAATTTAAAAGTCATAGACGATTTAGGAGCGACAGCTTTCATTGAAAAAAATATTTCAGTAAAATCAAACTCAGCACCTGTTGCAGCTTTTACGTGCACGAAAACCGGAGTGCTGCAAATTCATTGCACGAATAATTCAACGGACGCAGAAGAGACCCTTACAAACTTTAACTGGACTCTTGATGACGGGACTGTTTATACGACAAAAGATTTTGATCACACTTTTAATAAGCGCGCTCAAGATGTGGCGATTTCAAGTCACACAGTCACATTATTGGCAACAGACTCTCAAGGACTCACAAGCACGCTTTCAAAATCAGTTGATGTTACTCTTGAAGCTCTAACATCTCTTCCCCGCGGATACTTTAAAGTTTACATGGAAGGCACAAACGTAAACCTTCACTCGACGATTATAAAAACTCAATTTGATATAAAACGTGCCTACTATACAGTTTATGGAACAAGCTCAACTCCACTTCAAACTGTGGAGATCACCGAATTCTACGCCAACACCATTAACAAAATAAATCTGGGGGCCATGGGACAGTATAAAATTGTCATGACCGCCATTGATATGAGAGACCAGGTTTTCACAACGGCAAGATCTTTTAATTTAACTGAAGATACTTTTTCGCTGGCACCTTTTGTTGATGTCCGCTCAAGTCAGTCGGCTACAAGAACAATTTATTTAAGTTTAAATCCATCTTTTGATTATGATGACTATTTTTTCATTTCAGATTTTACGATTGATATGGGGGACGGAGTTCAAAAGCAAATTGTTGATGATACGTTTTTAACTTATACCTATGCTCAAGCAGGAACTTATAAACTTACGATCACTGCAAGAACAATTCACGGAACAGAGACAACGATCACAAGAAGTATCACGGTTACTGATGCTGATGTGCCACTTCAAAAACCAGACCCAACATTTGTGTATGAAATTTACAGCTACGCTCAAAACGTAAGTTTTTATAATGAAAAATCTGGAACACCAAACGGAGAAATTAGCTCTTACGTCTGGGACTTTGGTGACAACTCGACAGCAACAGGTGAAACACAGGCGCATTTTTATGCTCCAGGAAGTTACATCGTAAGTCTTACTGTAACAGACACCGCAGGGATGAAGGCGACTCAAACTCAAAAAATTACGATTCTTGCTGAGGGAACAGATGTGATTGCACATTTAGACTGTGCTCTTGCGGCTCCGTTTGTTGATGTTGATCAGATGTGTGAAGTTGTGGCCCTCGATAAGTTAAAAGACATATCAACTGTAAGAGTGATGTGGGGAAACAATACAACGAGTACTCTCACGACTCCGTATGATGCTGTTCAGGGATTATATTATCCGACAAAAAAATATACTGCAGCTGGTACTTATGCAGTGAAGTTAATTGTGACAACTAATAGAGGAGTGGTGGCAACGACGACGAGAAGTATTACGCTGACGTCGAGACCTCCAGTGGCAACCCTTCAGTGTTTTACAAATAATTTACTCGCGAATTGTAATGCACTGGCGAGTTATGATCCTAAAGGTGGGCCGCTAACTTATAAGTTTAATTATCAGGATGGGTTTGTTGAGACGAATGCGACTGGGGTTTCTAGTCATGCTTATCAGGCAGCAGGGTTGTATAATGTTTCGGTGACGGTTTCTGATAATACGGGATTAAGCTCTATTGCTACGACTTCTGTTCAAATGGTTGTGCCACAGAATATTTTACCTGTGGCGCAGTTGAATTGTATTTCGAATAGACCTAATACTATTGCTTGTAATGCAGGTCCGTCGTATGACCCGGATGGATTTATTACGAGTGCTAAATATGAATTTGATGATGGGATTGTGATAAGTTATGATAAAGATTTCTTTTTTGAGCATAAGTTTTTAAATGGTGGTAACCATTCTATAAAACTATCTGTCATTGATAATAGTGGTGGACAGACTACAATTTTAAAGGAATTTGATATAATTCAGAATCAATTTCCTGTAATTAATCTTGCGTGCATATCCAATACAAAATATCTTGTAGAATGTTTTACAGATTCTCACGATAATGATGGAAATATTGTTTCTGTCCGATGGTTTGCAAATGATATTGAATTAAGTGTAATTGGAAGTTCTTTAACTAAGACATTTGAAAATTTACAAAATGTGATTATTAAAGTTATTGTTTCAGATGATTTAAATGGATCATCTGAAGCTAGTTTTAATGTGATAGTAAAACAAAATACTGCACCTATTGCGAGTATTAATTGCTTTCAAGATAATAATAAAATTAATTGCAACTCCTTAGGGTCTTTTGATCCAGATGGCGGTATACAAAATATAGCATGGGACTTTGGGGATGGTACGAATTCGAATGGAGAGTTTGCAAATCACGAATATAATGAATTGGGACAGCATTTAATAACTTTAACAGTTACTGATAATGATTTTAAAGTAAGTTCTGTAAACTTTACTGTAAACATTAATAACCTGTTGCCTACAGTTATTGGAGATTGCTCGATAAATGGACTAAATTTAGTATGTGAAGATAAAGGATCTTTCGATCAAGACGGAACCATTGCAAATTATCGTTGGAAAATTACAGATGAGCCTGATCAAATCGGTAGAGTGATAAATTATACTTTATCAAAAGCTGGGAACAAAGATATTTATCTGGAATTGACAGATAACTTAGGTGGTAAAAGCAACAAGTTGATTAAAAATGTTCAAGCTGAAGAAAATTTATTAGCAGCTAAAATTCTTTGTCTTAAAATAAGAAATTCAAAATTAAATTGTGAAGTTCCCAACTATGACCCAAACGCATTGCAAGATTTAACTTATTCATGGACTTTAAATGGTGTTGTGCTTAAAGGTGCAAAGCAAGTTTTTAGTTTTGAAGAAGATGGTCAGTATGAAATTTCTTTAAAAGTTACAGATCTAAATGGAAACGAAGCTCAGGACGTTGCTGAATTTGATATGCATCCTAGTGTTGATAAAAACGTATCAGCAGGAGCTCTAGAGCTCTTACCTGCCGAAGATAATTCAATTTTTTATCCACTACAGGCAGTTTTAAAGTTTAAGGTTAATGACGCTTTATTTGATGAGCTCTCGGACGAGAATGAAATTATACTTAATGGTACTACCATAGATTCTGACATCATAACTTATGATGAAAATTTGAAAATACTTACATTAAATTTGAATTCTGTAGACGGAAAAAATGAATTAAATTTAGAATTAAAGGATACATTAGGTAAAATAATTGCACAAAGCTTTGTCTTTTATTCGGGAAGTAAGCAAGTTAGTTTAAATCTTGAGAAAGAAAACAATTCTTCCACTAATCTTAATCCATTTAAGATTGAGTTATTTCCTGGAGATAATCCCAATTATAAAATAGCTTTTAATTCTATGGAAAACAGTGTCGTAATCAATAACGTACCAAGTGTTAATTTTTTAATATGCGCAAGCACTTCATCGTTTTATGGACAGGAAATGCTTTTTAGTACTAAGAGTTCGAGCGTTTTAAATCTTCATGATTTTGATGCTGATGTCGACTCGAGTAATCTAGATTTTTCGGCAGGTACTAACGGATGGCTTATTAAAAATTCTGAATACTCAATGATTGATAATAAGCTTAATCTAGCACCAGGTCCAGATGGTGTGGCCACATTAAGAAAGACAATGCATTCAAACGACATTGAAACAAAAGTGCTGACATTAAGTTATAATATTTATTCTCCGAACAGTGATGATTATTATGTTCTAACAATGAGAAATAAAAATACTGGAGAAGTCGTGAGAGAATTTTCTTCGACTGCAGTAGTATCTAATCTAGGAGAAGAAGAAGGAAAGAAAATCGTATTTGAAAATAGTATTGCAGTTACTTCTATGGCTGATATAGTTGAAGTTGAATTACAATTATATACAAAATATGTTTCAAGTGAAGTTGTTCAACAAAAAAGAAATTCAAAAATCTCAGAGTTTTTGCTTGCTAGTGCAATGGCCGGAGTTAGAGAGTGGATTACGTCAGATATTAAGTCTATCCAAGAGAATAAAAGGTTCGCAATTACAAAGGCAGGACTTTATGATCCAATTTCTCTAGCTTTTCAGGTTGATGCAGAGGCGTTTAACTTTTATGAGAAAAAAAATACTGATAATTCGTTAAAATTTTTAAGTATTGGAAAATATCCAGACTACCTGTCATCTAAAACTAATGAGATTTATACTTTAGTGAAAACTGTCGGGGACACTTCTACGATAAAGAGTGCCGAATTGAAAGTCTTTTTGAATTCCGATCAACTAATCATTACGACTAATGCTTTACCTTTTCCAGGAGGACAGTTAACAAAAATTACCGGAACCGAAGGAATGAAGGGATTTCGATTTATTATAAATTCAAATGAATCAGTATCTCTCAATACTATTTTAGATGCTTCGTATTTAACTCTAAAACTTTATATAACTCTAAGTGATGGGCAAATAATTACTCAAAATATATCTCATGGGAATGAGCCTATTAGGCCGATGATTTCCCTAAGCTCATACGTTGACAATTTTACGTCTATTGATGGTACTAACGCCAAAAGATTTAGCGGTAGAGATAATTGGCTAGGCGGTGACGACTGGATAGATACAAGGTATTATAAATACTTTACTCAAGATTTAATTCCAATAAATAATGATTCATTTCTAAAATTAAAATTTAATGATTTTTCTAAAATGAATGGTGGCACGCATCCAGATCATGCCAGCCACTCCGACGGAAATATTTTTGATGGAAGAATTCCTGGGTATGAATCTGGCAATACAACAATGATTACCGAAGAAAAAACAGCAGAGAATATTTTAAAGTATCTTAATTCGCCCAATGTTTTGCAAAAAACAGTTAAAGTATTTACTACTTATTCTTCTGATCCTTCTAAAATTTCACCATTTTTTCAAAAACTAGCTTCTACATGTTTAGCCGATGGACGAATGGGCGACCATGTTGTTAGACCTGAAAAAAATCATACTGACCATTTTCATGGTGAATTTAATATTAATAGGCTTCCCCATAATCAAGGCACTTTTACAAATAATATTACACCAACAAGAGGCGCTAAATATGGAGTTTTAAAATTTCGCCTAACTCCATTAGCATTGAGTGATATAGATGATGCTAGTTTGCAACAATATCCATTTATTAGTAGCAGTTCTTATAGAGTTTTTGTTCAAACTCAAGTAGCAACTCTAAGTTATCCGCAAATTGGGACATGGGTACAGTTAGAAAATTCGCATGATGATGATGATGAAGCAATTTCTGACGAGTTTGTTTTTTATGAAGATGGTAAATATAAGTTGCCAATTGATGGAACAAATCAAACTCTAAGAGTTAAAGTGATTTATGCTGCAAATAATAAACCATGTTTTGAAATTCCAGAGGTTTGGGCAAACATTGGACCGCGCTTAAAGATAACTAGTGAAGTGCAAACTAGTCAAACTCGTGGTGTTGTAAAAATTCATTACGATACAAAAACATTTCCTCAAAATACGATTCTATTAAAAGTCGAAGATACATATGAGAATCCTTTAATCAAAACGACTTTCGAATGGAGTACTGGTTACGCGTATTCTTCAGGGGCGACTTTTAATTATCCAATACCTTACGCCGGAGAATATAACTTTTATGTGAGTGGGTTTAGAAATAATTTTGTAGATTCAAGCAGTGGTACCATTACAGTAAAAAATTTTCCGCCCAAAGTTCTTAGTTTCTCAGTGGATTGTTCGACTGGTATAGTTACTACAACTGTTGATGACGATAGCTTATCGGGTTCCGTATTAATTACATCTTGTCCCTATGATAATGGGTCTGAGTGCGAAAATGTTCGTGCAAATTGGAATCAGCCTACCAAGATACCTTTTACAATAACGGGAGGCAATTATTATTCACGCAATTTAGGTAGAGTTGGACAAGTTGATGTATCATATTCGGATAGTGAATTTAATGTGGGACCGATTTCTTCTTCGGTAAATTCATGCTTATAGTTAAGGGGGAAAGATGAATTATAAAGTTTTAATAATTAATTGTATTTTAAGTTTTTTGAATGTTGCAAATTGCTCAACTTCAAGTATTAATGATTATAAGATTGATCAAGTGCATATTGCCTTGCATACTCCTACTTCTCCTAAAAGTGGACTTTTAAAAGAACCTTTAAAGATCTTCGATAATATTTCTTTAAAAGGGGATCCTGTTTTTATTGTAGATAATGAGCAGGTTAAATCTAATCTTATAAAGAGTCTCACTTTCAAATACGATGATTATTTTAAATATAATTCTGATGGAAAATCAATTATAAATATTATCCCAATAGATTTTATTACATTGCTTCCTACTGGTTTTGCATTAACCATTGAAACATATTCTTCGGGAATTGCTACTCTGAAAGATAAAAAAAACAAATATTATGTAAAAATCAGTTCATCAAGTTTTTTTTTAAATGGATGGCCAGAGTATTCTTGGTGGCCAAAAAATTTGAATAGTTTCTATGTACGAAAATATCTTTCAGAAGTTGCATTGAAGGATAAAAAATTTGAAAAACTCATTACAAAAATACGTATGTGCATTGAGACTAAGTCCACCGATTGTCTAGCGTCCAAAATTCTTATTTCTGCAGATAGTTTTCGAGAAGATGTTTTAAAATTGAATGTTGCAAAGAATGAAACATTATGTGCGAAATGGAAAAGTGGAATTGACCTTTCGGATCTAACTAGTCAGATTGTAACTAAAGATGTGTCATGGGACTTATATCAAAAAGTTTTTAACTTTAAAGATGTTGATGATGCTAAATATTCAATGGTCACTTCTGATTTTGGCTCTGCAGTTACAATAAATCTCAATATAGGCGGAGATACATTTTGTAATGGTAAGCTGAAAGAAGTTTTGGAGGCTTCCTTTCATAAAGAGCAAGATCGTTGGAGTTTTTATATTTCGCGAGTAATAAGTGAAGATTAGTTTGCGGCACCTAGATTTGAAGCTGAATAATCATTGCAAAGAAAGGTTCCAAGCTTGATTCTCTTTGCCAGTACAACTTTTAACGAAGAAGTTCCAGCATAGAATGCTGTTAACATAAGATTTTTGATCCATATCCATCCTTGAATACTCTTCGGCCGCTTCTCCTTGCATATCTCCAATTTCCACTCTTGGACTTCACTCTCGACACTGTTAAAAAACAGTATCTGTGAGGGTGATTATTTAGTGCCCTTGGTTCACGTCTATACTTTGAATTGAGTTTTTCCGTTTTCATCAAATCTAAAAAATCATTAAAAAACTCGTTGCCCGAATTAATAACAATATGGCCATAAAGACTAATTGCTGTTCTGAAGCTCCATTTTCTTGGACTATACTTTTCATGACGAGCGGCCATGGAGCAAAGAATTTTTCTTTAACCTGAGCCCAAAAACCTGGAATGTTTAATATCTTACAATCTGTTAAATGAGCTCCTCCAAAATATTTAGCTCATTAAAAACCACAGAAGTAGTGCGATTGAATGAAGAATTTTAAAGAATTACTTTAGTTTTTTTTAAAAAAACCGTAAGATACTTATACAAAAACATTTTTGATTTTAGAATATGATCTACCCGATAATTAGTATTATCGGGTAGAGTTTATTTTGCATTTACTATTTATTTTGTAACGTTTTGAATGCTCGCTCCATTGCTAAATCAATATCACTTCCATGATCTCTCGATAAAAGAATAATTACTTCTTCAGCTGCAAATAGACGATTACGTTTATTACCAGTTCGTTCTTTTATAATATGAAATTCGATTAATTGTTTTACTGCAAGTGCAGCGGCCTGAGAAGAGCAGTTTAATTCTGATCGTAAATTTTCAACAGTAAAAATTGGCATTCTTAAAATAATATTTAGTGCATTGTAAGCAGCAGAATTTTTTCTAAAATTACCGCGCGATAGCCATAGCATAGGTAATGACAATAGCTTTTCTTTTGTTAGATTCATTTCTATAGAACAGGAAACAATTGCCAAAGAAATAAAATCAATTATTTTTGAGTAATCTAATTTTTTTTGAGCAGCTTGCAGGGCCTCAGAATAGGAGTGCTTTTCTACTTCTATATAACCTGACAAATATAGAGGCATATGCCCAGAAGCAATCATTTGTAGCGGCCAGAGCGCTCGTCCAACGCGGCCATTACCATCAGTAAAAGGGTGAACAGCTTCAAAGTGAGAATGGCCTACAGCCATTCTTATTGGTAATACCATACCAACACCAGCATCCCCTTTTTCTGTTATATCTGTATCAGATAGCCAATGAATTATCTTTTCTAATGACTCCTTTACATGTTCAGGAGGTGTCGGGTTATAAATTGAATTCTCAGGACGATTCCCACCACCAATATAGACGACAGATCCATGCTTGCCGGGAGTACGAATTTTTCCAGGAACTCCCATATAATGAGAATCCTTGGACATCATTTCTTTATGAATATTTAAAATATTTTTTAAGTTAAATATTTTTTCTTTTTTCTTAGCGGCTTCATCAAAAAGACTTTCGATGGAATGGGCATAGCCTCGAACTGACATTGTTGCTTCAGTATGAATATGATCAATTAAATCTGGAGATAGTACTTCGTCTATGGTCGACCAAGTCCCTTCTAGTCTTGATGACTGAACGGCCTCTCTTCTTACGAACAAGTAATTAATCAGCTTATCAAGTTCATCCATTTCATCAAACGAAGGAAGTTTGTTCAGAGCAGACATGGCCTCACTGATCTTTTTGAATGAAAACCCCTCTCCTATCTTATTTGGTGGTGGTGGGGGTACAATGAAGTAGAGGTTTAGAATTTTACTATCTTTACTTTTAGTAATCCCAAAACCAGTACTTTCGGAATAGGCCTTTTTAAGTTTAGGGTGTAACTCGTTAATATTCATATACCGACAACCTTGAATAGAGGGTCTGTTATTCAAGGATATCACATTAACCTTGAATAAGGAAATTATTATTCAAGGTTAACATTTGAGGATAATTACATTGTTTTCAGTGGGATGTGATAAAAAAATCATCACTCCAACTCGATTCTGAATCCGTTGGTGAGAAAAATCAAATTAAATACAAGTTCATCTTTAAAGAGGTATTTCGTATGTATATGATCATTGGCTCTAGACTTAATCATTTATTTTATCGTAAATTGTCCCCTTCAAGCCATAGGTATTTGTCGACAACTCTATTAATAAATATTTCTTTTTCTAGTTTTGTTAAATTTTGATAAAAAGGTTGTATCATGCACTTTTTATCAATTTCAGTTTTTAGCTCCTTTTTTACCTGAAAAAACCCCTTCATGTACGTGCAATAATCATGATCTTGTATTTTCCATCCTCTTTTTTTAAGCGCATTCCTTACAAGACTGTCATACGGGAAAAATATTTCAGGATACATTGAAAATGCATATTTTGAGATTAGAGATGTTTGAGTACTTCCCAGAAAATTTTTTCCAATATCTGCCAACTCCTGAACAACTTCGATTGTAGGATTATCAATCACCCCTGGACGAACAGTTTCATTTAAAAATTGTAAGACTTTTTGCCTTTTTATAATTAAAACTATTTGCCATTGAGCCAACCACTTATTTAATTCTTCTTCATTTCTAAAAGTGTGACTCTGTAATTGCCTAGCGGCACTCCCCTCCTGTCCCTACTTAGCTTCGTTGCCTTCAAACCAATAATATTTCGCCTCATCAATTGCTTTAATAATAGACATAATTCCCCCTCTTGAATAAAATAAAAATCGGTAACTATTCCTACTTCGAGTGAATTTCCGCTTTAACACTTTAACACTTTAACACTTTAACACTTTAACTGAGAGTAACTCGGCTAATTCATAAGCGTAAATTTTCTTCTGATCAAATAAAATTTCTAGCTTGGCATCGGCGCATATAAAAAAAATAGGTTCGTCTCCCTCTTCTTCACTCTCTGAACGAATTAGTTCATTTTCTTCAGCATACTCTATTAACTTATTTGCAATTTGTTTTAATGTCAGAGGCTTGAAACCTACAATTTCGGCCCAATCCTCTGTTGGAACAATTTTATTTTTAAGTTCATTCTTCTCTTTTGCCTTAAGTGCTTCAATCGACAGAGTAGATGACTTTGGAATTTCCCATTCTATAAACTTTTGAACTTGAGTTTCTGTCACTTCATTAAGAACATTTTTGAGCTGTTCATCTTTTAAATGCCAAAATTTTACAGCGCCGTTTGGTAAATTAACTTCTACAGGCCTTTTCAGCATGACTACGTTTTCTAGTACCATTCCATAAGCAAATTTCTGCCACCATTTTAAATATTTTTCCGGTACATTTTCTTGGTTAGGCATTATTACGTCGACAACATCAACAAATCCTAAGATAACCCCTTTAGGCAAAGAGTTAAAGTCGTGGGTAACTCCATAAACCTCTTTGCAATCTTCAAATCTGTCTTTTTTATATGATTGAGATGCATAGATTGCGATGGTTCCCCTAAGGTTAATATTTCTTGAAATGTTCTCAATATTTTTTCCATCATTAAAAATACAAGTCGCCCAAGGTTGAGCAATGCAAAGTGCACTCATCTGAGTTGGTTTTATTTTCGCCATTTTAATTATCCTTATTTATTACGAAACTAAAAAGTTATCGGATTATTTGAAAACGAATAAAATTTATCAAGAACTGCATCCTGATTAATTTTCCAATTTAAATTAATTCCCAAGGTGGGGTCCATGCCTCAAAAATCCCCTCTTCCGATGTCGCTCAGATATTGTTTTCCTTCAGCGCCGCTTACGAAAAACCCGCCCGAGTATGAAAAAAAGGATTTGTATTTCAAAAAAGTAATTGCGTCTAAAATAAGATAATCCCTGCTTAGCAAATATTAATTCTTGTCAAATGCGTTCAGCTTCTAGGCGCAGATGATCGAAACCGATGGAGCTTATGAATAATAAGTGACAGAAGTTAAGTGAGTATGTAACGACGAAAATGGATATATTTCACAAGAACAAATAAAAAGTGAACGAGGCGTTTCAATTCGCCTTCACTTTTCAAACTCTCTAACCCCTTCCATCACTAACTTCAAACCCTAACCTACTTCCCATCTCTCAAGTACTGATAAATCCAAACCATCGCTTCAGTGTCAAGCTTGCAATACAACAGCAACGCCTGCTTAATCTTCGCTCTCTCTTCATCCGTCATTACTGAAAACTGCATCAGCGCATATGCAGTCATGGCCGCTCCACCGTTAGCTAACTCATCACTAGACATTAATAGATCTAGCGTCTCTCGATCATAGTTATCAAAAACTTTTGGTAGTTTTTTATATGGATCTTCTAAAATTCCTTTCTCTTTTAAAACAGCTGGTAAAACTTGTTTAATGGAGTTTGATCCTTCTGTATCAGGATGATAATAAAAATCTTTTACTATCTCGCAAAGATCAACCATATTTCGCTCTCCAACCCAGCCGCCTACTTTGTCATTCTTGTATGTAATAGTTTGCATCCACTCAATTAGATCTTCTCTATCTGGTTCATTTGAATTTTGTAATTGCACTCTAATTTGATTGAGTACCGTATTTTCATGTGGAGCGTATCTAAAAATAGTTCCATCATCTTTCTCTAATTGCTTCTTTAGCTCTCTAACAAAATCAAAATTTGGAAAGACACCAGGTGTTGTAGAGATCCACTCACCTGCATGTCTATATGTTCCGTCTTTATCCATTATATGGTGAGAGAACTGGAATGCAGTCTGCTCATAAGGACGTCTTCCTTTATTAAAAGGAATTGCAACCATACTCGTTTCAAAATCGATAAAATGTAGTGGGAATTTGAAAGTAGAAAATAATCTATTAATGCCATCTTGATCTTTATATTCAGTGGAGTCATTATTTTTGTGTTTTTCAATTTGAAGCCATTGCCTCTGCGATCTAGAAAGACCATCAACTCCAGGATCATTTGCTTTAATAACAAAATCACCTTCTTCTATGTCTTCCATAAAAACTTTGGGATTTTTAAGTTTTGGGGAATACCAAACGTCGAATGCGAATGGCTTTTTTAATTCTTCAGGCGTTAATGAATGACATATTTTCCAGCATTCGTTGAATCCACTTTTCAACTTATCATCTGAACTTCTGAATTCACATCCACCACAATGACTATCAACGACAGGGGTGATTCGTTTATCGTTAGCATATGAATCTGCAAAAAAATTAACAGTATCTTTAAATCCAAGATCTAAGTATTTTTCACTTTCTTCAGATTCATCATGAATTTTATCTACAACATCAGTAATATCTACAGCCGTTAAAATGGGAGTCCCTAAAGAATCAAGATCAACATTGCCAATAATTTTAATTTTAGTTTCACGCTCATTGATTCTTTGAATAAGAAATTTTTGATTGAGGCCATCAATACTGGCAGTTTTGTCTTTATCAGAGCACATTAAAGACGAACTGATGGTGAAATCAGGATAAGCAAGCTTAGTTACGTAAGACTGAAAAGCAATATCAAAAATATATTCCTTCCATTTACCATCTAACTTATTAGTATTTTTCTTTTGCCAAATATCGTCTGTAAATGTTTTAGCATTGAAAGATTTCGACTTCACTTCAATAAGCTCAATTATAATTCCTTTCTTGATCAGGATATCAACTCGAACAAAAAGATTGCCGTGCATGATCGCTGCTTCATACAAAATAACATTCGGCTTTTTTAAATGCTCTTGTGTTTCTTTCCATGTCTTTTCATAGTCAAGACCTGAAATCTCAATACCGCCTGGGTAATAGCATTTAGCAAGCTCACCCGCTTGAAATCCACCGTCGGCCAAAGCTTTAAGAAATGGATCGTCTCCACTAGCATCTGCATACTCCATTGGCTTCTTTGTATAAAAAAGCTTGGTAGGACAGTCGAGGCCCATCTTGAATCGTGATTTTGTTAAATATCTCATATGCCACCTTTAATCGGAGTATTCCAAACAAATTAAAGCTATTTATAATAGACCAAAATTGTATAAGACTGATATTTAGAGAATATCAGAAGGAGGTCTCAATTATTGAGACATTTAAATAGCCAAGTAAAACGGTTTACTAGAAAACAAGCGTTAGTTTATAAAAAACTCACCCTTGTGAATATCTCTCAAAATATGAGACTTCGCCCTGTTATGAATATTTTCAATTAGGTAGTTAAAAAAGTATGCATTTTGTAAATAAAGGAGAAATCATGGACACAAATAATGATTTATTA
The DNA here is from genome assembly GCA_014377485.1 of Bacteriovorax sp. Taxonomy (GTDB): domain Bacteria; phylum Bdellovibrionota; class Bacteriovoracia; order Bacteriovoracales; family Bacteriovoracaceae; genus Bacteriovorax. The sequence continues at coordinate 11,203 of JACMPM010000090.1, read as the reverse complement.
AAAAATATTAATAACATAAAAAAAATTCTATATCAGATGGAATTGAATCATCTTGAAGAAAAAAAACAAAACACTTTGAACAATGTAGAAAGAAATAAACAATTTAAAAACTTTGCAACTGGACCAAGTAATCAACTTGCCTACAATGCGGCCTTTGAAGTAACAACCAATATAGGTGCAAATGGTAAGTATCCGGCAATATTTATTCAAGCAGAAAATGGTCTCGGAAAAACGCATCTACTCAATGCGATCACGAACCGCCTAAATGATAAACATCCAGAATTAACAGTTAAAATGACTAATGCAAGAAACTTAATGGATGAGATGATTAATTTTATGAAAGTAAATCGAATCTCAAATTTTTTTGAGAACAATACTTCAAAGATTAATGTTTTGATAATTGACGATATTCAAGAACTAAAAAACAAAGAGGGAACACAAGAGCAATTCTTACTGATCGTTAAAGAGCTGCAAAGAACAGGGAAGCAAATTGTCTTTGCATCTGACGACTCCCCTAAAGAATTACATGGAATCTCCAACAAGCTATTGTCCCATTTCCAGAAAAGTCTTATCGTTGATATTCAGAAACCAGATCTTGAAACATCCGTTTTAATTTTAGAAATGATCTCAAAAAAAATTAGCCTCACGATGAGAAGAGACCTACTGCTTATCGTTGGTGAAAATACTGAACCCAACCCTGCTCACTTAGAAGGTGCTCTTTTAAGAATAAAGGCAGCGAGCGAATTGATGAACACAGAAATCACCGAAGAATTTATAAAAAAAGAATTATCTTTAATATAATTCATCGTAGTAATTACGCATCTTACGTCACTTAACAATTCCCGAAGTTGTTAAGTGATTGATGGGAGAGAATGCCAACCTCCCGCTCCCAATACATCATCTTACAGTAATCACATTTCTCAATTTTTGAGACAATAACTAATTAAGCTTTTCTCACACAACAAAGTATTTCATGCGAAGAAATTTATGGAGGGGAACACGTTCCCCTTGCCCTTCTTCCGCTTCGCTATAGTTTTGTTTTTCGCTAACTCGAAAAACTTCCCTAATAGATAAAAAAGTTGTGCTTAAAGTAATAATCTGTTCTTGCCAAACGTATCTAGATTCTAGGCACAGGCGATCGCAACCGATGGAGCTTATGAATAATAAGTGACAGAGGTTAAGTGAGGCTGTAACGACGAAAATGGACACGTTTCGCTAGAATATAGGAGTTAGAGTGAAACGAGAACTACCACATGATTTAGGGGCGGAACGGGCCCTCATCGCATCTTTAATCCTAAACCAAAACACCTTCGACAAAATCACTGATTTGAAAATCAGTGAGGAAGACTTTTACGATAAAAGAATTGGCGCAATCTTCAAGGCGATTTACGAAATAATTTTACTAAATCGCCCAGTTGACTATGTAACAGTCAGCTCGATGCTTTCCGATTTAAATAAATTGGAATTCATCGGAGGTAATTATTTTCTTACGTCCATCGTTGATGACCACATGACTGATGTGAATGTTTATGGATATGCGATGATCGTAAAGGAAAAATCAACATTAAGAAATATAATTGAAACGACAATACAAATTGCTAACGATGGATATGAGCATGAAGGACATGTAAAAGAATTTATCTCGAACTGCGAATCAAAGTTTTTTAAATTAACAAATCAATCCAAGGTTAATAAATCCAAATCTCTTAAAGAGCTTGTAAAAATGAACTTAAAGACCTTAGAAGGAAACTCTAGAGCTCCCGGGGAAGTCGAAGGTCTTAGTACTGGCTACCCCGCTCTGGATAAATATCTTCTTGGCTTACGTAGTGGTCAACTAATCATTATTGGCGCGAGACCTGGAATGGGTAAATCAGCATTAGCACTTAATCTTGCAGTCAACAGTGTAGAGCAATCAGGTCTTCCAGCCATCATTTTCACACTTGAAATGCAGTGTGATGAATTATCCATGAGAATTCTAAGCAGTATGTCGAAAGTTGATGGCAAAAAAATAAAAACAAAAAACTTTGGGCCTCATGATTTAAGTAATATTTCAAAGGCAGCATCGAAAATGGCAAATATGCCTATTTTCATCGATGACACGAGTGCAATTAACTTGATGGAAATAACCAGCATATGCAGAAAGAAAAAAGCAGAAGAAGGTCTAGGAATTGTTGTTATTGATTATCTTCAACTAATGGGGGTGAACAAAAGTGTTCCGAGAGAACAGCAAATATCAGAGATCTCGAGAGGATTAAAAGCAATGGCCAAAGATCTTGGTATTCCAGTTATTGCACTATCTCAACTTAACAGAGTCGCAGAAACTACAAATAAATCTTTCGACAAAGGTGGTAGCAGTAGCAAACGGCCCACCTCTTCAAATCTCCGGGAATCTGGAGCTATTGAACAGGACGCCGATGCCATCTTACTTATTTATCGCGATGACTATTATAACAAAGAACACTCTAAAGAACCCGGTGTCGCTGAAATTATCATCACGAAAAATCGCGGCGGCGACACTGGTACTGTCAAACTAGGTTGGGTTGGCGCTGTGACTAGCTTTGAAAACTTGAAATGGGAAGGAAAGTAAATTGAAGTAAAAATCTGTAGATAGGTCAAGTTTTGACAAATTTTCAGTATAACCTTAAGTCTCCTTTTACGAGACTCGAATCTATTACCATATGTGAAACGACAAAAGCGAGGATTCAATGAGCTCAGATTATTTCGATCATAAAGTAAAAACCTATTTCCTCAATATGATTTTGAAAAAACCATTCCTAATCACAGACGCAAATAGCGTAAGAATCTGGCACGAGATGTTTAATAAAAAAGAGCTTATGGAAATCTCTAAGGAGTTCTCTAAGATCAACAAAAAAGTAAATATAGATTTTGAAATAGAAGAAAAAAATGAAAAAACATCAATCTATACTTTCAAGCAAATAAACGCTTATAAGGCACTAAAGCATCTTGAAGATGACATTTTAGACATCGACTCAGCAGAAGTTTATTTTGGAGAGCTAGATCACTTAAAATCCAACACTTTAAAACAAGTTGCAGGTGTCATATCTAAAAAAATAGAAAAGAAATTAAACAAAACTATAGAAAAAGATATTCGACTTAAAGAAATTGAAAAATTATTTAAATTAAATGAGGTTGAAACTGAATTAATGACTCTTTATTACTGCTCAGAAGTATCTGAAGACTTTGAACAGATATCGCAGAGTCACAAGCATAAAGAAAATATTCAACACCCTTTAAATGCAAAAAAATTCATCAGTGATATAGTTAAAATTCCAACACATGTTCTTATGCAAGCTCTTTCAAAGTCATCAAGGCTTATTAAGCTGGGAATTCTTAAGCATGATCGATGCATTTGTATGTCTAGCGAGTTTATAAATTTTTTATCTGGCTACTCAAATGATGCTTTGATTGACAAGTATTCAAAAAACATGGATTTGAGTAACTCGCTAGGCCTTGAGTCACATTTGATTCCAAAAGATAAAATTGAAACTTTAAAAACTATTCTGAATTCTCCCCTTCCATGCTCTATTCTCTTCTATGGAAAACCAGGAACGGGAAAGACAGAACTAGCAAAAACGATTGCAAAGGAAGTTAAGTTAGATTTATACGCCATAAATATTTTAGATGATGATGGTGAAGATGATAGAAACCATAGAAAAAGATCCTTGTTTGCTGCTCAAAATCATCCGACAATTTCAGAAAATATAATTCTAGTAGATGAATGTGACCAATTAATTAACTCTAAACCAAATTATTTCTTCAATTCAAACTCAACCGATGACCAAAAAGCATGGCTAAATGAATATCTTGATACAAACAAAAGTAAAACCATTTGGATCACGAATTCAATTGAATGCATTGATGAATCTATCGTTAGAAGATTTAACTATGTATTAGAGTTTAATGAACTCTCAAACTTACAGCGTGAAAAAATATTAACTTCTATTACCAGTAAAAACAATTGTACTTTTCTAAGTGAGGATGACATTAAGATTTTCTCGAAATCTGAAAAACTCACCTCTGGACATTTTTCTATCGCTCTCAAGACTGTTGGAAATTTGGAAGTTTCCGACTCTAAGAAAAAAGAGGTTTTTACCAATATAATAAAAGAGCATCAAAACATGCTGGGCTCGAAACCTTTAAGGTTAAAATCAATTAATTCAAACTATTGTATTAAAGGTCTTAATATCGATCAATCCCCTGCTACCGTCATTGAACAATCTAGAAAAATACTACAGAAAATTGAAAGTGATGAAAGCGACATTAATTTAAATACTCTTCTCTATGGGCCGCCAGGAACGGGAAAAACGGAGTTTGTGAAATACCTAGGGCAAGAACTAGGAAAAGAAATACTATTAAAACGAGCAAGTGATCTCCTATCAATGTGGGTAGGTGGATCTGAAAAAAATATCAGGAAGGCCTTTGAAGATGCTGAACGTGAGAAGAAAATTCTATTCATAGACGAAGCAGACTCACTCCTGTCGTCCAGAGATGGTCATAATCGCACTTGGGAGACTACTCAAGTAAATGAGATCTTAACCTGTATGGAAAATTTCCGAGGCATTTTATTGTGTGCAACCAATCATGTTGATAATCTTGATATGGCAGCACAAAGAAGATTTCTCTTTAAATTAAAATTTGATTATTTAGATAAAGATGGTGTCATCCATTTTTATAATAAATTTTTTAAGAATTACGTTTCAGACGAAGTAACTCAGAACGAGATTGACGACCTTAAAAGCATAAACGGATTAACTCCTAGTGACTTTAATAATTTGAAGAGGAAATTCGATATTATTGCTCCATCAAACCATGGAGAGATCCTGCAACAGCTTCAACTTGAAATTGGTTATAAGAAAAGTCTATTCAAGAAGAAAGTTGGAATTTAAGTAAAAAACAGAAGGAATATTTATGATAGAAAAACAAGACGTGGCCATACGCCCTAACTCATTAAACCAATACATAGGCACGCTAAAACCTGGACAGCTTATAACTATTGCATCCAGACCTGGAATGGGAAAAACATCACTCGCTTTAAATATGGCAATTCAAAGTTGTGAACAAGCGAATTTGCCTATACTTATCTTTTCTCTCGAAATGGATGAAGCAGAGGTATTAAAGCGCTTAATTAGTAGTCTGTCGAAAGTCGATTCACGAAAAATTAGAATTAAAGATTTAAACTTAGAAGATACAACCAATCTAGCTCAAGCTACTTCAAAAATTAAAAGTATGCCCATACATATTTTTGATGATCCTAAAATTTCCTCAATGGATATTTATGAAATTTCTAAAAGAGTGAAGCAAAATGAAGAAATAGGACTAATTGTCGTCGACTATATTCAGCTACTGGCCGGAAATGAGAATCCAGACATTGGGCATAGAGTGCGAGTCTCTTCACTTTATAGAAATCTTAAATCAATGGCGAAAAAACTCAACTGCCCAATAATAGCTTTATCACAACTGGATATTGCATATGAACCGGGCACAAATAAAAAATTAACTGTATCAGAGAGACCTATGACGGCGTGTCTTCGCGACACTGCAGATTCAGATGTTATTCTAATACTCCATAGAGATGATTATTATAATCATGATTCCAAGGTCCCTGGGATTGCAGAAGTTAACATCTACAAAAATCGCGGAGGAGAAACCGGTATTTTAAATCTTAGATGGGTTGGAAGTTATTTGGGGTTTGAAGATCTAGATGAAAAAAATTAGTATAAAAAATAAATTTATTTATCTTAATTTTATTAAATGGTTAGAATTAAATCAACATCGGTTTTTAATTCAACCTTATATTGAAAAAATTAACGAAACATCTTTCATTATTGCATTTAAAAATGTTGATTACATAAAAGTAATTTTCAAAGATTGGGGTGAAGTTGAAATTTGGGCAACCAAGGAAGACAACAACGACAATTTGGAAATAAGTTCTCCGTTAAAAGAATTTTCAGATATTCTATATGATTTTGATATTCGCGAGAGAAAGCTCAACAAAGGTTATCTGTGTGAAGTCTGTACGCCGCCGATCTATACGAAAGATCGTAGCTCAATTTGGGAAATGCATGTCTATGAACCACTGCTGAAGTGGGCAGTAGAAAATTTAATCCCACAAAATCAACTTTGCATATATGAGACTGAAGATAAGAATGCCCATTGGTTGAAAATTAAAAACACAACCGAACTTGAGTTCGATAATGAGGTAGAATTTAGAACATTCTGCATACCTTTAATCAAAAAAGACCAGAGTGACTTAAAGTAAGACACCTAAGATTCACAAGCGAAATTATGGCATTTCTATGAAACCATACTCGGATATCGTAAGACTATATCTCCAGGATTATAAATCACATTAAAATTATTCTGGATAATATACTCATCAATCCAAGGTGAAGGCTGAATATCTCCCTTATCCCACGCTCTTAGCATCTCATTGTAGCCCATTATTTCAACTTCCTTGATTAACTCTAAGAAAAACCTCTTCTCCCCTGTTCCAACAAAGGCAAAGATTCGGTCTAACCGTTTTTCGCAAATTAAAGGTTCGTGCATTTTTCCACGTAGTTCTATTTCTTTGATTTTGTATCTAGATTCTTTTCTGAGTATTTTTCCTGCTTCATCGAATGCGTCTGAATAGATTCCCATGGGTACCTCGTTTATACAAGGATAGGTTAAAGAGGTCTCGAAGAAGGAGACCAAGGGAGATTGATAAAGATTAATTTAAATTCTTTTAAATTAAATTTCACTTACAATATCTTATGTTTTTGTAAGCCTTTCAAATTCGTCAGTGATTTGTTGTTTAATTTTTGATATTATATCTTGCTGCCCAATAAAAGTTAGACAATTCCATAATTCTTCAAAAATAAAGACATACTGAAGATTTCTAAACTCTAAACAGGGTATTGGCTCGGGATATTTGCCATCAGATCCTATTACGGAATTCTTTCTTATTACAAGTCCCCACTTATTACTAATTTCAAAACCTGGTTTTTCATTGCTATGAAATTCAATAAATTTTTTAAAATGTTGATCATTAATATTTTCACTGTTTTTACGACAATCAATTAACTTATCTGAGTCCAAGGTTAATATCATATTTCCACGAAACAAATTAACTCCTTTTTTCGTAGAGCCATAAATTTCTAACTTATCGTCTTGATGATTCCAGAAATTTATAAAAGTTGTCGGAAACTTTTCTGCGCCACCTGTTTTACCTAACTTAACCTCAATTGGAAATATCAAGCTATCATCTTCTCTTAGGCAAACATCTATTCTGTGCATTCCATCCATCGGATGGAATTCATCATCTAAATTAATAAAAAGTTGGGAATTGGTTGACTCGTGCACATCTGTAAATTTACTACTTAGTTCTTTATTTACTAATTTCAAGGTTCCATTAACATCTTTTTCATAAAAACATACTGCCTTTTTATTATCTTCAATTTGGATACTACCAATTATCTTTCTAAAAACCTCAGCAACTAAAAATTCCCCAAAATTCAACTGTGCTAAATTGGCAAAATCACCTGACATAATCGCTCCCGATACATTATTAAATATTTAAAATATTATCATAGTTTATAATTTAATACAGACCTCGTAATTAACTTAAGGCGGGGAACACGTCCCCCAAGTCCCCTCTTTCGCTGTCGCTCAGTATTGTTTTCGCTTTAACGAAAACGTCCTAGTATGAAAAAAATAGATTTGTAATTTCTAATAAATCCATCCAAAAAATTCATAACCCTTTCTTGTCAAATGGGCTTAGATGCTAGAAAGGACAAGCAAGCCCGAGAGAGTTTATGAATAATAAATGAACGAGAGCGCAGTGAAGGCATGACAACGTAGATAAGCTTATTTCACAAGAACACCTAACTAACCTTTTTAATTTCAAAGTGAAGTTGAGCAACCCGCCCCCCAACAACCTCCCGATAACTCTGCTGAACTTCTTCTCCCGTCTCCCTCAACCCCCTCACCACCACTTTCAACTCCCTAAAAGAATCTATAAGCTTCATGTTCCCATCCCCCATGATCAGATTATAACTTTTCACCAAGTTCAAAAAATTCGTAATTAAAGGATGCCTCTTGTCGCTCTGATAAAGATCCACACAGAGTGTTTCCTGAACCTCATCGCTATTAATTAGCTCCAGGATGGCCTTTACGTACTCCAGTTCCGATTCCTTAATGACATTAGTTCTCGTTTGCAAAGTCTCGTCATGCGAGCCTACAGGCCCAATAGTCCCATCAAGATCGAAACGCTTAACATCCTTTCTTTCATTAGTAGTATTGGCCTGGAGATTGGCACCTCCTACATCTGGATCAACACTTCCTTTCACAAGCTTTAATCCTCGAAGTTTTTTCTTTTTTGGATTCGGATCGATTTTGTAAAAAAACTCCTCAAGCGAATCTAAGGAAAGCCCAATCCCACGAACGATAAGATTTTTCTTAATTTTTCCAAATAAAGCAGGGATGGTGATTCGCCATTCATTTTCATGATAATGAGGATTAAATAACTCAGAGATTGAAGTATAGATCACGCTATCATCGATCTTTAAATTTTGACCAACATCCAAGTCGGATAAAATACGATTTATTCGGAATGAAACTTTTCGGACGACTTCAGGGGAAATGACACTGGTCCTAAATGACAGAGAAAAGATTGGTCTCATATTGTCTGTAAAAGGAATTTTAAAAAGGGCTTGAAATTCTTTTCGCTGATTGCGAACAGTTCTAGTAGTGATAAAGCGTTTAATCTTCTCACAAGCAAGCTGCTTGTCCTGATCGCAGTAACCAGCATGAACCAATTCAAAATAAATCTGGTAGGCCTTATGAATTGTAGGTTCGGCGTTGAAGAGACTGATGTTGAGCTCGCTGAGTATCGACTCACCAAGTTCCTGAAGTTTTATTTCTGATAGGTTTTTAAGATCCGTCATGAAAATCAACCTTTTAATTTGGTTTGCTTATGGCCCTATAAATTTAACAGGTGAAATTCTCATAAAGTGAGACTTTTGAGGAAAATAGGAAGGAACTATACAGGGAAGCAATGAAGATCTAGAAAAAAAAGGGACCTTACTAGTCCCTTTTAAATAAAAAAATTAAACTGCAGGAGCTGCTACAGGAGCTACTACTTTCTTAGTAGCTCTTTTTTTAGCAGGTGCTTTCTTAGTAGCTTTCTTAGCTGCAACTTTTTTAGTAGCTTTTTTAGCTACTTTCTTTGTAGCTTTCTTAGCCGCTTTTTTCGTAGCTTTCTTTGCAACTTTCTTAGTTGCCTTCTTAGTAGCTTTTTTCGCTGCTTTCTTTGTAGCAACTTTCTTCGTAGCTTTTTTTGCTTTCTTGGCCATGGAATCCTCCAAATACATTGTTGTTGTATTAATAGTCTAATCAAGTAATTGTTTAATTGCAAATTTCTGTAGATTGATCGAAGTGAGGAAATACTTTTTAAGTGCTGATAAAATTCTTCAAATACTTTTGACAGATTTTACGATGAACAACTGACATGAGATATCCCAGCGACTTCAAAGAAGTGAGAGGGTCTTTTCCTATAGTATTTCTCCTCCATCTCATAAGAGAGCTCAGCGTATGGATTTGTCATAACTTCTTGCAACTCCCCAATAAGAGTATAGTCTCCGTTGGTTGCTTGTTGATAGGCGGGTACTAAAAACCACTCTCGCAGAATGTATTTTGGGTTAACACGTTTCATGTGCTCTGAAAGCGTTTCACGAGATTGAGGCTTAGTTGCATTTTTGTCTTCGGGATTGGAATTGTGAATGAGTAATTTCCATTTATCTAGCCAATGCGACCAGCTTTTAAGGATCTTTTCATCATAAGGTGACTCACTGTAAAAGCTTTTTAAGAGCGGTGTAATGTCTTCAGGTATTGAAGAAAGTTCACGAAAGAAGATAGTGTAATCAACGTGAGTTTGCATCATGAGCATTACAAGTTCTTTGAAAAGTGATGCTTCAAATTTTCTAAGGCCTAATTTAGTGGCCCACATTTTTTCTATTTTTTCTTGAATCTCTAAAGAAAAGCCATTTTCAATCTCATCTAACTGACTTAAGACATTTTCATTTGACTCTATCAATGGTTTCAAGGCCAAACAAAACATATGAAAATTGCGTTCGGCTGCCTGAGGCTGATTAAAATAGGAGAAGTGATCTCCGCCACCTGTCCACGACTGATATTTTGGGTCGAACATTTCCATAAACCCAAACGGTCCATAGTCAAGCGTGAAGCCTCCTGCCGCACAGTTGTCACTATTGAAGTTTCCTTGGCAAAAGCCAACGCGAATCCAATTTGTCACAAGAGATGTAAGTCGACTTCGAAATTCGGTTGCAAGCAAAATCACTTTTTGATCAATTGGTAAATTCTCAACAATCACATCTTTGTACTCACGATCAATCAAGTGCAGTACAATCGCACGAAGCTCTTTTAAAGCTTCAGGATGCTCTTCTTTACTAGCACGACGGCCGAAAAGCTCAAGCTGGCCCACTCGAAGAAACGAATGTGCAACCCGCGTAGTTATGGCGACGGATTCTTCTATCATTACTTCAGGATCCCTAGAGTGCGACCCTTCTGTAAACCAAGGCCGCTTTACCTTTTCCGTCTTAGAAGTGATTAAACATAATGAGCGTGAAGTTGGTACTCCAAGTTCGTTCATATGTTCTTGAGCTAAAAATTCGCGAACACTTGAACGCAAAACTGCACGGCCATCGGCTCCACGGCAGTAGGGTGTTCTGCCTCCCCCTTTAAGCTGCATTTCCCAGCGCTCTCCATTGATCTTGGCCTCAAGGATAGAGATGGCACGACCATCACCGTATCCATTACCCGTTTTGAAGGGACACTGTTGGTAGTATTCGGTCCCGTAGATAGAAAGTGCATATCCCGTTGCCCAACCAACATGCCGCAAGGGATGAGGCACATCCGATATATCTCCAGAAAACATTCTGATAAAATCTTTGGTCTGTACCAAGCTATCATCAAGGCCTAGTTCGCTAAAGAAAATCTTACTGTGAGCTACATATTGTGGGTCTTTGATGGGTGTAGGATTCACAGGAACATAGTGCCCAGAGAAAACTTGTCGTGGAAAATGGTCGACTCCGTCTTTTGTCGCCTCAGGATCTGGAGTGAGCGTGTTCATCAATGAATAATCTGCCAATGGTGCAAGGTCATTGAGTGTTTTCACAAGAAGAGA
>JACMPM010000010.1 GCA_014377485.1 Bacteriovorax sp. | reverse complement strand
GGATCGGTACTATCTTTATAAAGGGTAACAATCCCTTCTTGAATAGTACCTGCGGATTCTCCAAATAACGGAATGGCGTTGGCTTTTGTGAGCATGAAGACTCCGAGCATTGTGATTAAGACCTTCTTTTTCATTTTATTCCCTTTTGTTAGTTTTTGTTTACCCACTGACCCTAAATGCAAAGCCTGGCGCAAGGCCTAAGCGAATAGATTTGAGTTGGAGGATGATTTACGGGGAATTTTCTAGGATTTTGGAATGGATTCTTTGGAATGAGAAATTAGGATGGGGGGGGGCTATCATGCTTAATTGGTAAGGATTAAAGGATTCGACCCTGCGACGTCCACCTTTTAAGAGTGGCGCTCTACCTGTTGGGTAGCTTACCAGTGGGCTACAACTTACAATTCACAGGAATAATGTACGCTCGATTGGTGCTGTTAAAACTTGTTAATAGGATTATGGGAGATGGCAGTAGAAAGGCACACCAGCGTGATGGCTTTCTAGCCGATTTGCGGCGTTGAGTGTATCTTTAATTTGTCTAGCATTTAGTCGAGTTTAGTTATTCACACTTTTCTCCGAATAGAAAGAATGATCACCCGATGGTTTGGCACAATCTTTTACTTATTATTTATAGTCTCTTGCTCAACCGTGCATAAAAAATCCATAGTCAAACAAGCCGATTTTTTTGTAGATCGATCAGTTGCAGGATCAATTCGCTGTGAGGACCTTTTCAATAATGCGCGCATAAATATTATCGATCGCCAAGATTTTACGGATCATCGAAATGATTTACAGAAAAAAGTATTCCACCTGATTGATGATGTTTTACCAAAATCGACAAATGAATTTTTTTGGAAAATTGTTGAACAAACAGCTCAGAATGGAGACACCAAAATCAATTTTTCTACAGACAAAATGAATTTAACTCAAAAGATCAATAATAATTTTAAAATTCATTCAACTTATAATTATGATCCAGAAAGAAATGAATTTGTTTTAAAAAAAATTGAATATACGGAAAAGGACCATGATACCAAAACTTTGAGCACCGAACCTCTCTACGATAATTCAACACTGCTCAAATCAAATCTTTCTTTAAAAATTGAAGAATTCAATGATTCGAAAGAAATTTATAATATCTTCGTACTAAGTTCAATCCCGTACGACGCCTATATTAAATTCAAAAACGAAATCAAAAACTTAAATTTTTTTACGACGTATGAACTACTTAAGTTATCTAAATTTGCTCCGAAGGTTCGTCTTGCTAAATACCAAACAATGCTCGCTGGAAGAAAAATTAAAAAGTTTATTATTAATGATTTTATGGAAGAGCTTATCAAGGCACCAATCAAGATGGCGGTTATTTCAGTTTTTTCTGTTGTTGCAATGACTCATGCCGATTTTTTAAAAAATATAGTTTCGGTAAAACAAGTTACACCTGCTTGGGTGGCACCATCGATTGTCAAAATGGCGGGTCGTTATCCGACTGAAACGCAATCGGAAATCGTTCTTTTAATGAAGACTGTTAACAAAAATACCGAAGAAATTAAATTTTTTAAAACAGAATTAGAAGTTGAAAAAAAATTAGTGAATATCGATGATATCGATCAATTTACTTTTCAGCGAGACAGCGTTCACGAAAAAACTTACTTTATGATGAGTCATGAAAATCAGGAAGGAAGCACTGATATATATTCTTTAGAAATTGACCCTGTTCGTTTCCCACATCTAACTGCGCGGTCCGATGCGGCTCAGGCGGAAGCGCCTCGCCCAACTCCTAATGAAAAAGAAATGCTTGATAAAAACAGTAAATCTGACAAGACAAAAATCGAACTCCAAAAATAATAATTATTTCTGAAAGATCTAAATAACAGGATTACGAAAGAGTTTTGATTATTTTATCATAAAGTTAATGGTTAACTCAACCGCCTATTAGGGTCAGCAGCAAAGTAGAGATAATTTTTTTATAAATTGCAGATACAGAAATAAAAAAACCATCGTGATACTGGTGGAAGTAATTGGTAGGGAGTACAGGATTCGAACCTGCGACGTCCACCTTGTAAGGGTGGCGCTCTACCAACTGAGCTAACTCCCTGTATCGATAGAAAAAATAATGTGAATTAGGTATAGCTTCGTCAAGCGCTAGACTCAAGTACTT
>JACMPM010000089.1 GCA_014377485.1 Bacteriovorax sp. | reverse complement strand
GTGGAAAACCAGGCGGGATTTGTCGTGACGTTGCCTTAGCTCAAACTCAAATGCTTAATGAGTTGGGATTTACTCACAACTATGTTGTATCCTATAAAACTTTAAGTGGATCGCATGCAACGGCCATTACTACCGATCCTGTAACTGGAAAAATTATAAAATTTAATTATAGTGAAACTAATGAATCAAAAAAAGGTTCCGGGACTGAAGCGCTAATTCAAGACACCACTCTACCTGACCATGGCCTAGGGTTTAGAATTTACGATTCTAACGGTAAGCCAGTTACTCATGTTCCCTCAGAATTATCTCAAATGTTAAGAGAGACGACAGGGGCTAATTCAGACCGCGAATTCACTCCTCGAAATTTTAGTTTAAATAACGTGAACTTTAAGACACCTTATGTAGATGGAAGTTTATTTACAGGGAAAACATCAACAGGAGAAACGCTGTATGGCGTTTCGCTCTATAAAAATATCACTGCAAATGATTATTTATCATACGGAGTCGGAGCTTCACTTTCAAAAATTGAAGGTGATAGAAGTTTGGTTAAAATGGAACAAGAAAGTTTGTACTTAAGAGCAAATGCAGAGCTCACATCACCAAAGCTTAAGCTGGGACCAATCGAGACCAAAGCATTTCTTGGAGGATCTGGAGAGACATTGATTTCAAATAATAAAGAAACAAGCCTTTCAGGTATTCGAGTAGTAGAAGCAAAAAAAGAAGTTGATGGCAGTGCTGATATGTATGTTGGTGTTCAAAATACCTATAAATCTTCAAATGAAAAAACATCTATAGATAGTAAAATTTATGCTAATTTTTATCCTGATTGGAATCATGTAGCCAGTGGCGACAAGACAATTGCAGCATTCGATAGTCTCGTTGTTAAAACAGGAGTTTCACATGCAATTACTGATGACACTCGCGCTTTAATTGATACCGCGGTTATCATGAAAAATTACGGTACAAGCATGGTAGTGAAAGCAGCATTGGAAGACGATAAAAATAGCACACGTTATATTGCGGGACTGGCAACGCCTCTATCTAGAAACATGCCAACCTTTCTTCCTGGCGGAGAAACCAGAGCATTTGCCTCTATCGAAAAAAGAACTGAGAAAATGATGTTCACAATAATGTATGAAAGAAATTTTGATAATAAATCAAACATCTTAATGCTTAAAGGTGAAGTGAAGTTTTAAATTATTGAGAATTTTTTAAATCTTTTGCCACTTGAAGAAGATAAATTTCTTTTAAGTCATGTTTGAAAAAGTACTCTTCTACAACCCTGATATGATCATTTCCTAATTTTCCATCTCGAAGATAATCTATTAGTAAATCGCAAAGCAAGTTTGAATACTGGTAATCTTCAGGGTTTCTTTGATAATCATCAAAGCAATTAAGTTTTTTAACAGCTCTCTTTTTAATTTTAACATTTAAAAGATCATAAATAATTCTGTAGTGTGCATTTTCAGGATCATTTAATTTTTCGGGATTTAAACTCAGGATTGCCCTTTCATAAGATTTATTTTTGATAAGGGTCTTTAAGTTTACTTCATAGTAAAAAACCGAATCAGGAGAAAATAAATGGTTTTTAGAAAAAGCATGTGTGATTTCTGCTTTGTTTTCCTCGACTTTAATTTCACGGGCCATCAGATAGAACTCGAGTGCTTTATCAGAATAATAAAGTTGTTTTAATTCACGAGCTGCTAAAATAGCCAAAGTATATTTTTTTAGAGGAGATAATTTTTTATCATTCAATTCTTTTTTTAGTTTTAAATCTAAAAATTTAATTTCTTTATTTTTTAAGGCTGAGTTTGACGGAATATGGGGTTTAGCCCCAATTGTTAGTGAACACAGAAAGATAATCTGGACGAGTAACAAGTAAGATCTCATAACTCCTATTGTGGCTATTTGCTAAGCAAGGATCTAGTTCCTCTTGTCATTAAGCCAACTCCTACCAATAGTATAAAGAGTATTGAGGTATAATTCAAAATCTCGAAAGTAGAGAGTTTATTTCCTATTAGTGCCACGATAATACCAGCAGATATATTAGGCACTACAAAGACAAGGTCTAGAAATGAATAAACTCGAGTCATATACTCTTTTGGTACATGAGCAGAGATATAGTTGAGTTGAGAAGGAATACGAATAAAAACCATGATTCCCCAACAGAAAATAACTAGGCAATTAAGTTTAAAATCGGTTGTCCGAATCCATAAGGGCATTATTACAGCTTCAGCAATAATACCCATCAAAAAAAGTTTAGAAGCCTTAAAACGTCTATTGAGTGTTCCAGACAACCAGCCTCCAATGATTCCGCCTAGGCCAAAAAGAGAAATATTGACTCCATAGGCTTGCTCACTTTTATGTAATACTTCAACCACGAAAGGATAGAGGAGAGGCACGAGCATGCCCACGCAAAATCCTACCATTAATGTAAAGAGCAGCATTGAAGACAGATCAGCACGCGACCGGACATAACGATAGCCTTCGATAAAATCGACCAACATGCTATTCGTTGTTTTGAGTTTTGTTGCATGAAGAATAATTTTCTGACTAAGTTTATAGGTAAAATTTATTCTAAACAAAAGAACAATCCCTAAAAGATAAGTAATAAGATCAAGGCTCAAAACCTGAAAAACTCCGTGGAAATAACTATAGAGAGTAGCTCCTATAAATGGCCCGCCTAAATGCAGGACGGCCATTGTTGTACCAAAGAGTGAGTTGGCTTCTTTGATATCTTCTTCAGGTACAATTTCATTAATCAGGGCCTGTCTGGATGGATTATAAATGCCAGTAAAAAGTCCGATGAGTCCATTGGCAATCATCACGAAATAAATATCGTGGAAAAACATCAGGCTTAATATTAGAGGTATGCGAAGCACTTCCGAAAAAATAAGAATATTTCTTTTATTAAAACGCAATCCAAGCGGACCACCAACTAAACTTCCGATGGTATAACACAAAAGAAAAATGGCCCGGGTTATACCAAGAAAGGATTTGTCGTGGTTACTTAAGGCAAATACAAAAAGCATCATCGCCGTATCGGTTATAAATGAACCGAGTTCTGACGTGAGACCTGCGAGATAGAGCTTTAAAAACTCGGGATTTTTTAAGACAGCTGATTTCTTGAACATAATTCTTCTTGAGTCTTTTTATATTCAGCTATTAGTCTTTCAACAATACTTTGAATAGTTTCAATTTTATGGACAAATTCAATTGATGGACCAGCAACCCAAACGGTTTTATAGGTGGCTGCAAAAGCAGCTTTTTCTACGGCTTTCATGCCTTTGTAGTATGTAAGCATTTTGACATATTTTTTTGCAGTTTTGTTTTGGCTCAAAAAAGATTCAATAAAATTTTGATCAACTCCAATTTTTTTGACGTAAGGAGTCTCGATAACAGAACATGGAGATCCGGAAATCTTAGTGGTCATGACAATATTTTCTGCACCGTAATCAACAATTGCTTGTTTATACTCCTGAGAAACTCCCGACTCTATAGTTGCAATAAAAGGCGATCCGATTGATACGCCATCTGCTCCTAAAGCTAGAGTTGAAAGTAAACCTGCACCAGTTCCAACACCGCCTGCAGATATAATTGGAAGTTTGCAATGTTGTCTGAGCATTGGAATAAGTATAGAAGCAGGGATATTACCAGCATGTCCACCGGCACCAGAGTTTACGGCAATCAATGCGTCTGCTCCGAGTTTTTCCACTTTTTTTGAGTATTCGACATCGACTACATCGCAAAATATTTTAACCCCTTTTGGTTTTAATAATTTGATTGTTTCCTCTGGAGATCCCAAAGAAGTAATAACAAAAGCAGGAGGATTCCTAACAAGTACTTCAAGTTGTTTTTTAAGGTGAATATTTGACTTATTTACTATGAGATTAACTCCAAACTTTCCAAGACACGAAACTTGAAGTTCTCTAAGTGCTTCTTCGAATTCCTCTGGAGTTCGGTAGTTAAGAGCGGGGATGCATCCTATGATTCCGTTTTTATACGCCTCGATTAACATTTTATTGTTAGAGACGAGAAACATTGGGGCCAGAATGATGGGATATTTTATATCGAATGTTTTTGTAAGCCAGTTTGAAATCATGGGAAAACTCCTTGTGGAAACATTGTAAGAAGTAAGAATTGAAAAGGATAGAAAATTAGACAATTCACAATGTTTTACACACAATTTTATGATCAAGGATGATTCTCAAAAAAATAGGAAAACGATTATGAAAATCAAATTACTAAGCAGACTCTTTATCACTTCTTTAATATTTTTATCGCTCACTGTAAGTGCAGTTGAAGATAAAAAAGTATTCATTTCGATCGATTCAGATGCACTAAGTTTTACTCAAAAGAAATTCGGGCCAAGAGTATCTGAAATTGAAAGTCGAGATGGGATTAGTATTTTAAAGATCGATGAAGATGCACTTCCGTGGCTTTCTTTGTTAATGCACAGAAATTTTAATCGCTGTGGCGGATTCATGCTTCATGACGATGCAATTGAAGCCAATAATTTATTGAACTCTCAAAGTGATCAGCTCTATGCTAAAAAAAATTCTTTTGTTGATTATAAAATTGATCAAGATGCCACTGTTAAACCAATGATTGATCAAGCTAGTCCTGCTAATATTTTGGCAACTATCGTTCAACTTTCAGCATTCCAAAACCGTTACTACAAAGGGGAATTTGGAAAGAAATCAGCAGCATTTATCAAAGATACTTGGACAAACTTAATTAAAAATCGTTCAGACGCAAAAGTAGAATATTTCCAACATCCAAATTGGGATCAGCCTTCAATTATTATGACAATCAAAGGTCAGTCTGATGAGACGATTGTATTGGGTGGTCACCAGGATTCAATTAACGGTTACATGGGAGGAGCATCTGCTCGAGCACCGGGATCGGATGATAATGCTTCAGGAATTTCGACGATTACCGAAGTTATTCGAGTATTGATTGATAATTCTTACCAACCTCAAAAAACTTTAAAATTCATGGCCTATGCAGCTGAAGAAGTTGGTTTGCTTGGATCAAAAGAAATTGCGAGTGATTTTAAAAAAAGAAATGTAAACGTCATTGGAGTAATGCAGCTTGATATGACTAATTTTAAAGGTAACGAAACACTCGATATCGTTATGATGAGAGATTATACCAATGATGAACAAAATAAATTTGTTGGATCTATAATAGATCATTACGTCCCAGGAATTAAATGGGGATTTGATAAATGCGGATACGGTTGTTCTGATCATGCTTCCTGGCACACTCAAGGATATCCCGCTTCTATGCCATTTGAAGCGACAATGGATACGATGAACCACAAGATTCACACTGCGAACGATACTTTGACAGTTTCAAATAATAACGCCTCTCATGCAGTGAAGTTTGCGAAGATGGCAATTGGCTATATTGTTGAGCTAGATCACAAGTTATAGACCTATAGAAAATAGACCTACAGAATTTAGTAAGATATAATCAGTCGTATAACCTTAAAAAGGAAATTTTTTTAGTGAGTACGACTGATTTTCCCTCTCTCCCTGACTACGAAGGCATTCGCGGTCTTCTAGACATTGAAAGAAAAACCCTCATAAAAATTCATTCATTCGCTGAAAACGACGACTATCTTAGAACTGTTGAAGACGCAGAAATCGTTTTGAATTTTGTACAAAAAACTCAAACTATTCTATGGAATAATTTTAAGAGAAACCCTTCTCTCGTTTCTATTTTCAATACTGAATATATTAATTTCTACGAATTCCTTCAAAGAGACAATATTATCTCTTTGATATTTGCAGATGACTGTTTGATGCCTGAAAAAGAAATTTTTTATTTTGGGCAAGACGGAGGACTCAATCCACCTGTTCTTGAGGTTCATCACGCCATTTTAAGAAAATGGAGTGAAGATAAAGAAAAGAATCACGTTGAAACTCAGTCATTAGTTAAAGAGCATTTTAATATCGAACTTAAGTCAGCAGGCTTAGCTTGTCAGTGTGTAGCCTGTTTGGCCGATTACAGAACGCGTGTTCGAGAAGTCGTTTACGATGAATGTGTTCAGGCGATTAATGATACAAAGGCAAAAATTGAAGAACAGATTAATACTAATGTTGATAAAGGTATTTCTGCTGTAAATAATCATTTTCAAAATTTACTCAAAACATTAGATCGCAAATTTCAACAAGTTCAGTTTAAGTTAAAAAAATCTTCTCTTAATCGACTTGAAGCTCAGATTAAGGCCTTAAGTGAAGACACGTTTACTTATCCTGGAGAGATCGCACTTCGCCACTCTCAAAATCTAATTTTATTTTTCCACCGCCAATTATCTGATCAAGGTTTATCAATTGATCTGGTGAGTGATGAAGAATACATACGTTTCTTTAAACAACTCTCTAGTAATATTTGGAGAAATGAAAAGTATTTAGAAGGTGAGTTTAAAAAGCTTATAAAATCAGTTTTAGTTTTAAAAAGAAAAGATATTTCATCCAATATTCTTCAGGAATATCTTGGACAGTTCTGGATTCACTCTCATGCCAGAAAAGTTCCTCGCAAAATTATTTATCATATGGGTCCAACCAATTCGGGGAAAACTTATCATGCGATAGAAGCTCTCGTTCAATCGAAAAAGGGATGCTATCTGGCACCTTTAAGACTCCTTGCGGCTGAATTATACGATACAATGAATACCAAAGGTGTTGCGACTACACTTCTAACGGGTGAAGAAGTTATTGAAGTGGAAAATGCCACTCATTATTCATCTACAATTGAGATGGCAAAACTTTCCGAAGAGTTTTCTTGTGCCGTTATAGATGAAATTCAGATGATTACTGATAAGCAGAGGGGATGGGCCTGGACTAGGGCTTTAGTTAATCTTCATGCTTACGAAGTACATATTTGTGGAGATGGCTCTGTTCTTGATTTAGTTAAACAAATTGTTGAACTTTGTGGTGATGAATTAGAAATAAGAAATTATGAGCGCATGACCAAGCTAATTGTAGAAGATCGTCCTATCACTCTAACTCAGCTTAAAAAAAGTGATGCTTTAATTGTTTTTTCTAGAAGAAACGCACTTAAGTATAAATACGATTTAGAACAAGTTGGATTTAAAGTTTCAATTATTTACGGGATGCTCTCACCGGAAGTAAGGCGGGAACAAGCCCGGAAGTTTGATAAAGGAATTACAGACGTTATCGTCAGTACAGACGCCATTTCGATGGGGATGAACCTTCCAATTCAAAGAATTGTTTTTTCAACTCTTACCAAGCATATTAATTCTCAAGAACACCAGATTACGGTGAGTGAAATTAAACAAATTGCCGGACGCGCAGGACGATTCCAGCGTTTTCCAATTGGCCATGTGACTTGTTTGCAAAAAGTTGAAGAAGGTCTTTCAGATATTCAACACGCACTTGATACAACTCTCGATCAACAAACGCAGAGTATGGTTGGTCCTGACTTAGATATTTTTACCAAGGTAAATAATGCTCTCTCTTCTAATAACCTGCCTATTCTTAAATTATCAGAATTCCTAAGACTATTTAACACCATGACTTTCACGAAACCTTTTTATTGTGTTGATTTAAAGGAAATGATCGAGCTAGCCGAAACTGTCGAAGATATCGATCATGAAAACATTTTAACATCATCAGAAATTTTTGGATTTGCTTGTGCCCCTGTAAACTTAGGATTACTAGAACACGTTCAATACTATGTGTGGATTCTTAAAAAATATGTCGCCAGTGAGATTATTAAAAACGAGCACATAAATTATAATTCAAATGAGATTGATTATCTAGAAACAACTATTAAATGCGTCGAGCTCTATCAATGGCTAGCCCGTCATTTTAGCAATAAGAACTTTGAGTTTGAAGATAGAGATCTTCTCGAAAATAAACTTCTGGCCATTGAAAAACTCAATACTCTTTTGTCCGATAAGATCACACCAACATGCTCAAGCTGTGGTGCTAAACTTCCAGATCAGTCGAAATTTCCTATCTGTGATAATTGTTTTAAAGAGAGACGATTTACTAGACGACCGTTCCCTAGACGTGGAGCTGCACCAGGCGGTAAACCGGGCGAGCGACCTTCTCATTTAGCCTCGGCCGTAGGTTCGACGAATAAGGACTTCAGACAAGGTAAACCTTCAAAGAAAAGAAAATTTCAAGGAAAACCTAAGAAATAATTTATGCACTATCGTGAATATGCTCGCATCATCCTGGAGGGTGCGAGTTTAGAAGACAAATTGATCCCTCTAAAAAATATTGATTACACTGAAAGTGTGAGCCGTTATGAGTTGCCTGAAAATCCAGGGCGTTCAAATCAACTAAAATTTGATAACCAACAAGTAAAATTTCCTAAAAATACCAGCTTTCATCTCGAAGAAAAAAGAGGATTGGCCCTACACTTTTTTGCTAATCATGAACTACTCGCCATTGAAATGATGGCCGCTGCTCTACTAGTATATCCTGACACTGGAGCAGATTCGATTTTGTTTAAAAAGGGGCTGATAAAAACCATTCAAGATGAACAGAAACATTTAAAACTATATTTATCGCGCATGAAAGATTTTGGAATTGAATTAGGAGATTTTCCACTCAATGATTTTTTTTGGCGTTCAATGGAAAAATGTATTACTCCATCTCAATTTTACTCGGCAATGGCTATGACTTTTGAATCTGCCAATCTTGATTTTGCTCAGTACTATGAACAGTCTTTCCTGGCCGTTGAAGATTTTGAGACTGCAAAGATCATGCGGATTGTTTTCGAGGATGAAATCTCTCATGTTGCCCTAGGGGCACATTGGCTCAATCAGTGGAGAGGCGACAAGGATCTTTGGAATTATTTTATTAATAATCTTCCAGGTGTCATGACTCCAGCAAGATCTAAAGGCATTCATTTTGAACGAAGCTCCAGAGAACGGGCAGGAATTGATAATGCATTTTTGGATCAACTCGATGCATTCCGCGATGATTTCAAAGTGACGAACCGGAAGTCGTGGTAGTTTTGAAAACCTATAAAGTTGATCTAGATTATGAAGCTTTTCTATTTGATCCAGAGTACAGGGAAGACAACCCATCCAATCAAAAAATTATTAGAGAATTTGAATATGTTTTTTTTCTGATAAATAAGGAAAAAGCTATTTTAAAAAATTCTAAAATTTATGAACAATCTTATCTTGAGAGCTTAAAAAAATTAGATTTTGTCGTACCGAAGCTTAATCCAAATGCTGAAAAAAGTGAATATTGGTGGGGACGTCATGCAAATATTGAATTAGAAAGAACGCTTAATTCTAAGCTTACTTCAGCTCAGATTGCTTTTGAAAATCATTGGGGATTTCAAGAAGGAGCAATTGTTGAAACCTTTGCTGAGTTACTGACACATTTAAAAAAATTTCCTAAAAAAGAAAAATGGATAATCAAACGTCCTTATAGTTTTAGCGGAATAGGGCATAACCAATTCAGAACAGATTCTCTTGATGAATCACACCTAAAAAAAAATCTGGTGGGAAAAGTTTTACTTGAGCCAGTTTATGAACGTGTCTTTGATATAGGTACTACTTTTGAAGTTGTAGATGGTATTATTAAGAGACAATTTATGGTTGAAAACTTTAATACTCAAACGGGAAATTTTTCAGGTGGAGCAGGGGCAAGTAATGTTGATAAATTTAAAAAATATATTTTTCAAAAATACGCATACTCGTTAGAGGAACTACAACAAACAACTTTGAAAATTGCCCAAACTTATTTAAAATTAGGCGCTGTCTCAAATATTCAAATCGACTCGTTTGTTTATTGTGATGAAGGAATGTTGAAAACCTATGCTTTGGTCGAAGTTAATTATCGTAAAACCATGGGATTAGTTATCCAGTCTCTCGCGGAAAAATATCCTGAAGCCGATTGGGTAGAGTGGAGAGTAAAGTCGGCTAAAAATTTTAAAACAAATCCTCTGGATCCAGATTGGATTAAGATTTCACCCGAAGGTAATCATTTTCAAAGTTTTTTTAAGGCGATATATTTTTCATAAAGGGCAATAATAATTTTCCCAGCTTCATCTAAATTTCTTCCAAAGGCGACGACGCCATCCTCGTGACCATGCATACAAAAGGAACCAAAATCCAATGTGTCGATGCATTTCTTAGTGGCCATGGCCATTTCGACAGTTCCATACGGAATGTTTTTACAGGTAAAATTTGATTTATCTTGAATCATTCCATTCCAGATTTCTACTGAATGGATGTGGAAGATAGCATGAATGTTTTTATTATGAGCATAGATAGCTGCATGAGTAAGCGCTTCGCTCGAAGCTTCAACGGGTCCCATCATTTTGATTTTCAGATGATCGATATCATAATCGAGAACACGAGTGTAGAATTCGCCGTTGAGTTCAGGGTATTTTCCAGTCTGGGTACCTGTTATGATAAATTGAGGTTGAAAACTGCTATGAAATTGTGAGTAGTCATGAGTCTCAGATAAATTTCCAAATCCAACTCTGGCTTCAGCATATTCCCCAATCAAATTGAGTTCAAAAAGTTTTTTCCTCCAGCATTCCAATGCTGAATATTCGACTAATTCTATCGGCTTACACTGGGTAAAATTTGACCGATCGTACTTGATTACTCCATCATCTATGACTTTCACAAAAATCCTTTATAATAAATCTATATGTTTGAAAAACTTCTCATCAGCTTAAAACAAAGTCTACCTGAGCCTCTTCGTAAGAAGTTGGGCATTGAGGTCGAAAATACTCACGATGATCATTCTGAGGAACAGTCAGAAGAGAGTCACGACTCATCAAGTAATGAAAGCACTGGTGTTGATAAGAAAAAAAAACAAATTAGCATGATCATACGAGTAGTCGTAGTCATTGGACTGGGGTACTTGGCCGTTGATCATTTCTTTTTAAAAGAAGATCCACAAAGTGAAATTGCAAATATTCCAACAAAGCCTCGTAAACGAAAAGTTAAGCCAGGTGATAAGACTGCTGCTGTAGCCACAGATAAAACTGCTGCTCCTGGCGTAGTTGCACCAGGAGATAAAGCAGCAGATAAGGCTACAGACAAAGTGGCAGATAAAACGACAGAAACGACAGACAAAAAATCGGAAGATAAAACTGAAACGAAACCTGTCGAAGCTGTTCCCCCGGTAGAAAATATTAATATCGCAGATAAAAAAATTGAAGAGACTGCTCCTCCTAAAGTTGAAGAGAAGCCTATTGATAATACTCCTATTTTAAAAACTCCAACCGAACCAACACCTAAAACAGGTGAAGTAAAATCTAGCGAACAAGTCGACAAAAGCCTAGATAGCTTGATTGATAGCGTAGATGGAAAAGACAAAACAACAGATGAGAGTGCAACTAAAAAAGACACAAAGCTCGAAGATAAAATTGTCGCCGATGATATTTACACAGAACCTCCAGGTTACGATTTATTGGGCAGAGGGTTAGTTTACAATTGCAAAGAAAAATACTGGGCCTGTGTTGATAAATCAGCTTATGTGAAATGTAATAAAAATATGAAGTGGAATAAGTCTCATGGAAAGCCAGCAGAGTGCTCTGTTTTAAATGTTTATAATTCGGATGATGATTGTGGTGTTGTTCAAAAATACAATATATCGACTAGCAAGCCTTCTCCTTGCCAATAATAATTAAGCCGCGTTTTTTTTGAAATTGCCTTCGATCACTTGAAGGTTGAATGTGTCTTCGTTTTTATTTTGCTCTTTAGTCATGCAAGAAATAAATTTTTCAACTATGAATGGATCGAATTGAGTTCCAGCAAACTCTCTGAGTTCAGCGAACGCCACTTCGAAAGGAAGACCTTTTCTGTATGGACGAGTTGATGTCATCGCATCAAAAGTATCAGAAATTAAAATGATTCTTGAAAACAATGGAATTTTATCGCCTCTCAATCCTTCCGGATAACCTCGACCGTCATATCGTTCATGGTGATATTTGGCATTGATTGCCATTTGTTCAAAGACAGGAAAATCTTGAAGTATCTCGTAGGATTTAGAAGGGTGAAGTTTCATTTCTAAAAATTCATCATCAGTTAAGCGCGATGGTTTTAAGAGAACAGAATCAGGGACGCCAATTTTACCGATATCGTGAAAGAGAGCAGAGACTTCTAATTCATAAATCTCAGCTGCAGAGAACCCCATCTCATGTCCAACAGACACGCAAAAATAGGCAACTCGTAGGGAGTGTCCCCATGTATAGTCATCTTTACACTTGAGAGCGCTTAAAAGTGTCTTAATGACTAATTCAAAATATTCTTTTTTGACAAGTTCAATAGGTGATAGCTCAAGAGCCGCAGCTTTTTTTAATCGCTCACGATTCTCTTTTACTTCCGATAATTGGAATACATTGTTCTTTTTAGTCATTACCTTTTACTTCCACGAAGGGGTTTAATCACAACCTCTTTGCTTAAGTATCGGACAGTTTCTAGTATGACTTTAGAAAGAATGCGAATCTTTCAGGATATCAAGAAGATAAAAATTATCAGGTATTAAATTACCGCCTCCAAAAGTCGGCAAATTTTTTTAAATACCTCTTTTCCCATCCTTCTTTTAGAATGTTAGAACTATAAGGAGATTTATGAGTGAAATTGAGTGCGTCCGAATGGAAAACATCAGTCCTATGATGGACAGTTATTTAAAGAAATTAATTAAAGACGCAGGCTATGAAGCAAAATTTATCGACTTGAAAAAACCTGAAGTAAGCAATGGCTCTCCACTGATTTTGGTTGCTGATACCGAGCATCTCAGTGATCTCAATAAAATATTTGCGAGCAGAGATCAAAAAATTATCGTTGCTCTTAATTCGCGAAAAGATTTTAAATTGGTAACAGAATTAAAATCCAATTTTCATAAAATTTTTGGGTTCATCGATCTATCTCAAGAGATTGAATACAATACTCCAATCTTAGTAAATTATCTTAATATGAACTTCACTAAACACTCACTTAAACTCGACAAATTGGCGAGTGACCTTGAAAAAGTTTATGAATTTACCAAGAGTGAACTCGTCAAAATTAAAGATCTCCACGACCGCTTTGTAAAAGTACGTGTCGACCAGTTAAAAGGTGTGACTCTTACTAGTAAATTTATGGCCGGAGAAAAAAGTGGAGGGGAATTTTTTGAAGTCATACAAAATGACAAAGAAATTCTTTTCATACAGGCCGGCAGTGATTCTTATTTATTATCATCTATGATTTTATCTGAAATCGAGTCACTAAAAGAAAAATCTAACTCGGCTAATTTGCAAACTCAATTAGAGCAATTTCAAAAGGTGATTACTCATCATTCAAAAGAAAATAATGCTGAACTCACTTACTGTATGATGATTCTTAATTTAAAGACGCTTCAAGCATCTTTTACACTAAAAGGAATGGGATATCTTTTTTATCTAGGAGAGCTCATCAGTTTTGATCAGCCGATGAAATTAAAATTAAAACCTCGCGACCGTCTTTGTGTAATTTCTCAGGGGTCTATGAAAAATTGGGAATTGTTAACGAAGTTATCAACAAAAAAATTTTTAGTGGATAATCAAACCATGGTTACTAAAGAGTTAATTAATGAATTTTTCTTTGAAGTCTCTCGAAATAAATCAGGCAGTTTTTTGATTTATGATGCACTAATGGCAGTGTTAGAAATAGAAGAAAACGTCTTATACCAAATAAGTTGAAAAAAGAACCCCAAAATTAAATGGGGTTCTTTAATATAATTATTTAATAGCTCTAAAACCCATTTCTAAAT
>JACMPM010000088.1 GCA_014377485.1 Bacteriovorax sp. | reverse complement strand
ATTTAGATTCTATAAAACTTTTCCATTCTCTAGTTAAAAAGGATATTTCCACAAAATCATTTTTTCCGAAAAAACATCGTTCGGTATTTTTCCACTTATCCTTCTCATCTTGAAAATCAAAAATTTGTGGGGTTCCCCCGAGTTCCATACAAAGCTTAAAACCAGGTGAACCAATATTGGCGTAGTAATTTTTAATTACTACTTTTTTGGGGGAACGCTTTAGAATCTCGCATTGATCATTTAGACAAGTTTTTGAAACATAAAAAAGCATGCCATCAGAAGTTTTCTTTTTACACAATATAGTCTTTTCGCTTTCCGCTGCCCCATTAAATATAATTTTTGTGGTCGTCTGAAAACACTCATGGGCATTGAGTAAAGTTGTAAATACAAATAAATTTAAAATTAAAATGAAGATTAATTTCATGGTAAAAAACTGATTCCTAAAAGTGAGTTTTTTATTCGGCGTTGACTTACCCAAAGATGGCCTGAGTAACGACAGCCATCATCGTCGCAGTTTTTGTGACAGCTAAGTCCCTTGCCTTCAATTTCCGAGCAATCTTTTCCCCAGCTGTTTCTCACCAGGTATTCGCATTCTCCCGTATCAAGATTTTGTCTTCGTCCCACGATCACGGATGCGTGCCCGCCCACTTTAGAAGGTTTGTCACTCTCCACCATCAAGTTATACTGACAGGCAAGGCCTACGATGTCGCCTTTGTTTAAAAGTGCATCGACATTTTTAAGTATGGCATCTTTTTCAAAACGAGGAGTGAATTGGTTTACAGGATTTATTTTATAGCCTATGAAGCTCAGCTTTTTACACTGAAGATTCATTAAGTATTCAGCTAGATTTTTTTTTCCAAACTGATTCACGTAGGCACTCATAACTGCATTGTTCAAATCAGGAAATGCAGCTCTTAAATTCTGCGCCATACATTGATTATTTGAATTAGAAAATTCACTAGTCGATTGATAAAGATCAGTAAGAAAATTCTGGTAATTTGTGTAAGAGCAAAACTGAAAATCACTGGAAGGAAGATTTTCCTCCAGACATAGTCCGTTTTTTTTCTGAAGGTAATTCACGATAGAGTTTCCAATATCGCCGCCCTTTCCCTGATTGCTAATATCTTCTTCAATGCTCTGACCTGAATTATATAAACTCACTGCCGATATTTTTTTCTTCAAGCGATAACTTAATAAATCAGAAGCAGCATAGGCATAACACCATCCTACTCCATCTTGATTTCTAGCATTGTCCAAATTCACAGCTTCATTTTGATTGATTACATCAGTACAATTGTTTTGCGGATTCAGTGCATTGAGAGTTAACAATCGTTTTTCTTTTAATTGTGTTCGAGCAGAATTTGTTGCTAGAAGAGTCTTTTTTTCACAGGGCTCTCCTAAGAGTAGCAGCGTAAGCTTTTCATAGGCCTCATCAAAATCCTTCATATCTTTGGAAGTTACTTGGGTTTTTCTGGTAATTGCAAAGACCGATTTTTGGAATAGAGAGAGAGCTTCAGAGCAATTATCTGCAAAAGCTTGTGTAAGCGAAAGTAGACAAAAAAAGATTGGTATAATCGTGATTCTCATTAGTATGAGTTTAGCGAATCTCTTGATTTTTTTAAACCAGTAACTATTTAGGCAAAATCGCCCTAAACTTGTTTTTGATCAGGTCCAAAAATCCATTTGTGCTGCTGTCCTATGACTCGGAATAATCCGCCATTTTTTTCATTCCACGAAAGAGTTTGAGTGAATCTCTCGAGCGGAAACTCTTCCTTAGTATTAAAACAGGGAGTAAGAACCCATGGAAAAGGCATTCCCTTCTCTTCACTAGAAATCATTTTAAAAGCTTCAAGGGTTGTATTGAAATCCACCAGATCTGAAATAACGGCCTTTACCTGAAATTTTCCCGGGTACTGAGCTATCATTTTTGATATATTTTTTAATGGAGTTTTAACTCCGGTAGAAGGCGTTTTAAAATCAAAGCTCACATAGTCTACAAGATCAAAAATCTCATCCACAACTCTCGTACCAGCAGCTTCGATATTCACGTAATATTTTTTTTCTTTCAGCATTTTTACAAGTGCCAATACATGAGGAACATGACCTGGATGAAGTGGATCTCCTCCAGTAATCGAAACGTTTTTAATCGCTCCGTTAAAGCCTTCTCTATAAACAGCTTCCATTACCATTTCTAGCGACTGGCCCATGTCTTCAGTGAAATCCCAAGTATCCTTTGAGTCACAGTTCAAACACCCAACGGCGCAACCTTGGTAACGAACAAAAATCTGAGGACGGCCGAGGAATACTCCTTCGCCTTCAGTGGCCCGATAAATTGAATTTATAAGATGTTTCGTGATCATTAGAGGTTTTATATACCAAAGCTTTTGAGCTCTAGCTAGCCACTATGTTAATACAATTCGAAGTGTGTAGAATTTTCATTAATTGACCCTTTTAGGCGAGTTTCTAACTCTTTATTTCCCTCTGGAACTGCATTAGAATAAAGCAATGAACTATCAGGAACTCTATACCCAGACTATTGAGAAATTAAAGAAGAATGAGCGTCCGCAGATCATGCTTACTCCAGAGCTGCTTTCCGAGCTTAAAAGCGAGTGGCAAAAGATTATTTCTGAAGGCAGTCTCGACGAATCAGCTCTTAAGAAAATTCTCTGTATTTTGGATAATACTCAGAATATGACGTCTGATCTCAATGAACTTTTTATAAAAACTTTTGAAAAAGTCCAAAGTCCAGATTTGTTGATCTACACTTTGGCCGCTTCACAAAAGCACGTGATCAGTGAATCTCTACGAACCGGAAATATGATCTCGAGTGCTTATTTTGATAAATTAAAAGAACTGCTTAAAAATAAAAATCCTGAAGTAGTGGAATGGACTTTAAGAACAATTGAAACAATGGGTCCACTTTCATTAAGGTTTGTAAAAGAAGTAAGGGCCATAAAACCAGGAATCTCTAAATTTTTAAACCAACACCTAAAATTTTCCTCGCAAATTATTGAGCTAATGGAAAAACAATGGGAGAAAATGCGATCATGAAAACTCCAAACGACCAAGAAATAAGAAAATTTTTACAAGAAAAACACGACCCACATTCGCAATTACAAAAATTAAAAACCTATTCAAACGCCGCCAACTTACCGCTCTTCAATACTGATTATCACGAAAAATTTGACGTCAATATATTGCCAGACACCAAGATCGCACCAGCAAAATTCATCCCCGATCCTCTTCGCCCCAATGTATTTCGTGCGCATCCGGTCACCATAAAAGCAATGCGTAAGGAGCTTTTTATGGGTGGAGAAGATTTTGTAGACCTGGAATGCCTTCGAATATGCGAGTCGTGTAAACATCAAATCGATCTGCAATTCTGGCAGTTTTGCCCTTATTGCGAAGCTTCTATAAACTAATCTACTCTTCATTCTCATTGGTAAAATTAAGATGTTAAGCTTTGTTAGATTTTAATAATTTACTAAATTGCTCCGCTATCTGTATTGTGATTTCAATATAATTTATGGTTTTAGTAATGCTTGCCGCTTTTAAACTATTGATGGTTTTTGCAGTAGAAATTTTTAGGAGTAAGAATGAAAAGAGAAAACGCATACCTAACTGACAAGCAAATCGCGATTCTAAAAGATAAACTTCTTTCAGAAAAAGAGCGCATTTCTAACAAGAAGCTTGAACAAGAAAAGTATCAACTCGATAAGAACGAACTCTCTGATCCATTAGATGAAGCAAGTGTAAACACACAAACTTCACATGATATTCGCTTCATAAATCGCGAAAATTTTTACTTGAAAAAAGTCAATAAATCTCTCGATGCTTTAGGTCGCGGTACTTATGGCCTTTGCGATGAGTGTGATTCTGAAATTAGTTTTGAACGATTGAATGCAAGACTAACTGCTGAACTTTGTATTGCATGCAAAGAAGAGGCTGAACATGCTGAAAACAACAATTTCTATGATAAAAAATCTAAGTCACTTGGTCGTGCACTTCACGATACAATTAGATAATTTCAATTAAATAAAAAATGAACAAATAAAAAAGCCCACTTCTTAGTGGGCTTTTTATTTCAAATGAATAAACTCTCCAATTGGATGGCGGTAATCATTAAACTCAATATAGCGGACAAGATTTTTACCTACAAAATTTTCTTGAAGCTGATCAATCACTTCTTGTTCTCGAAATTCATAATCTTTTTGTAAAACAACTTTATAAACTTTATTAGAAACAAGAGTTACAGCTTTAATCATTGAAGACCATTTAGCAGTTTGTAATTCAGTGATGAGTTCTTCTGAGTTAGCACCCAAAATAAACTCCCCCCATTTATGCCCGTCACATAATCCGTTAGGATTTTTCCCATCAGAGGTAAGAGAACCTAAACTTCGAAGACTTAAAATTCCCTTTTCAAATTTTGCCCAAATACAAAATGAATTGCTATCAGTATTGACCTTGGCCACCAGACTCGCGCCATATCCACCACAATGGAGAGAGAGATCAATATCATTAATTTTAGTGTGCTCCACTTTTTGAACAGGGTCTGTAATGAGTGCCTCAAATTCTTCTATAATTTGGGTCCTACTGCCGCTATAAGCACTTTTATCGTTGAAGCTAGCTATCCGTAAGGCTTCCTTATTTTCATACCAGCACGAGCCCTCAGAAAGAGTTCCAACCTGAAGATCTGTTGCACCAAAAACTTGATTTGCAAATATTAACCCCAGAGCGACTTTCCAAAAAAGAGTCTTTCCCATAATCTTTACCTGTACCTTTGATTGTTTACTCTAGTAGTCCTATCGGTTATTAGAATTTAAAGTTTATAGTTTTAGTAAGGTATTAAGTTTTGGGGGTTTAGTTATGAGGGAGCTGATCTATGCCGTAGTGGAATCCTTCTATGAAAAGGCCACTAAAGATATACTTATTGGCTATCACTTCAATAAGTTCAGTGAACCCAAAGAACTTACGGCCCATCTGGAACGCATCACCTCTTTTTGGGAAATGCAACTGACAGGATCGACTTCAGTTCCACTGACTGGCCCTTTTCATCTGCTTTTCACTCACCTTCAATTGAAAATTAAAAGAGGAGAGCTTGGTCGATGGATTATTCTTTTTCATCAGACTCTTGATTCTTTTGAACTAGATAATGAATTGAATGAAATGTGGAAACAAAGAATCGCTCTTTTTGAAGAAAGATTTAAATCACATCCTCAAATGTTTAGCTAAATATTAGTGATGTTCTGAAGGAGCAGATTCATGAGATTTTCCATGCCCTTCTTCATGCTTTTTAGGAACTCGCTGAATATGTCTTTTAGGATTTATCGCCTTAAACTTTTCCATGAGATAATCTTCTAAAATGGGCTCACCTTCTACCCGGTCAAAAAGCCAATTGCGAGCATAATATTGATTGAGTCTCAAAGCTTCGGTTCGCGCCTGTTCTACAGTCTCAAAAGAAACTGCAAAAAAAGTAAGGCGCTTAAACATGAGGGCCTTAGATTCCAGACGATTTACTCCAGGAGAATAATCTGAAAGGTTAAGACCGCCACCATTTTTTTCATTACTATGACCAGTTTCGTGAGCAAGGTTATCAATTTCTTCTACAGAGTATTTCAATTCAACTTTTTCTGCTTTCTTAGAGCAAGCAACTAAAACTGGAAATAAAATTAAAATAATTAATAAATAATTCTTCATTTATCTCTTAGTTGGTTTTGGATTTTTTGCTCTGTTACCAGTAGCAGCTTTGCCTTGAACTCTGCTGGCCGGTCTCTCTGCTGGTTTAACAGCAGATTTAGGCGCTGACTTTGGTGCCGATCTTGGAGCTGACTTGGGAGCTGACTTACTATCAGATCTAGGTGCAGATCTCGGAGCTGATCTTGAATCAACTCTTTTTTCAGATCTTGAATCAGTTCGCGTATCTGTTTTAAAATTAGCTTTTTTGTTAGGTCTTACTGAACTATTTTTGCTATCCAATTTACCAGTTGGTCTTCTCGATCTTTCTTTTTTAGCAGAGATCGTTTCTTTATCGTTACGTTTATATCTAGGAGTTGAAGACGTCTTAATTGTTTTGAGATGTTTTCTCTCTGAAGGTCTTTTTTTCTTGAACACTTTTTCTTTAAGGTCTGTAAGTTGTTTTTTCTTCTTATCAAGTTTGGTAGAAGTTTTAGGTTTGTTGGCAGCTTTAACAGAAGCAAATTTACCTTCATCAAAAGATGTCAGTCGAATCGCACTTTGATTTTTAATCGCTTCGTTTATACGAGTAATAATATTCACGTCTTTAGGAGTGACCAGGTTATAAGCAAAACCTTCTGCATTCATGCGTCCTACACGTCCACAACGGTGGATATAATAGACGGCTTCAAAAGGAAGATCATAATTCATTACCCAAACAAGATCATCGATATGCATCCCTCGGGCAATAATATCTGTTGCAATGAGAATCCCGCCTTCTTTTAAAAAGCGTTCGTAGTTTTTCTTTCTATCACGCGCTTCCATTTCACCGTGAAGCGAATGAAATTTCATCTTTGGAAATTTAGGAGCAAGCTCCAACATCAACGCATCAACTGTATCGTGTTTATTGACAAAAATAATTCCGCGACCCTTTGCCTGATTTTTTAAAAAGGCTTCAGTCATCGAATTTTTTTCTTTATCAGTCACATAAATATTAAATGTGCGCACTGTTTGAGTTAATTTGTTTTTTTCTTCAGAATTGTATTGAGTAAATTCGATCTCAGGCATAACTGTTTTACAAAATTCATCCAAGCTCTCAGAGTGAGTTGCACTAAAAAGACCGACGTGCACTAAACTTGAATCAGTTGATCCACAGATATTGACCAGGTCGCGACGAAATCCTAGATCTAGCAGTTGATCGGCTTCATCCATGATGATGTATTTAGTTTCTTTAAGATTGAGTTCTTTTTTCTTAAGTGCTGAACTTAAACGACCAGGAGTTGCAATTAATATATCAATATTGTCGCGGGCCAGGAGATGATTAGTTTTTGCACCTTCGCCGCCGGCAAGCAATCTCACACGCATTTTTGCATGGTGACCGATTGATTTAAAAACTTTGTGCAATTGAAGTCCTAGTTCGCGAGTAGGAGCTAAAATAACAGCACGAGGTTTTCCGAAAGCCGATTTTTTATCAGTGACGGGAAAATTGACTTCATCTTCTTTTAAAAGTTCACAAATAGGCAATGCAAACGCCAGAGTTTTTCCAGAACCAGTTTTAGCAATAACGTTAACAGATTTCCCTTTGATAAAATCGGGGATTACCTGGGATTGAATTGAAGT
>JACMPM010000087.1 GCA_014377485.1 Bacteriovorax sp. | reverse complement strand
CCAAGTGAAAACCTGCATGAAGTTCATGAAGAGAATGTCGAAATGGTAGGGCTCTTTACAACTCTGAGCAATGCTTTGGTTCATTTAGAAAAATGTTTGCAGGTAAAATCTTTTTACACTCACTCACACTCTGTAATCTTCCTCACTAAAATTTTACTTCACCTGGGAGTATTTCCCGAAAGAGAGCACTGCACACTTTGTGGTGAAGAGTTGCAGAAGTTCAATGATATGTATCTAATCGCTGAAGAAGGCGGTTTCGCTTGTCCCCCGTGTATGAATCAGCGTACAGCTTATTCTGTTCAATCGGGGCGTGAGCTTTGGGAATTATTAGGCCATATCGCGCATACAAAATATCAGGACCTCGGCAGTATTAAATTAGAATATAAGTCTCTTCCACGTATGCTTTTCCATTATTTTTGTTTTCAATTTCACTTTGAAGAAAAAGATTTTAAAACAGCCGCTATGGTATTTTAAGTGTTTGTGAGTTAAGCTACTTCCTTATGTATACCAAGCTAATTAATCATTTGTTTCCCTACTTAAAGCCTTATAAAAATAAGGCGATTGGTGCTTTTGTTTTAGCTCTCGTTTTGGCAGCACTTGCCGGTGCTCAAGTAAAATTAATTAAGCCTATTTTTGATAAAGGCTTAACTGGTCAGGCCACTTTTCATCAATTTCTAATATTGGCCGGAAGCCTTTTAGTGATTGGTCTACTAAATTTCCCTACGCGCTATTACCATTTTTATTGGTTGAGATTTGTAGGGGAAAAAATAAATAATGATGTACGCATCGAAATTTTTACCAAACTCCAAAAATTACCAACTTCATTTTATAACCAAAATAAACAGGGACGCATGCTCTCTACACTTTTGAATGATGCCGAGATATTTGCTCAATCGTTCCGGGCGATGATCGATCTTGTTCGCGAGCCTATAAAAGGTTTAGTTTATCTTGGGGTGGCGATCTGGAGTGATTGGCAATTAACTTTGGTTATATTTATCGTAGGGCCGATGTTTGTTGCGATTTTTCAAATCAGCGGAAAAAAAATTAAAGCGAATCAAAGTAAGGTTCAAGATGGAAGAGCTGAACTCACACATAATTTAAGTGAAGGACTTTCATCCCATAAAGTCACAAAAGCATTTAATCTTCAACAATTTGTAATGGATCGTTTTAAGCATTCTCAAGAATATTATTTTCATTTTACGATGAAGACCAGCAAGGTTGAAGAGCTTGCTCATCCTTTTGTTGAATTGGTAGGAACAATTGCTTTTTCAGGTGTAATTGTTTTTGCTTATTTCAGAATTAAGTACGGCGGTATGACTGTTGGGGATTTTATTCAGTTCGTGGCAGCATTAGCACTTTTGATGGATCCAATAAGAAAATTTTCCCAGGCTAATGTTAAAATTGGTCAAGGTGTTGCAGCCCTTGATCGCATAAATGAAATTCTCCACATAGAAGAAGAAAAAGATATTGGAACTCATGCTCCAAAACATTTTAATTACGATATCGTAGTTGATAATGTGACTTTTAGTTATGGCGAAAATAATGTCATTCAAAATTTAAGTATGAAGATTAATAAAGGACAGAAAGTAGCCTTGGTTGGTCTTTCAGGTTCCGGTAAATCTACGTTAATCAATTTACTTTTAGGACTGTATCCAATCGAGCACGGGCAAATATACATTGATGGAATTGCCATAAATCAAATCAAGCTCAGCGAACTTCGCAAGCTTTTTGGCCTTGTGTCTCAAGATATTTTTCTTTTCCATGATTCTATAAAAGCCAATTTAGCCGTGGGTGGTGATTTTTCTGAAACAGATATTCGCAGAGCGCTAGAAGTTTCATATGCGTCAGAGTTTGTCGATAAACTGCCTCAAGGACTTGAAACAATCATTGGTGATCGCGGAGCAAAACTCTCTGGTGGTCAGCAGCAACGCTTAACAATTGCTCGCGCCTTCTTACAAAATACTGATATTCTGCTTTTTGATGAAGCAACTTCAGCACTAGATAATGAATCAGAAAAAGTTGTACAGCGCGCACTAGAGGCCATTGCGGGAAATAAAACCGTTATCGCTGTGGCGCATAGACTATCTACCATTCAGGATTACGATCAAATTTTTGTGATGAGAGACGGAAAATTGATAGAAAATGGCACTCATTCTGAGCTTATTAGCAATAACAGTGAATACCGAAAGCTTTACGAACTTTCATTAAAGTCCCTTTAAAGACCTTAATTTTCCAAGTATAATCCCATATATTTTCAAAATCTTCACTTGCGGAAACAGGAGCCTTATCGTGACCAACGAAACAAATCTAAAATCAATGAGTGATTTAGTCGCCCTATGTAAACAACGCGGTTTTATTTTTCAATCATCAGAAGTTTACGGAGGTCTTAATTCATGTTGGGATATGGGTCCTTACGGAGTTGAATTAAAAAATAATTTAAAAACTCGTTGGTGGAGATCGATGACTCTTCGTCAAGATGTTGTGGGAATTGATGCTTCAATTCTTATGCACCCAATGGTTTGGAAAGCTTCAGGACATATCGATGGATTTTCTGATCCGTTAGTTGACTGTAAAGTTTGTAAAGAAAGATTTCGCGCAGATAATATTGATGTCACTAAGCCTTGTATTAAATGTGGATCGAAAGATTCATTCACGGATATCCGTCAATTCAATTTAATGTTCAAGACTCAAATGGGGGCCATGGAAGATACGGCCTCGACTGTTTATCTTCGCCCAGAAACAGCTCAGGGGATTTTTGTAAACTTCTTAAACGTGCAAACGACCATGAGAAAAAAACTTCCTTTTGGTATAGCTCAAATCGGAAAAGCTTTTAGAAATGAAATCACTCCTGGTAATTTTATTTTTAGAACTCGCGAATTTGAACAAATGGAAATGCAATATTTTGTAAAACCAGGACTGCAAATGGAAGCTATGGAAGAGTGGAGAAACACACGTTGGAAATGGCATCTTGAAAACGGTCTTCGCGCGGATAAATTAAAATGGTCACCACACGGACCAGACAGTCTTGCTCATTACGCTGACGCTGCTACCGATATTGAATATGAATTCCCAATGGGATGGGGAGAGATGGAAGGAATTCACTCTCGTACTGATTTCGATTTGAAACAACACCAGGAGTTTTCTGGTAAAAATATGCAATATGTTGATCAGGCAAACAACAATGAAAAATATCTTCCATACGTGATTGAAACATCTGTAGGAGCGGATCGTTGCCTACTTGCTATCATGTGTGATGCTTATAGATTGGAAAATGCCGGCGACGCCGATAAAGAGCGTTCTGTGATGAAATTTCATCCTGCCTTAGCTCCTATTAAAGTGGCAATCATGCCGTTGTCAAAAAAATCAGAGTTGGAAGAAGTTTCAAATAAATTATTTAACGATTTAATTGTTGATTACAAAGCTGAATACGATGTCGCGGGATCAATTGGTAAACGCTATAGAAGACAAGATGAAATCGGAACTCCGTTTTGCTTGACTGTGGATTTTGATACTTTGAACGATCATGCAATTACAATCAGAGACCGAGATACGATGGTTCAAGAGAGAATTGCGATTGCTCAAGTTCCAAATTACTTAAAAGATAAATTTAAATTTTAATTTTCTAACAACAACACCTCAATTAATCGAGGTAGGAGTAAAGAAACAAATGACTACTAATAAATGGGTGTATCTCTTTAGCAAAGACTTGACTGAAGGGAATAAAGACATGAAAGATTTGCTCGGCGGAAAAGGAGCCAATCTTGCTGAGATGTGCACGCTTAAATTAGCAGTGCCGCCAGGATTTACGGTAACAACTCAAGCGTGTCTTGATTACGAAAAAAATGGTAAATCAATAAATGCTGATATTCGCACGCAGGTTTTATCTGCGATCGCTGAATCAGAAAGACTTACGGGAAAAAAATTCGGCGACAATGCTAATCCTCTTTTATTTTCTGTGCGCTCAGGAGCGAGAGCTTCTATGCCGGGAATGATGGATACTGTACTAAACTTAGGTCTTAACGATGTCTCGGTTTTAGGCCTTGCCAAATTAACAAACAATGAACGATTCGCTTGGGACTCATACAGAAGATTTATCCAGATGTATGCCAACGTGGTTATGGATTTTAATGTCTCACTTCTCGAATCAACTCTTGAAGATTTAAAAGAAGCTCGCGGCGTTCATGAAGATACAAAATTATCAGCATCCGAC
The DNA here is from genome assembly GCA_014377485.1 of Bacteriovorax sp. Taxonomy (GTDB): domain Bacteria; phylum Bdellovibrionota; class Bacteriovoracia; order Bacteriovoracales; family Bacteriovoracaceae; genus Bacteriovorax. Next base: position 20,213 of record JACMPM010000087.1, on the reverse strand, counting down.
TTGAAAGAGTTGGTAACTGTTTACAAAAAAATAATTTTGGAAGAAACTGGTGAATCTTTCCCAACTGAACCAATGGAGCAGTTATGGAGAGCAATTGCAGCAGTTTTCAATTCATGGGAAAATCCTCGCGCAGTTAAATACCGCGAGATTTACGATATACCTCACTCTTGGGGAACAGCAGTTAACGTTCAATCGATGGTCTTTGGAAATATGGGAGACGATTGTGCAACTGGTGTGTGCTTTACCCGCGATCCTTCTACGGGAGAGCGAAAATTCTTTGGTGAGTACTTAATCAATGCTCAAGGTGAAGACGTCGTTGCAGGTATCCGAACTCCACAACCAATAAATGAATTTTCAAAAAATGATTCAAATAAAAATTTCAAGACGCTTGAAGAAGCAATGCCAGAAGCATTCGCTGAGTTGACTTCAGTTTATAAAAAACTAGAAGCTCATTACAAAGATATGCAGGATATTGAATTTACCATTGAAAATAAAAAACTTTATATTCTTCAAACTCGTAATGGAAAAAGAACTGCTGCTGCAGGAATTAAAATTGCAGTTGATTTAGTTAGCGAAGGAATTCTTTCAAAATCTGAAGCACTTTTAAGAGTGAATCCAGAAGATTTAAACCAACTGCTTCACCCTAGACTAGATCCAAAAGCGAATAAAAAAATTATCGCCAAAGGTCTTCCTGCAAGTCCAGGTGCCGGTGCTGGTATCATCGCCTTTTCTTCTGAACGTGCTCATTTATTAAATGAAGCTGGCAAAAAAGTTATTCTCGTTCGTCAGGAAACTTCACCTGAAGATATTTCTGGTATGGTAGCTTCTCAAGGTATTTTGACAGCTCGCGGAGGTATGACAAGTCATGCTGCAGTTGTGGCTCGCGGAATGGGAAAACCATGTGTAGCGGGATGTTCTTCGCTTATAATTGATTACGCTGCTGGTACACTTACAGTAGATGGAAAAAGATACAAAGAAGGGGACGCTTTAACAATCGATGGAGCTACCGGCGAAGTTATCGAAGGAGTCGTTCCAACTATTGAGGCAGCTATTACTGACGACTTTGCTACATTCATGAAATGGTCTGATGAATTTAGAAAATTAGGAGTAAGAACTAACGCTGATACTCCAGATGATGCCAAAGTTGCAGTGAAATTCGGTGCGGAAGGCATAGGCTTATGTAGAACTGAGCATATGTTTTTTGAAAAAGACAGAATTCTTGCAGTTCGCGAAATGATTTTCGCCAATACTGTAAAAGATAGAAAACTTGCTCTTGCCAAAATACTTCCATTTCAAAGGGAAGACTTTGTCGGGATTTTTACTGTACTACATGACTTACCAGTTAATATTCGTTTACTCGATCCACCACTTCACGAGTTCCTTCCTCATTCTGTAGAAGACAGAAAAGAATTGGCCGATAGTCTACACCTCGATATGAAAACTATTGAAAACCGCGGTGACCAACTCCATGAGTTCAATCCAATGTTAGGGCATAGAGGCTGTCGTCTCGGAGTATCGTTCCCCGAAATTTATCGCATGCAAGTGCAGGCCATTATGGAAGCAGCTCTAATTTGTTCAGATAAAGGAATTAACGTCATTCCAGAAATCATGATTCCACTTGTAGCAGTAGAAGGAGAACTTACAGTTTTAAAAAACGATGCCATTCAAGAAATTGAAAGAGTTTTTAAAGAAAAAGGTAAAAGAATAAAATATAAAATTGGAACAATGATCGAACTTCCAAGGGCCGCGATTATGGCCGGTTCAATTGCTAAGCATGCTGAATTTTTCTCATTCGGAACTAATGATTTAACTCAAACAACTTTTGGATTATCTCGCGACGATGCCGGAAAATTCTTACCTGATTACGTGACAAAAGGATTGATGCCTTGTGATCCATTCGTTTCAATCGATCAAGACGGTGTTGGATTCTTAATGAGACACGCAGTGACCGAAGGAAGAAAAACAAATCCAGATATGCACTTTGGGATTTGTGGAGAACATGGAGGAGAGCCGAAATCAATTGAGTTCTGTCATAAGATTGGGCTTGATTACGTTTCTTGTTCGCCTTATCGAGTTCCTATTGCACGTTTGGCATCAGCTCAAGCGGCGATCAGAAATACAAAATAATAAAATAAATTATAGGCTCCAGTGATGGAGCCTTTTTTTATCCAAGAAATAGTTTTATGTATAGGCCAAAAGTCATGGTGGCCATCATGCCAAATCCCACATTAGGGTGGTATAGAGGCGGTCAAAGCGGTGATTGGTTTTGTTTTCAGCTTCTTCAAACTTTGCGCTGATATTTTTATCTAAAATTTCAAATTTAGAATCAATCTTTTTAAATTCATCACGAAATTCAACATCCATATGATGAAAGTGATTTGTTAATGCTTTCAAAGTTAGGATAAGCATATCTTCTGTTGTGACTTTTTCTTTATCCATCTTAGAAAGAATTTCTTGGCTTTTTTGATTAAGCCAGTGGTCAAATAATTGGTTTTCAAACACTATGTGCCCCATGGGAGACCTCCATTATTAGAAATTATATCACGAACGCTTCAAGCTCAGAGATATTTGTGATTGATTAAGTCTTGAAAACTAGAGTGCTGTGCTAAAATTATTAATTTTTTTTGAACTCACCAAAGTCATTTTTGAGGAGCTTCCTGGAACCTTGGGCCAGATGTGGTTATTAGTTTTCACCATAGATCTCTAATTATTTGTCTCCTTTTGTTTTGATATCTTGAGATACTACCTACAATATTCAAATGAAATTAATGTTTATCATCATGTTCCTTATCTTTGGCAGAATAAAATTTAGAAAGTAGTCAAGGATTTACCAATTGATTTGAAATATCATGAGACTCCTAGAAGACGTTTTTTATTTGAAGTCCAAAAAAATACTGTGACAGATGCGATCATCGCTACTGTTACAGACAAAGAAAAAAATATTTAAGTTATCCGATGAATAGTTCAAATGAAATAGACCAAAGTGCTGTTGTCGGAGTCATCAGCCTGGTCCAACTATTATGGATGGCGATATGTTGGTAATCGAGCTTTCTTCTAAGACAAAAAATAATGATATCGTGCTAGCTCAAATAGATAGCGATTTCACAGTAAAACGATATTTTAAAAATCAAAAAGAACTTCGTCTTGTCCCGTATAATTAGTTCTTTAAAGAAATGAAATTGGAGGATGGACAACAAATCATTATTTGTGGAGTTATGGTTGGCGCATTGAGATCATTTAATTAACCTAAAATAATTTCATATAGAGATCAAAATTCAAAGTAATGACCAGACCGAATCCCCACATCAACGCAGAATAAAGGCGATCAAATTTTTTATCAACGATTTTAAAATTTTCTTTAATACTTTTAAATTCATCTCGAAATTCAACGTCCATAAGATGAAAATGATTTGTTTGGCGCTTAAGGCTGAGAATTAGCATGTCTTCAGTAGATATCATTGGAGTAATTATACCATAGGGAATTCAATTGATTAATTTTAAGTTGAGATATAATCTATAGATATTATAGATGTGAGTTTAGGATAAAAGCATTATTTGTATGGAAAAATTAAAAAGTCTCGCATTAGAATTAATGGGTGATCAGCATTTTGATTCTTTGGCCGTTAGTGTGATAGATTTTAAATCAAAGACTTTTGAATCTTTTGAAATGTCTGCCGATGTATTTAGCACAAAGCCTTATTTATATTTTGATTTAGCAAGTTTAACTAAGCCATTAACTAATTCAGCAGTGAGGTTAAAGTATCCAGAGCTCTTTGATGAAAAGATGATGCTATTACTTAATCATAAGGCCGGACTTCCTGTTGGTGGTTTGCTCTCAAAAAAAACCTGGAGAGAAGAGCTTCTGGCCTATGAGATTAAAGAATCCCCACCACTGTATTCAGATTACTCATCACTTAGATGCATGCTTGAGATTGAAAAAAAATCGGGTAAAAAATTAGAAGAATTATGCACTTATTATTTTGACTCTGAATTAGTTCATTGGAAAAAACTTCCGGAAAATTCTTTTTCCCCAGAGTACGGGATAAGAAACAAAAAAACAGTTTGTGGAGAAGTTCACGACAATAATTGCTATAATATTGATGAATTCATTTCTCATGCGGGCTTATTTGCTACTGTCGGCGGATTGAGTCGCTCGCTCCTAAATTTAGAGAACATTGTTCACGTTAACGAACAAATTGAAAAATTGTTGTCTTCACAGAAAAAGGAAGACCGCTTTATATTAGGATTTGATCGCGTACTGGATCCTGAAAATACTTTAGCGGGAAAGGGATGTTCGACCAAAACTTTTGGCCATCTTGGTTTTACTGGAACATCTTTTTGGATTGATCTGGAAAAAATGCGAGGAGCCGCCATTCTCACCAACGCCACTCAGACTTATTGGTATGAGCGCACTGGCTTAACCCATCTGCGAAAAACTTTAGGTGAAGCCATTTGGAAAATGTAGTTATTTAAGATCTATGACTTTATAAAGGCAATCAATGATTCACAAAATTCCGTTGGATGAGTTTTATGAATATTATGCCAGGACTTGGCTATCGGATGAAGGATGGCCCTAGGGACATGCGTTTTGATATGTTCAATACATTTAGGAGTTAGCGCCGATCCCACTTTCGGGTCTGCAATTAAAAGCATAACTGGAAATTTCGATTCAGTCAGAGCAAAAGTTAAATCAGTATAATTACCTTGATAACCGTAAAGCACCGAGACATCTGGCCAGAATTTTAATTCAAATTTATCGGGGGCCAACATAACGACTTTGGTTTTCAGCAAGTCTTTAGCGTAAGGAAAAAGTGGTGAAATAACTTCGAAAATTTCTTCTTTACTTTTAAAAATGAGCGAAGGAACTCTAGATTTTCGAGCAAGTGAGAGTTTTTCTAAATCTCGCTCCAGTGTTCTCTCCTGTCGTTGATGAATGCCCATGTCTTCAATAATCATCTTATCAATCATCTCTGGGAAAAGAGCACCGAACATAAGAGCTGTTCGACCTCCCATGGAGTGACCCAGGATAATGATTTTTGTAATTTTTAAATAATCTAGTAATTCAAATACATCACGTGCCATTCGCTCGGCAGTGTAGTCTTCGCCTTCAGCTGGTGTTAGGCCATGGCCTCTTTGATCAATCAGCAATAAATCAAAATGACTTCGAAGGGCCGGAATCAAAGGCAAAAATGTTTCATGTGAGCTAAGCAGACCATGAAGCATAACCAAAACAGGCTTTTGGGATTTATCATCTTTTACATATTGATGATGAAGTATTATTTTATTATCCTTGCGAAGAACGCAGTAACTATTCCTAAACATCCAGTCTTATCTGGAGTTTCCACTGTATGCATTTTGAAGTTTGTAAGCATTTTATCATTGGCATTGTACTCTTCTAGTTCATCGCGACTAAAAAGTGCAAGTCCTGTAATTTTTTTATTCGAAATCTCATAGAGACCATGATCAGTTAAATAAAACTCTGATTTGCCATTTTTGGCAGATAATTCTACCCATTCTTTTCTGGATTTTTTATTTTCAATAAATGTTTTTAGGTTTTCACTGTCTTTGATTTCTTTTTTAGATGTTTTTCCATCGAGCTCAGTTTGAGCGATGACCATCTCTTCGATTCGTTTATAATCCGTCATATTCGGAGCAGTTTTAAGACTTAAGCCCAAATAAGCATTAATCATCTTCGTATACTTTGTATCTATAGTATTTTTTAGAGTCTGAACTTGAACGGGCGTTAGAGTTGAATCGTATTTTGCAACTTCAGCCAACATCATATCGAAAATCTGGCGTTTGTAAAAAAAGACGTAACTGCTAATATAATTGGCTCTTCCACCTCGTAATTTGTATTTTAGTGCACTGGCCGTTTCCATATAGACATCAACAGGTCCATTATTTTTTGCCATGGTAAAGATATCCGGCCAGACTCCTCCAAAATCTCTTAGAACCCATTTTCCAGTAGGTTTTAAATCGTTAGTTGTTTCAAATACCAAGTTTTGAGAGTGAGGTTCAAAATTAATTCCGTTTTTTAACGAAATTTCTTCATACATTTCAAGGTAACTATCAATCATGTACATCTTAAAAAAATCATAAGAAGAAAGACCACTTCGTTTAATAACATCCATTATAAGAGGTGCTGGTTTTTTATTGGGACTCATTAAGGCTGAAAACGAGAGCCATTTTTTCTCACCTCTAACTACTTCATCAGGTATTTCTCGAATAATCTGGCCGCCTAATTTTTCAGGTGCACCAGGGTGAGCCTTGGCAACTGTAAGTCCAGCAGATTCGGGAAATATTTTTAAATTCAAAGAATTTAATTTTTTCTCACCAATGCGATCAAAAACTTTTTGATTGGCAACTGAGCGCTCAACTTCATTTTCACTGACTAAGCGATCTATGCTGCCTATTACATTTTTATCGAGACTGACTTTTGCAATAAATGGTTTTCTTTCACCATTATTCCTATTCCAAACAACTAGGGAACGGTAGCTGGAGGTAGGGGAAGCAAAAAATTCTGTTTGTTCCGGTCCGATATAATTATATGAAGCGTGAAGGAAATCATAATGAGCTTCGGATTCAGGATGAACAAATAATTTATAATGTTTTTTGCCGCTGATCTTCATTACAAGCTGATCAGCTACTCTTGGATCTAGTGAATTGGCAAAGAGAAAATTGGCATCTTCTTCAGGAACTAAGTAATAGGGCAATGGAAATTTGGGATTATTTTCAGGAATATAGGCCGGATTGATATTTGAAGAAAATGCACCTTCTCCCCAAAGATCTTTATTATGTAAATTTTGTTCTTCGTATAAAAGTTCTTTTACACCTCGAGAAAGAGTTTCTTTCCCATCAATTTTAAGTATATGTTCCGAAGCTATAAATCGACTGATTCTTGGAGACAAGGAAGCATTTTGCTCACAACCTACAATTGTAAGTAAAGCTATAAACGATAATAAGAAAAATTTCATTTTCATAAATATCCTTTAGAACATGATCATCAGTGATCTCATTGCCTCAATACATGTTCCGGCCATACCACCTAATTCAGAAGTGGCTTTTTTTCCAGCAATGCTTGCGACACCTTGGTAAAAGGCTTCAAGCGGTTGCTCTGTTTTAGATATGGGAAGTAAATCCAACGTAAGATTTCCATTATAAGTAACATTTTGGTAGAGCCCTGCATTTTTTAATCCGGCCAAAGAATAAATTTTTACTAAAAAATCAGGATCTGTTTTTTCAGGAATTTTCATCCAGATCATATCTGCACTTTTCACCGAGGTTCCGACTGAGAATTCTGCAAAAGCTTTAATCTGGCTTAGGTGATCACTCGTAGAAGAAAGAGCTGTTTTGATAGCAACTTCCGCTTCTGGGTTTTTTGCTTTCAGGGTAATTTGTAATTTTTGATTTTTTGGATTCCAAGTACCGGTTACCAAACTTTTAGAAAAAGCTATATCGAAATCTACTTTACCTTTAAGTTGTTTGTTCATTTCATGTACTAATTCACTAACTTTTACCAAACGGTCCAGGATAAAACTATCGGTGAAAGTTGGATTCTCTTCTGCAAATTTTAAAATTTCTTTTTCAGTAAGCTTGGGCGAATTCTTTAAATGCGAGTAAGCATAATAACGATATGAAACAGATTTTTTAGACAATACATCAAAGATGAAAGAACGATTTTTTTCAATTGCATTTAGACCTGTATCGGTTACAGGCAAGGGCAATCCTTTACTATCCCTAAGGAAAAGATTTGCCAGTAATTTATTTTGCATATTTTTACGTTTTGAACTCGTCGCGTGTGCAAGTGTTTCGCTGTCACTTCCCAGAATGTCTGAAATGAGAAGATACATTTCAACATTATCTCCAGGACTATTAAATATCTTACGAAGGTATGAAGTCTCAACTTCAACAAGCTCTGAGCGCGCGCGCGCAATGGCTAGCCATTTTTCACTTTCTTCGAACGGAGAGCCAACGTGTTCAACACTTCCACCGTATTTTGCTCCTTCAATTTTCATTGCATTTGATTTCACTGGAATGTTTTGAACACCATCATGAACTGAATTTGGAATTACAAGGTCACCTACTTTATATCCTTTTTCAGAAAATGCACCTGCGGTTCCCATATAGACGACGTTTGTGTGCCCTGAATTCTTGAAAGCCTGAGCGATTGGGACGATCTCGTCTCCCCACACGTTGGAGACAACTCGCCATCGCACATCTTTTCCATCAGTGCTTTTAAAAATATAATCACACATTTCAATGGTAAAATTATCATAGTTATAGACTTTAAATTTAGCGGGTATAAGTTTAGGATTCTTTTCAAATTCCTTTTCAAATTGTAAGTATGCATCTTCAATTATTTTTTTATCTTTAAAGATAGATTCAAAAGGTGCTTTTTCCAGTGCGAAAAATTTATCACGGGTAACAGCTCCGAGCCTCTTGTTAAAGAGGTCGGGATCTTCGTCGTAGAGATTCTTTAATGCCTTCATTTTCCAAAAAATATAGAACTTACCATCGATTGATTCTTTTTGTCCGATGATTACTCGGTCAGCTTTAGGTAAAAGTTTTAATTGTAGGGTGTGCTCTTCGATTTTCGCAGCATGGAATTTTTTAAGATCGCCTTTTACTATGACTTTATTTGTAAGTTTTCCGCCTTTTAAATTTGAAAGTGACAACTGATGCACCAAGTGGTCAAGACGATCCTGGCCTCCGATGTTGGTGATAGCGTACCGGTAACTTTCTTCATCCGGATACTTAACAATAAAAATTTTATTATAGTTCTTAGCAAGCGGTTTGACCTCGTAGAGAATTTCACCTTTTTGCTCTTTCAATTGTTTTAAAAATTCGCGGCTGTCTCCCAAATGGAATTCAATGGAACGCTCATTTTCTATGGCTTCCCAAAAAATGGCCCTCGTTGTTCTGTTTGCTATGTAATGACCAGAATCAAGAGTCATGTCATTAGGATTGAGTACTTCTGATTTGATTAAAGTTTCATTAATCAGTGACTTTTCACCTGAGTTCAAGCTTAGATCAATAGTTAATTTGCTGGGGGATAGAGTGAATGCTTCATTGAGCTTAGTTCTAAAAAAATTATAGTTCCATTTTAGGTCTTCTTCTTTGATATTTTTAGTAAGGCCTTTGGATTTTAAATAATCATAAATCATACCATCGTAGTTTTTAGCATCTGAGAGCTCTGCAGAGTCCAGGTGCATATCGATTATTTCTTCAACAGTTATAGATCGAAGTGAATTTATGACTTCATCAGGAGCTTTTCCATCAAATGCATTTGAATACTCATTAAGATAATACTTAAATTTATCTATAGATAAGTAATAACTAATTTCATCAGTACTTGAAGCAGGCAGGCGTGAGCCAACTAGTACTGTTGAACAGCTGCTGAGAAGAGAAAGAGTTAATATTAAGCTAAGAAATTTATTAAACATAATTCACTCATTATTTCCAAAAACTAGTCATAATATCGATGCAGGCTGCACCATTTTTCGGAGCAATATCTATTGGTGGTGCAACAACTTTTTTATCAAAGATTTTATTGAAAAATTTCACCAAAAAATTTAGTTCTTTAGGAGCAACCGCCGTCATTTTTCCTTCATAGCGATTCAGGGCAGAGTCAAAGTAATCTTTAGAATTCTTTAAAACTTTTTGGAATATTTCTTCACCTTTTTGATCTCCATGAGCCTTAATTAATTTCTCTTTAAAAAGACTTTTCATTAATTCTTCATTATTGGTTTTACCCACGTGAATTTTAGAGTCATAAAATCCTACGACATCTTCCGGGAAAGCCATTAAAGGGAGAAGAAATTCCACTTCATTTTTATACTTAGAAGCAAAATTAAATGACAGTAATCTTGGGTCTAGCGCGTATGCACTCATTTTTTGACCACCAAATATTTGGGCCACTCCAAATTTAGGAGTGAATGAAAGGAATGGACTTCCTTGTGGATTTTTTGAGTGATTTACAAACATCGTTATGACTCGGGCACTTTTAGTAAATTCACTTTTTAAAATTTCATTGGTTCCAATAAATTTTTCATTCATAGCCGTTAATGAACGAAGCCTGCGATTCCAAGTTCCCTGGTTTTTAGTGATGATAGTAGACATGACAAAAACGTCGCCTTCTTTTTGAGCCGTTTCTTTTTCAATCTCTTTTCCACCTTTATAAGCCGAGTATATAAAATCGTCATTAATACCACGATAAATAAATACTCGTTGATCCATTGGAAGTGGGTGAACAATTGTGTCTAAGTATGTTTCCCAATATCGTTTTTCAAAAGGGGCCATTTGCTCCCAGGGAAGATATTTTTTTAACAATTCCGAAACACCAATTCTGTCATTTTTAGCAATCAGGTTTTTAAACTGATGATCTTCGGCAGCTTTATCTAATGCATCGATTACTGTTCTTCTTTCTAAGTCTAGTTTCTTTTGATGTTTCAATTCTTTTTGAGCCATTTCTAAATAATCATCTTTTTCTTTTGACCATTCTACTCCGCGTGTTTTAAGTGCATCTTTTATAGTAGGTTCTGAAAACTCCGCCACATTAGTTTCCATATTGGCAGAAGCTTCTCTTATTTTTGCCCAATTCTGAGCTGCAATAGGATCCTGCTCGATAGCATTATAGTACATTTCAAATGCCGAAAAATGGCTCATGAAATAATTTTCTTCTCTTAAGATTCTTAAAAAGTTTAATAATTCTGATGAAGCAACTGCATCGCTGGTAGCTTCTTTTGAATGAAGGACAACAATTTTGTAAGAATTATCTTTAACCTGGAATTCTGGAAAATAAGCGACACCTTTAGGAAGTGTAGTATCTTCGACAAAATCAACTGTGACTTCATTTCCGGTTCCATAAGTTCCTCTAAAGTGACTGGTTGTTTTAATAAAGTCTAATATTGTTTTGCGATAATCTTTTCCTGCACTAATCACGTTTGAAGAATGAAATTCAAAAACCTGCAAGATTTCATCTTGAGTTTGTGTAACTTCTTCGGCTGCCGGATATCTTTGAGAATTAAAAAAAGAACAGCTTGTTAGAAGTAAGCTTAGTAGAGTGATTAATGAGATTGTTTTCATTTAAGGAACCGCCCAGAATATTTTTAATAGGTCTTTACAAGTTAAATCGCCCTTAGCAGTCATGGGTGGTTTAAATGCACCCTTTATTTTGCCAAATTTTTTATAAAAATCGGCCATAGTACCACCTGTAACTTTAGTTATCTTTGGTTGACCGTCTCCATAGACTGTTGAAAAGAAATCTGCAGAATTCTTTTTGATACGTTTGATAATATCTTCTGTTTTAGCTTTTCCAAATTCTTCTGAAATTCGCATTTTTAAACGATCTTCGAGAAACTCTCTTTCGGCTAAAGGAGCATTAGGAGTCCAGAGTCCAACTAGATCGTCAGGGAAAGTCGTTAGCGGCATTAGAAATTCGACTTCATTATTAAAACTAGAAACATAATTAAATTCAATCAAACGAGGGTCCACAAGTGCAGACATAAGTTGCTTTTGACCAAAGGTTTCTGCGACACCAACGTTTGGAGTAAAAGATATAAATGGACTGCCTTGAGGATTTCCAGCATGTTTAAAAAACATAGTTGAGATACGCGCACTTTGTGAGTATTCGCTGCTGTCTTTTATTGTAGCAATAAATTTTTCATTCATCGTTTCGAGGGATCTCAATCTTCTATTCCAAGAACCCTGGTTTTTTACCAACAAGGATGACATGACAAAAGCTTTGCTGTCTCTAATCGCGTCTGTACGGCTGAGTTCTCCGCCGCCCTCTATTGCAGAGGCGATATAGTCTTCATTTAATCCTCTATAGATTAAAACTCTTTGATCTAACGGAACTGGGTTTCTTATAATCTCAAGATGCGTTTCCCAAAATCTTTTTTCAAAAGGTGCCATGTCTTCAAATGGTAGATATTTTTTAAGAAGATCGGCAACTCCGTTTCTATCGCCTTTAGCCACCAGAGCTTTAAATTGTTTTCCTTCCGGAGCTTTGTCGATTTTATCCAAAATGTTTTTTCTGCTTAAATCTAAGGCTTTTCTCTGTGCTTTAAGTTCTTTTATTTGAGGTGACAGCTCAGCATGCATTTCTTCATAAACTTTCACTCTTTTTAAAAAGTTTTCAGTCAGATCTTCCTCAAAAGGTGAAACAAATCCAGATTCCTTTAAAGCTCGTATTTTTAAAAAATTATCCAAGGCGATGACATCGCCTTCTTTGGCGTTATAATACATTTCAAACATAGAAAGATGATGAATAAGGACCGGATTGTTTTTAATTTTTTGCATCAGCACTCCAAGTTCAAAAACAGCGCCATGGTCTTTGAAGGCATTCTTGGAATAAATAAATCTATAAGTGTATTTATCTTTTATTACATCTAATTCAAGTTTGAAGGCTGTCTTGTCGGGCAATTCAGTGCTCTGAACGAATTGGTATTCAACATCACTACTACCTTGAAAGCCCAATGAATCTGTAAAGTATTGCTTAAAATCATTTTTGCCGATTTCTGCAGACGATTCAATTGAAAAGACATCATCCATTGAGACTAGAGCGACTTTTGGAACAGCTGAGGGCTCACGAACCCCTATCCATGAACAACTGGTCAGCAAAATGAGAGCGGCTCCTAAAATAATTTTAGTAATAATTTTTCTTGAATAAACCATTTCAGTTCTCCTTACGATTCTTCATCGGAAATTTAGGCTAACTTTTTAGCTTTAAATGTGTTAAAATGTGAAGAACTCCCAATCAAACCCGACAGGAATACTCATGAATTTAATTCACAAACAAGACTTCAATGGCTTAAAAAAATTCCAAAAAGATATTAAGAAAATATTCTTCTACCGTGTTTGTGGTACGGGCATGGGGGCAGCAGCTTGTTTATTAAAAGAAAAGGGATATGACGTTCAGGGGGGAGATGCTAATTTCTATCCTCCAATGAGTACATATTTAGAATCTACGGGAATTCCACTTTTTAGATTAGATCAAATTACTCAGGAATTTTTAAAAGGCTTCGATTTGATTGTTGTAGGGAATGTTATCCCTAATGGCGGCCCGGATGCCAAGTTGATTGAAGAACTCGGCGTAAAGTTTTGTTCATTCCCCACAGCGATTGGGGCTTTAGTTTTAAGTGATGTAAATGTAATCGGGATCGCCGGAACGCACGGAAAAACGACTACCACTTTTCTTGCCACCCAAATTTTTGAAAAACTTGGAGCTAATCCAGGCTACCTTATTGGTGGAGTCATGGAAGCTAGACCCTCTTCGCGTTTAGGAAGCGGTAAATATTTTTTTATTGAATCAGATGAATACGATAGTGCTTACTTTGAAAAAATTTCAAAATTCAGATCTTACTCGCTCGATAATTTAATTCTCACTTCATTAGAGTTTGATCACGCCGATATTTTTAATTCAGTTGAAGATATTAAGGAACAATTTAGAGCAGCAATGCCTTATATCAGTAAAACTTTTATCATCTCTGTTGACTACATAGCTTCACTTGAACTCTTCAATGAATTCTCAGATGGTGATAAGTCACGTTTTATTAAATACGGAGAGAAATCAGAGATTGGACCAAAGATTTTAGAATCTGGAGCTAATGGAACTCGATTTCAACTTCGATTTAATAAAGAAGATTTGGTTTATGAGACTAATTTGATCGGCAGACATAATATTCTCAATCTCTCTTCAGTTATTCTTTACGCGCTTACAGAAGGTTTTCATCACCAAGAAATTGCTGAGGTCATCAAAGATCTTCAAATGGTTAAACGACGTCAGGAAGTCCGCGGTAGTTATAAAGGTGCATTGATTGTTGATGACTTTGCTCACCATCCTCGTGCAGTTGAGCTAACTCTTGATGGAATCATTACTCAATACCCTAATCGTAAAGTTCATGTCATTATGGAGCCAAACTCTGCGACGGCGAGAAGCGCCATTTTTCAAAAAGAATTTACCGAAGCACTTAGTAGAGCGGCTTCTGTTATTTTCACTAAGCCCACTCGTCCTACAAGCGTTAAAAATGTTGGTGACCTGGATATCTATAAAATCATAGATGCTGTTAAGGCTTCTGGAAGAAATGGAAGTGTCGTGGGAGATTTGCCAGAGCTACTGGCTGAGATTGAAAAAATCGCCAGACCAGAAAACCTTATTTTAATCTTGAGCAATGGAACATGTTTAGGATTATGGGAGTCAGGATTTGTAAATAATCTTACTACCGAATGAAAATTCTAATCTTACTAGTCTTTATTTCAGTCTCGCTTATTTCTTCAAATCTTTATGCGAAGACTGGATTGGATGAATCTATTTTATCTGAGTACCTAAAGGCTCAAAAAGAATTTTCATATGAATCTTGTAAACCCGGCACAGAAGCAACTTTTCAAGAGCTTGATAAAAACTATCGTGGAAATGGAAATTTTATTCCAATTTCTTTGGATGAGAAGATCGACCTCAAAACAATTAAAAACCTTATTCCCTTAATGAAAGAAAAAAGCACCTGGATTCAGTCTCAAATTGATTTCTTAAAAAAAAATCAAGATTCAAAAAACTTAAAATATGAAATAGATCGTTTGGAAAATGATATCTCTCTTTTACTTGAAGCTAAGAAAGATTATTTCTTTACTCAAGACAAAGCTAAACGAGAAAGCATACAAGTTAAAGCGGGATTACAGTTTCAACAACTCCTGAAAGAAATTGAACAATTTAAAAATCAAATTCCCTTTTTACTTAGTTTTAAATTTCCAATCAATCATTTGTCACTGCGTACTGAGTATGAAAAATTTAAAAATCAAAACAATAAAGAGCAGAGGCTTCGCGCTAACTCTATTTATCTTTTTAGAAAAATTGTTCAGGACGGCTCTTATGATGAAAATCTTATAAAAAGTGATGCTGTTATCCGCTCAGCTTTTGATACTCTGTATATGTCTTTAAACAAAGAACCAAATCGCAGTTTTTTAAGCGATAATGAACGTGTAGATTTTCATTATGTTCTCAATAATTTTGATAAACTTCTTTCTCTTAAACCAGACGCTTTAATTGCACGTTTTACTGAGTGGAAAGCAAGAAATGAACGCACCTTGGTTTTTTATCAGGACCTGGTTGAAGGGCGCAAAATAAAACTTTCTGAAGAAAGTCATATAAAAGATGTTACTTCTCTCCTTGAAGAACGTGCTAGAGCACTTTATATTCTAAAAGATTTTGTCCTTACTCGCGAAGCTAACACTTATGACTTTTGGTCTCGCCGTTCAGAATTAATGCAGTCTCTTTTTGCGATCGAAACTATTCTCTATAGTGAAGTTGGGCGACTGGATGCTCCAGATGCTCTTGAGCGCCGAGATGTCGCTCAGGTTGTTATCAATCGATCGGAGAATTCGAGTTATAATTTACTCAAAAGCCAGGATTCTATTACAAAGTATTTATCTCCAAAAATAAAAATAGATGATAATAAATGGCTCAATGTTCTTTTTAAGGAAGGAGAGTTTTCATTTACTTATTTTTATATCCCTGGAAATTTTCATATTTATTGCCCTGACATGAGTAGAACTGGACAGTTTTTAAGAAGAGAAAATATTCGTATTGCTTTAGAACTTTTAAATAAGCCGAGAACTAATTTTACCGCCCTTAGGTATTTTTCACGCACAGGTATGTTTGGCCGAATTGAAATGGATTCACTTTGGGATGAATTTAGAGCACTTCCGGAAGTCCCAGGGAAACCGGTGCGCAATCCTCGTAAGATTTATGGCCAATTTAAGCGCGATCATTATAAGTTTCTTTATGATTTTACCAATGAAGATTTAAAAAAGAGTTTTCTGGTGGTGGATCTAAAAGGGAAAACCTATGTGGTAGACGCCAAGAATACTAAACAGATCTATTATTATCGGAATCCACACCAATTTAAGTATTTCACACTGCTAAAATAATTTGCCCTCACAATTCAAGAAGTGTATATTTCGGTCTAGTGTATTATTTATTTAGATGGTTTTTATTTACCATCTCTCATTGTGGAGAGTCCTATGTTGAAAGATTACATCTTTACATCTGAGTCTGTGACGGAAGGTCACCCAGATAAAATCGCCGATCAAATTTCGGATGCAGTATTGGATGCAATGCTGGCTCAAGATCCAAAATCACGTGTTGCTTGTGAAACATTAATTACAACTGGGCTTGTTGTACTTGCTGGTGAAATCACGACTACTGCTAATGTTGATTTTCAAGCAATCGTTAGAAAAACAATTAAAGACATTGGTTACGATGATTCAAGAAAAGGCTTTGATGCTACAACCTGTGGTGTATCAGTAGTTCTTGGAAAACAATCTCCAGATATCGCTCAAGGTGTTAACGTTGGAGAAGGTACGTTCGTTGAGCAAGGTGCCGGTGACCAAGGTTTAATGTTTGGTTACGCTTGTAACGAAACTGCTAACTTTATGCCTCTAACAATTGACCTTTCTCACCAATTAGCAAAAAAACTTGCTGAAGTTAGAAAAAATGGTCCACTTCCACTTCTTCGTGCTGATGGTAAGACTCAAGTGTCTGCTCAATACGTAAACGGAAAAATTAGTCGTTTAGACGCAATCGTTATCTCTACTCAGCACGCTGAAGAAATGACCTTAAAGCAAATCGAAGAAGGTGTTCGTGCTGAAGTTATCAATAAAGTAGTTCCAGCAAACCTAATCGATAACAATACAAAAATTTACATCAACCCAACAGGTCGCTTCGTAATCGGTGGACCAATGGGAGACTGTGGTCTTACAGGAAGAAAAATCATCGTAGATACTTACGGTGGTCATGGAGCTCACGGTGGTGGGGCTTTCTCGGGTAAAGATCCTACAAAAGTTGATAGATCAGCGGCGTATGCTGCTCGTCACGTAGCTAAGCATATCGTAGCAGCGGGCCTTGCTGAAAAAGCATTAGTGCAAGTTGCCTACGCTATCGGTGTTGCTCAACCTGTATCATTCTTAGTTGAAACATACGGAACAGAAAAAGTTGAAATCAAAAAACTTACTGACGTAATCAACAAAATGTTTGATATGAAACCAAGAGCGATCATTGAAAGATTAGATTTACTAAAACCAATCTACTCTCAAACTGCTGCTTACGGACACTTTGGTCGCGATATTTTCCCATGGGAAAAATTAGACCGTTTAGAAGAACTTAAATCTCATTTCTAAATAATCTGGCCCTCTTTTTGATCTGTACCCTAAAAAGTAGACAATAAAATAAAGGCCCTATCATAATATGTTAGGGCCTTTTTTTTGCCTATTAATTCAACTTTTTTTAATGTTTCTAGGACCACCAGTTTATGAGGTAAATGCCTTCTCTCCTCAACTGAGTAGTGTCTAATTCGATTTTAAAGAAGACATCTCACGTATTAATAAAACCACCCTAATAAATATTACAAGAGTCGTCGAAGGCGTTTCATTTCTCTAAAAAGGGGGAAGTGATCCGAGTTGCATTTTGAGAGGAAGGGGTTCTAATTTAACCTATAGTTAGTGCTTTCCTGGATTGGGAGAGGTTTTTAGCACACCTCCTTGAAAAGAAATTACTTTCCGAAATCCTAACATTACAATAATTAAATGAATATAATTTTCCTAATTGCTCTTTTCTTCCTATCAGCTATCCAAGCTCAAATTATAAAACCAGTCATACTTGACCCTCAAAGTAGAAAACATTTAATCCTCTCTTGCAGTATCTACAATATGAACGGAAAACGATTAAGACGTTATCCTGGAAGCATTTGTGTTTTTGAAGAAAATGGAAATCTTCTCTTGAGCAACAATCAAAAAAATGAACTTAGCTTCTTCGACCCTAATATGCGCATTCTTTGGAAGATTCCAATGCATATACATCACCAGATTAACAAAACAAGTGATGGTGATTTTCTCATCCTTTCTTCAGAATCTAAAATCTATCGAAATAAGAAGATACGATTTGACCGTCTGATAAAAATAAACCTCAAAGGTGAGATCGTAGCAAGCTTTAAATTTTACGATCACAAGAAAGCAATTTTAAAGAATATTAATAAAAGAAAATTACCATTATTTAAGTTTGGCTGGGATAAAGATAACCAATATCTGGGAGAAGCTGAAACATCTCATTCTAATTCTTTTTATGAAATTCCCGTAAACGATAAGAGCCAATTATTTCCAGAACTTCAAGCTGGTAATTTTATTGTCAACCCAAATAACAATGGTTGGATAATGATATTAGATCATAGTCTGACTCATATTTTAAAATTTATAAAACCACCAGCTGATAGAATTCATGATGTTCAAATAACTGAGAAGGGTGAAATTCTCCTCTACAATAATCAAGTCCATTATACGCAGCAGATTTATTCTGAACTTCAAATCTACTCTTACCCCGATCAGAATATTATTTGGAATTATCACAGAAATTCAAGTGATTTTAATTATCCGGACGTTGGAGGTGTTCAATTACTAGGTAATGATGAATTGCTTTTTTCCGACATTCATATCGATTCCTTCAAGGCCATATTGCTCAACTACAAAACAAAAAAAGAATTGAAAGTTATTATCCCTGAAGGATACGAGAGATTAGGCGCACAGCAGGTAAAAATGCAGAACCTTAATTCTTTTCTAAAATTAAATAAAGGCCCTTAGTTGCCGCACATACTTGTAGGAGCTTTTGGTAATTTTCCATTGATATCAGTATAACTTCTCAATTCAAGAACTTCATTATTGCAGAGATAAAATTCATAAAGAGCTTTTTTAGTATTATTTTCGAGCATACAATCTCCAATCGCCAAATAGTCATTCACTAAAATTTGCAAGTAAATAAATCTTCCCCAACTCGCTTTTTGAAGCTTTCCATCAAGATCAACATTATTTCTGCATTTTTTTTCTTCTGGCTTTCCAAAATAGGGCTCAGAAGTATTCTCATACAATCGTTGGATTTGAAGTTTGCGCTCTAAAATATAAACTAAAGCTTCCTTGGAAGATGGAAAAGAAATTCTATTCACCAAAGCTTCTGACTGTTTCGACTTTTGGTGTGTACAACTCAAAAGAATAAAATTAGCAAGTACAAATAGTATTTTCATACTAGAAATCTATCCATTGTAAATTGAAATGAAAATATATAATCGCGAAAAATAAATTAAAAAGTGCGAGCGCATACACTCCAATCTATTTTCTAAGATCAATCGACGAAATATTTTTTAAATAAGACATCTCAAATATTCTAACCACGTATTAGTAAAAAATCCCGAAATATTTATTATCAGAGTCGCCAAAGGCGTTTCATTTCACTAAAGGGGGATCGAAGTATTTTGCATTTCTTTAAAAAGATGCTCTAATTTTACCTATACACTTTATTTTCCAGCTTTTAATTCGAGCGTCTCCCAACTAATTTCGATTTTTTCCTGTGCATGCCCGCTGCTCTTGGCGTTTAACTCTGGACCCGCCCACAAGACCGGCCAGCAGTCGTAGAGATTAATCCTGCCCGCTTCTTTGCCATCGTCGTTTTGGAAAATGACTGAGATGCTTCTGCGTTCAACTTTTCCATCAAGAACCGCCTTACGCCATTTGTACCATTCACTCGTATTGGACCAATCTTTCGTAATAACCATTTTACCGGGCTTATGATTTCCAGGGCGCGTATGAATTACTCCATCCTCTCCGTCTTTATATTCGACAAAATCACTTTCAGATTCGAGGCCTTCGACAGAATGAACACCAGCAACTTCGACTCCATCAATTTCCAATTTATAATGCTGAGGCATCACCATAGATGTCCTGAGAACTGCGCCCTCCTCATCAAAATGAACTGAGAGATTAAAGTCACCTTGGGTTTTAGTAGTTCCCTTGAGCTTATCGCGGCCAAAGCTCGCGGAGGCAGGCATTCGTATTGCTGGAGATAGAGATGCGCACCCATATCCAAGAGTCGAAATTACCAATAAGACAGCAATAGTATTTAAGTTGAATTTCATCATTTTTCTCCTTGATTTAAATCGATATTATTATATCGACATAAATAAGAAATAGTTTGAGTAATAAAATATTAATAACCCTACAAATCTTCTATTAAGAAAGTATCAATATCTTAAGTCTGCTAATTTTATTGGCAGGCACATATTATTACTTAAATAAGACATCTCAATATTCTAACCACGTATTCCTTAAAAATCCCGTATAAAAATATTATCAGACTCGCCGAAGGCGTTTCATTTCTCTAAAGGGGGGCGAGGGCCATT
>JACMPM010000086.1 GCA_014377485.1 Bacteriovorax sp. | reverse complement strand
TGGCAATTGCACCATGGGCCTTTAGAATTCCAGTTGACTCTTTTCCTTTGTTGGCATTTTCCTTGGCCAGATAACCCAAGATAGGCGTGATAGTCATTAGAGGAACGTGAATCCAAGCTAGGGCCCGATGAATTTCAGTCGAACCAGTATCTTTTATTCCTTCTGGCTTTGGAGCAGTAAAAGCAAAATAAGCAGTAGTCCAATAAAGCAGTCCAGTCGTAATCCCCGCATATTTATGAACATTATTATCTTTAGCAGTTCAACTCAATAGTACGGTCGCCGTCATGGCCGCCATGGTAGCGAGACCAAATTTTTGGTGAAGTTGCAGTTTAGTGTGAAGCTCTTCCAAGATTATCAAAGTCTGTGGTTCAACCTTTAAGTCTTCTTGCTTAAAACTTAAGTCATTTAAAGATAAATCAGCAAAAGAAATTTGAGAGTAAAAAAGAGTCGAAGAGAAAACAAAAACTAAAAACAATTTTTTCATAGAGGGGTTCCTGATTAACCAATTTGGTCGGATTTTGTAAAAGGCAGTTCATACCACTGGTAACAAGCAATTTTTCTACTACAATTAAGATATTAATAATTTTAATACATCCGAAGGCTAAAAGTCATGAAAAACACTGCCCTATTTCTTACATTAGCATTAATTTTTCCACTCAGTGCTTTTGCAGAAATCAACCCCAACGAAATCGTAAAGAAAGCAGATTTAAAAAGAGGTTTGGGAAATGTTTCACATTCATTTAATGTCATAATTACTGATCAAGATCATAGAATTGAAAATTATCATGTAGCATTTAAAGATGTGAACAATTCACTCACGGAACAAACTGAACCCGAGCGAGCGCGTGGTCGAAAAATTTTAATGCACGAATATGATATTTGGTTATTTAATCCCAATATTAAAAAACCATTGAGAATTTCTCTTGAGCAAAAACTAACAGGACAAGTTTCTAATGGCGATATAGCAAGAACTAATTATGCAGAAGATTATGAAGCTAAACTTCTCGGGATCGAAAAACAAAATAATATTGAAGTTTACCACCTAGACCTAAAAGCAAAAAATAATAAAGTGACCTATGGTAAAATCGAATATATTGTAGCGAAAAAAGACTTTAGTCCGATTGAAGCAACTTTTTTTGCTCTTTCTGGAAAACCGCTAAAGCACGCCAACTTTTCAGACTTTAAACCTATTCAAGGAATGTCACGCTCAACTAAAATGGTCATTCAAGATTATCTTCAAAAAGACAAATTCTCGACCATGATTTTTACAGATCACAAAACAGAGAAATTCAGCGAAAGTTATTTCAACAAAGAAAGGCTTGAGTTTTGATTGCTAAGAAATTTCTCATTCATACGACATTTTTAATGGTTCTTTTGGCATTAACGACTAAGGCTAAAGCGGATTCCTGGCGTTATCAGACCAGAGGCTTTTTATCGGCCAGGCTTTCAACTTACACCGAAGAAAAATCTCGAAATTATGGTCAACTAACTCGTGCTCAATTCGAACAACTGACAGAGTTCTCGACTAATCTCACAGCATTGAATCAACTAAGATGGACAAGCAATACAATCGATACTGACTTGAGTACTAAGAGTACGCCTAGTAAAAAAGATAATTTTGATGCCTATCTTGGTGAGAACTATATCAAATACAAAAGTGACAGCTGGGTCGCTCAAATTGGTTATCAAGAAGTAGTCTGGGGAGAAGCATTCGGATTTAATTATGCCGATATAATTAATCCCAAAGACCAAAGACAAACTTTTTTCAGCGATGCCTCTGAAGCCCGTTTACCGCTGTTACTTTTTAATGGAAAATCATTTTTTTCCAGTGGAGATTTTTCTGGATCTTTGCAGTTCCTTTACTCTCCAGAGCCTCGATTTTCTAAAACTCTGCCTATCGATATTTATGCAGGAAATCTTTTTCTTCAATCAACTTTGAAAGTGATTAAAGAAAGGACTCCTCAAATGTTTAAGGAAACTGAAATTGGTGGAAAAATTTCTGCCAGCTACGCAGGATTTGACTTGGCACTTTTTACTTTTTCTTATCTAGATCGAGAACCACATTATTTATTTTCGTCAGCCACTCTCACAAATATTACTCTTCAAGAAGAACATACCAAGATTAAAAGTTCTGGATTCTCTCTTGCTAAAACAATCTACGACTTCGTTTTCAGAACTGATGTCGTTATGACTCAAGATAAGCTTGTTAATTACACTGTGAATTCTCAACTCAAAACTTTTTCGACAAGTTCTCTAAATGCCTTAGTCAGCCTCGATACTCCTACTTATAATGATTTTTCTGGTGTCTTAATTCTTGCACGCTCTACTCTGAAAGATATAATGCTCAACTCTTTTAGACAAAGGCAGGAACAATACTTTATTGGAAAAATCTCCAAAAACTTAGGCAATGAAAAAGCCTTGGAATTTTCTTATATTCATGAATTTGAAAATTCTGGTCACTCGGTCCAGACTTTTTTAAATTGGCCCATAAATAATTTGACTGACCTTAAACTAGGCGGCGAATTTTATTTTGGAGATGACTTGAGTAATTTAAAAAAATTTAAAAATGTCAGTAGTGTTTTTGTCTCAATAAAAAATTATTTTCAACTCTAAACTGTGACTTTAAAGGAAATATTATGACTGATACTATTTTAAACTTTGTAAATATACATAAAATATTTGCTGCTGAAGGAATTGATTTTACCGCTCTTCGGAATATAAATTTGCAGATCAGAAAGGGAGAATTTATTGGCCTCTCCGGTAAATCAGGAAGTGGTAAGACTACTCTTTTGAACGTTGCTGGATTAATTGATCCTCCAAGCATTGGAGATCTTTTTATTAAAAACATTAATATAAAAAACATCACAGATAATGAACTCTCGCTCATCCGCGCTCAAGAAATTGGTTATATTTTTCAAACCTTTAATCTATTGCCACTTTTAAGTGCGCTTGAAAATGTGGAATATCCTTTAATGCTTTTAAATCTTGCTGAAGAAGAGCGCATTGAGCGTGCCCATGCTGCCCTAAAAAAAGTTAGTCTTGAAAATTTTACACATCACCGTCCTTCTCAATTGAGTGGTGGGCAGCGCCAAAGAGTGGCCTTTGCAAGGGCAATAGTAAAGAACCCTACTCTTATCCTGGCCGATGAACCTACGGCTAATCTCGATACCAAAACCTCCGATGAAGTTTTCGAACTTCTTATGAGGTTGCAACAAGACTTAAAAGTTACAGTCATGCTTTGCAGTCACGACAACGATTTAATTTCAAGAACTCATCGTCAAATTACTATTGTTGACGGTCAGATCGCGGGTGAGGTTACAAAATGAATTCTATGACCTTAAAGAAAATGTTTAGTCGCATGAGATTCAAAATAGCTTTGCGAAGTATAACTCGCCACCGTCTAAGAAGCTTGCTTTCAATAAGTATGATTGCAGGAGCTGTGAGTTCTATCATACTCTTTCACGGTCTTTCCGATTTCGTTTTGCAGTCTCTCAAGTTCATTGCAGCTGAAAATCAGTTTGGAAATATGCAAGTTGCCAAAGAAAAATACTGGGCACCAGGTAAAGAAAGTCGAAAACTTAGAATGTTTAATTTGGATGAACTCAATAAAATGAGAGAATCACATCCTGAAGTCATCAAAGTCAGCGGTCGCTTAAGTTTTTTTGGACTTGTCAGTAATGGCGATTTATCTATTGGTGGAAGAGTTATCGGGATTGATACTGTTGGTGAACCCAATTTTACAAAAAGTATGAGAATTATGGCAGGACAATTCTTTACTGATAATAATGCCAAGGAAGGAATGGTCGGGCAATTGCTCGCCAAACAAATGAATGTTAAGCCTGGAGATAATATTACAGTTTTAACCAACACAGTAGATGGCGTAATGAACGCCATGGATATAACTGTATCAGGAATTTTTTCGGCCGGTATTGACGAAATCGACTCTCAGATTATTTATATACCATTAGGATTAACTCAAAAAATTCTTGATACTCCAAATGTTGATATTGCAGTTTTAAAATTTGCTAAATTTCCCCAGGCCGAATCAAGTGCATTGAAAATCAACAGAGAATTAAAAACTGGGAACACTCTCTTGAGGGCACGTACATGGAGAGATCTCGCAGTTCTTTTTAGGCAATGCGAGCAATTTTATGGAGTTCAAAATCGCTTGATAGAAGGAATATTGTTGGCACTGATGTTTTTAGGAATTCTAAATTCTGTGAGTATGACCGTAGTGGAGAGAACTGGTGAGATTGGAACTTTAAGATCGTTTGGTGAATCACGCTCAGATATAATCTGCCAATTTGTTTTAGAGAGTTTAGTCTTAACAATATTGGGAACAATTGTGGGGACAATCGCCTCATATACAATTATTCAAATTATCCATATCTCTAAAATTGTGACCGAAATGCCGGGAGTTTCTGTTCCCTTCACTTTGCATATTAATTTTTTATTTTCTTCTGCACTTTATGCCAGTTTTCTAGCATTGGTGACTGCTGTTATAGCAACTTATATTCCAGCGAAAAGAGCAGCACATATGAATATCGTAGACGCTTTAAGAAAGAATATTTAATTCTTTTAAATAGAGGATTATATTTTTGTATAGTCCACGTCTTCCACTTCGCTCGAATGATGTATTTTTAAATAGACGTTTAAAAGCTCCCTCGCTCAAGGTATTCAAATCTTCTGCGAGGACTTTTACTTCTCTCTTTAAAAAGAAATTAAGAATCTTTTTTTGATTTTCATCCTTAAAATCTATATGAGAACTTGTCTGTAGACGATCTCTTCTTTTATTCCAAGGACAAACATCCTGGCATATATCACAGCCAAAAATAGTTCCTTCTTTTAAGGTCATTTTTTCACTGGGAACTGTATCAAGTCTAAATTGTTCAATGGTAAAAGTGCTGATGCAATCTTTTGCCACGATCGTTCTTGAGACTGGATCAATTGCATCTGTTGGACATGCATCAATACAACGAGTGCATTGTCCGCAGTGATCAGTTTCTATCGATTTTAGCTCAACATTCTGAATTTTTTTATTTAATAGTAATGAACCAATAATAAAAAAACTACCGTGATGACGATTGATCAGCATGGAATTTTTTCCAAACCATCCTATTCCTGCTCTCATCGCCAGATCGCGTTCTAAAACGGGATGAGTGTCCAGCGTCAACTTGTATTCAAGACCCTCGTGAGTGAGCTTCAAACTCTCTCCTATCTCGATTAAATTTTCTTTAATTTTGTGATGATAATCTATTCCTTCAAAACCCAAAGTGTATGAAGCAAGTTTCAGACCATTCCAGCTTGGATCATTCTGATAAAGGGCCTGGAGCTTGTTGTGAGTATCATGATAAGAAAATAGAAAAACCAAGGCCGATTCAAATAGAGGCCAGTGCTCTTTCAGACTTTGTCTTTTTTCCTGGCGTAAACCTTCGAGGTAAACTAACGGGAGATGATTATTATCATCGATCCAAGAGTTGTAATTATCAAGAGTCGCTGGGATCGCTTCAGTGGTATAACCATAATCGACAATCCCATACGTTGCTAATTTCAATGTATCAAATAAACTCATTTAACTATCTGTAGGAATTATTTCAATTGCACCCATCGGACAACTCTCAACACAGGCCATATCCATAGCACATTTTGAAATACTGGCAGTCTGGATATATGTACTTTTCTTTTCGTCCTTTGTGACGGCCCAAATATCATGAGGACAAACTTGCACACAGGCCTGGCAAGAAGCACAGACATTTGTGTCGAGTAGTATTTTTTTCGTTTCGTCACTGGCTTCCAGAAGACCTTGTGAGCCTCCTTTAACTTTTGGAGCATCCCTAATCAATTCGACCTTAACCGAGTTAGAACTTCCTTGTGAAAAGAATTTCCCGTCACCACGAGTGAGAACAATCTTGTCACCATTTTTAAGTTTCAAACGTTCTTTAACTTCTTTCAATACATTTTTTATAAATTCTACGTTTTCATGAGTTTCATTTGTTACTATAAATGGACTTACTCCCCAATAAAGACACATCTTTCTGGCCACTTTAAGTGAATTTGTAATTCCTAAAACTGGCACACTTGGGCGGAATTGGGTAATACGTAAACATGATGAACCTGACTCTGTTACGGAGACAATTCTTTGGGCTCCTATTTTTTCGGCAATCATTGAAGCGGCCACCATGATGGAAGCTGTGACGCTTGATAAATCTTGAGCGCGAAGAAACGGTCGCTCTTTCGGAGTTCTCTCCGCTTCTCGAACAATATTATCCATCATGCGAACAGTTTCCAAGGGATATTTTCCATTGGCAGTTTCACCTGAAAGCATAACGGCATCAGTGCCATCCCAGATAGCATTGGCGACGTCTGAAGCCTCTGCTCTGGTAGGTGTTGGGTTTTCTGTCATACTCTCTAGCATTTGAGTTGCAGTGATAACAGGTATTCCAAGAGCATTACATTTATTGATTATTTTCTTTTGGATTGAGGGAACTAAGTGGTTTCCTACTTCGACTCCCATATCTCCACGCGCCACCATTATCATATCTGTCACCGCGAGAATTTCATCGAGATTATCAACGGCTTGAGGTTTTTCTATTTTAGAAATAATTGGAATATTTACTTTGAGAGAATGCAGTAAATGCTTTACTGCAAGTATATCTTCTTTCTTGCGAACAAAGGAAAGCGCCACATAATCAGCTCCTTCTTGAAGCGCAAACATTAAATCTTCTCTATCTTTTTCGGTAAAAGCTGGAGCAGAGACATCGCAATCAGGAAGGTTAATTCCTTTATTTGATTTTAATGTACCACCTACAGAAACTTTTATTTTGTAAACATCTCGATCGCGCGTTATAGCTTCAGCAATCATTAGACCATCATCGAAAAGAATTCGAGCCCCATCGTGACAATCGGAAACTAGATTTTCATAAATTGTTGGGATGTATTTGTCTTTATATTCCGGATACTGATCCCGAAGCTTACTTGCACCAATAACCCACTCCGATCCATTTTCTAATTTAAGAGGTTCAGGTAGTTTATCAACGCGAATTTTTGGCCCTTGAAGGTCTGCAAGAATAGCAACTTCGTAACCGGTTTCTTTACTTGCTTCACGTATATTTTTTATGACTTGTTGATGACCTTCATATGTTCCATGGCTCATATTAATTCGACAGACGTTCATTCCGGCGATTATTAATTGAGTGAGCATTTCTTTAGAGGAAGAAGCAGGTCCAATGGTGGCGACAATTTTTGCGCGTCTCATGTATATCCTATGTTTAAGCATCTCAAAAATTTTTCAAGAGTGCTTAAAGGATAACACTAACTAGACTTTTTTTGAATTACCTTGTGTCGAAAGACTTGAGAGTTTTAGGTTTTCCATGCGCTGCTCATAGTGATCGCGTAAAGTCTCTTTTTCCAGTTCTGAAGACTTAAATAGCCGTTCAAGTTGAGCCTGAGATTCGCCAAGTTTCATTGCGTTTTCTTTTTGACTATCTATGCGCTCGCGTCCCAATTGATCTTCATATTTTTGAACAATACGATTTGTTTGTTGTTCATTCAAAACACGGTCTTTACCAATCATACGCTCATATTTATCTCTGATATTCCCGAGATCCATTTGATGTTGTCTTTCTTGAGAATCAAAAGCAATTTTGACTGCCTGACTTTCTTTTGCTTTTTGCTCTTCTTCGATGCTTTTTATTGAATCAACTTCTTTTTCAGCCTTACGTGCAATTTGACCAATTCGGTTTTCATAATTTTCGATTATTTTATTGGTTTGCTTTTCCATCTCTTCAAGCTTTCTTTCATACATATCATTTTTCAACGTAATTTGATGATTGAATTCATCTTTCATCGAAATTTTCTCATCGCTGAAATCGCGTTTCGATTTTTCTATAAAGTTACTTTTGTCTTTATTATATTCATTTTTAATTGAAGAGATCTCTTCCATTTTATTATTATTGACAGTGTTAATGTATTTACCAAATTCTACTCTTTGGTTTTTTAATTGCCCTTTTGATTTTTGGTCGGCCTTACCTAGCCTCTCTTCGCTCTCAACTCTAGAGCTACCTGCTTCAAGCTTATAGCGATCAATTAAAGAATTATTTTTGTCTTTTACATCTTGAAAATTTTTCTTATGTTGAGAATTTAATTCAGCATCATGTCTATCAATGTCTTCACTATTGGACAATTTGATCGATTTTAATTTGTCTCTATTAGTTGAATCAATATCTTTTTCTTTTTCAATACTCTCAACTCTGTCTTTTTGAGCTTCGACGCGAGATGCCTGCAGTCGGTTTTCATAGGAAGTCACAAGTTGTTTATTTTCATCTTTTAGGCTCGAGACTTCTGTTCCGCCTTTAATTTTTTGATTGGTAATATGTTGCATATTACGAAGGTCTTCGTTGAATTTTTTTTCAAGATCCTTCGATTCAGCTTGATGATTTTCTTTAACTCGCTCTTCTTCAACTATACTTTTATCACGAATATTTTGTTGAAGGTTCGCAAAGTTTTTTTGACCTTCTTCACTTTCTTTACTCTTTAATTTTAATATATCTCCAATGCGAGCTTCCTGCTGCTCGTTCATTGAATCTCTTTCTTGGCTAAAATTTGTCCGTAAGCTTTCGTTGTCATTTCTGAGACGAGCGACTTCTTTGAATTTTTGTTCTTGTCCGGAAGCACGTAAATTTTCTACGTTAGCTTGATTCTCTCTATCTTGAAGCTGCCTCTCACTGTGAGAATCTTCTTTTTGAGCAGCAAAATTATCCTTAGTCTTCGTATCTAGTCGTTCAATTTGTTTATCAAATTCACCCTTGTAAGTTTGATTGGCTTTGGAGTAACGCTCGCCCATTGTCTTTGTCGCTTGATCATGAAAACGATCATTTTCTTCAGTACTTTTTTTATAAGAGTCGCTTAAATTTGAGAGTTTATCATTGAAATTCGTTTTCATTACATTTCTATCTAAATCGAATTTTTCAGAATTTTTTTTGATATCGTTGCGAAATGCTTCCTGGCGCTCAGATATTGCTTGTTTTGTTTTGTCTGAATATAATTCATTACTGACGAGGTTTTGATCTTCTAGTTTGGACTTATGAGCATCATAATTTTGTGACTGTTTAGAGATTTTATTTTCAAACGTCTCTTTCATATCACCAGTGCTTTTATCATAAGAAGAGCGCAAATCATCTTGTGCCATACGATACTTGTCACGTGCTTGGTCTAATTTTTGAGAATAGTCTTTAACGTCCATCTTGATCCCAGATTCTTTCTCACCTGGAAAAATTCCAACGGGAGAATGACATAGGATTATTATATAGTAAGGCAGTTTAATTTAGGAGAGAGGGAAAAGTTGTCCTTACCCCTCTCTTTTAGTACGTCTAATAGTTGATTATTTTGCTAATTCCTCGTCGATAACTTCTGAAAATACTTCAAGTGGTTGAGCTCCACTCACAAGTTTACCATTAACAAAGAAGGTAGGAGTCGACTTGATTCCAAGTTTTTGTCCTTGGGCCATATCAGCATCAATGACTGCTTTAAATTTAGTGGCTTCAAGACAAGCTTTGAATTCAGCTTCTTTTGCGCCTATTTTTTTTGCCGATGCCATCAAGTTGTGTTTATCCAAATTTGTTTGGTCGGCAAACATAGAGTCGTGCATTTTCCAAAACAAGTTAGAACTCTGCTCGTTGGCACAAAGAGCAGCTTCTGCAGCTAAGCGAGCTTGAGAATGGAATGGTAGTGGAAAGTTTTTAAATGCCACTTTTACTTTGTTACCATATTTTTTTTCAATTGCTGCTACTGTTGTAGACGCTTTAGAACAAAATGGGCATTGGAAATCAGAGTATTCAACGATCGTTACTTTTGCATCCGATCCACCCTTCGTCGGAGCATCTTTGATATTTACGTCAAACACTGGTCTCTGAGGTTTTTTTATATAAACTTCGACAGGAGATTTTTTAGTTTTATCAGCAATCCACTTATCAACTGCTAATTTTTTTGATTCTACTTCAAGGTATTGCTTAATACGTTCGCGAATTTCTGGATTCACCTGATCTTTAGGGATCTGACGTTCTTTAATGAATTTTTCAATTTCAGCATCAGAAACTTTCAAATCTTTCGCAATATATTTATTTAAAAATTCATCATTGGTAAGACCTTTCTTGTTTGGATCTTGGTTCATAAATTTTTCTAAAAGCATTGCTTGAAGCTTACCGAATTTAATTTCGAAAACTTTCATTTCCGCATCGTAAACATCACTTTCAATTCCCGCTTCAAGATCTTTTTCTAAAATCTGCTCGCTGCCAATAGCGGCAGCAACACCAGATGCAGGGGCCGGTTTGAAAATAAAATTAGGTTTAGAATCCGCATTTTTTTGACAAGCAAAGAACACTATCATAACGGCGAAAAGCCCAGTGAGCGTAAAGCTCAATTTATTCTTTTTCATAGAATCTCCATGTTTTTAAAAAGTACAACTATTATTGTTGATAAGGATAACGCCATTTATCTAAGAATGCGATAGCTCTCGAATAAAATCTTGGTAGACAACAGAGCGAACGATGAGTTCTGAATGTTTGCCCGAGTCGATTACTCGGCCTTTGTTCATAACCAAAATTTTGTCGGCATTAATGATGGTCTCCACTCTATGAGCAACAATAACTGTAAGCGAAAATTCCTGAATAAGGAGAACTAGTTTTCTAAGTGCATATTCTAAATCTGAATCGAGTGCTGAAGAAATTTCATCAAAAAAGACAATATTTTTCTTAATATAACAGGCCCGCACCCCGGCCAAAAGCTGACGCTGTCCTAAGGATAAAGACGATGGAATAACTAAATCATTGGGACCTAAGCCCCAAGACTTTAAATAGGGAATATTATCAAGGAGAAAATTCCAATTCTCCACGAAGTCATGGGGCTGCGTTCGCTTTAGAGTGATGTTAAACATCAAGCTTTCGCTAAAAATATGAGACTCTTGAGAAACAATACTCACTTCTTTTCGGTATTCATCCAGATCTCTTAAATGCAGCTCATAGCCTTCGCCAGGAGTCCCCATTAGAAGTGAAACTTCGGCGTTGGGAGCTAAGGTGTTCCCAGCGAGGATATTTAGCAGAGTTGATTTACCACTTCCAGAAAGTCCCACAATGCCTATAAGTTCACCGGGAAATCCTTCAAAATGAATATCTCTTAAAGAAAATTCTTTTCTATCTGATCCTTCAGCTGCCCCTTCAGTCTTCCCAATTCTTTTAGGATATTCGAAATAATCCAAATCAACTTTCATTTTCTGAAAAGGAATTTTTTGATAACTGTCTTCCATCGAAACGGTTAAGCGATGAGGAATGTCGTTTAAAAAATTTTGAATACGATCGATACCGGTAGCGGCCCTTTGGATGTTGGCAATTTTGCCGGAAATTTCTTTAATAGGACTTATGGATCTTTGAATCAAATCAACAATGGCAAAAATCAAGGCCACTTCAGTTAAATGAGAATATGGAAAAATGAAAATGACCAACGCCAAAAGAATAGGATAAAGCGATTCGGCCACTGCGTAATATGCTGCATCCATAGTATTGACAGTATTTTGCTTATGAAGAAAGTCTTCGAAGGCAACTTCCGATTTTCTTGAAGCGTATTGATCGTGACGGGTATAATAAATTTGCTTGAAACCACCCAGAACATTGGCCGTCACCCGATTGACTTGAGCCTGCGAATTTCTTAAGCGCATGAACATATCTCGCATCAACTGGCTTCCCCAAATAAGAAGAATAGTCGCTACGACCTCCGCTCCGGCGATGAAAAAACCTGTAAATTTTTGTAAATTAATAAAACCCACGAGGCACGAAACGACAAAACAAAGATCGATAAAAATCCCGAAAGATCCGGAAGAAATAAGATCTCTTATCGATTCTGTGTCAGACATAATTCGAGAGAGAATTTCTCCCTGAGGATATTTTTCACTGTCGAGTTCATGAGAAGAAAGCCATCGTCCATAAGTTTCAGTCCGTGCGAATTGAACAAGCATGCGAACATATTTATTCACGGCCAATTGATAAACTACTCGATTGGCATAAACGACTAAAAAGTTAATCAATAAAGCAATAATCGAAGTATGAAAAAGTAGATCATGATCGTAATTGCGTGAGAGATTAGAAATTAAACCTGGAGTCATGGCCCCCAGATAAGAGGAAACAGCAAGACAAATAAATAACAGAGTTATCATTGCCCCAGATCCCTTAAAGAAGAAAAGGTTATACCATTTGCTTTTGGAAATATTCATAAGTTTTTGTCGTTGGTTTTAAAAGTTCACTAACATTGCCTTCTTCGATGACTCCAATCTCTTTATCCAGGTAAATAATATTGTCAGAGTTCTTAACTGTTGAAAGACGATGACTAGTTAAGATAATAGTTTTCTTTTTCAAAATTTCT
Organism: Bacteriovorax sp.; assembly: GCA_014377485.1. Taxonomy (GTDB): domain Bacteria; phylum Bdellovibrionota; class Bacteriovoracia; order Bacteriovoracales; family Bacteriovoracaceae; genus Bacteriovorax. Next base: position 5,046 of record JACMPM010000086.1, on the reverse strand, counting down.
TTTGATTTTAGTTCTTGAATAATTTCTTTCTCTAAAATGAGATCTACTGAAGAAAATGGATCATCCCAAATAATTGTATCAGACCCACTCATTATGCTTCGAACTAAACATAATCTTTTAATTTGTCCGCCTGAGAGTCTTTTTCCATTCTCACCAACTTCCATTACCATTAATTTATCTAAATCTGGCTCCAGATAATCTAGTCCCAAAGTTTTGAGAGTTGATTTGGCAATTTGTCGCTCACTTTCTGTCGGTGTTTTTCCTAAAAAAATATTTCGTTCAACAGTGTCGTTATAGATATATGGATCCTGAGCAACCAGACTTATGCTCGCTCCCCGCTTTCTCATTACTTCTGCAATTTTAATCAATAGCTCACTTTTGCCATGTCCGGTCCTGGCGACTATGACATTCCACTTGTAAGGAATAAATTCTAAAGTCAGAGGATTATCCCAAAATGGTAAATTAAAATTTAAATCTTTAAAACTTTCATTTCGAAGCAAAAGATCTTTTTCAGAATCCAGCATGGTATTTAAAGTATTGTCTAAATCTTTAAGTCGATTCCAAGAAGCGTTTGATCTCGAAACGACAACACCAACCCACGACAAATACCCCATTGGCTCCATGAAAAGATAAATGAATCCAGAGAAGAGAATTAAAGTCGAAGCACCTAAGTGTTGAGACCTGATAATAAGAGCGCCCCATAATAATGACAAACCAATTCCTAAGGTAATCAATGGTAATGTAATCGAAATCCCCAGACTAGATTTATAAAAATAATAAAGTTCTTTAAGCGACATTTCTGCAAATAAAGTTGTGAAGGATTCCTCCGCATGAAAATTCTTTATCGTTCTTTTACCGGAATATGTTTCCATAATCAGGTTTTGAACTTCACCTTGCATGTCTTGAGTTTTCTTGAAATAAATTCTGTTTTTTTGGACGATATAAGTAAAAATAAAAAACGAAATTAACATAGGTGTAAGTGCAATTAACAAATGGGAATTGAATTTTGTTATTTTTGGAATAAGAACAAACATGGCAATAATAAAATTTCCACCTTGAAGACCCACAAAACCAATGAGCGCGCGAATCTGATCAATATCGCCCGTCAGGTATTGAAAGAGCTGCCCCGAACTTAAGTGACGAAACCTAGAAGGTGTTGCCTCTTCTAGTTTTTTAAGAAGTTCTGTACGCAGGTATTTTTGCAAAAGACGAGCTGGGTAAAAAAAAAGAATTCGCGAAGAAGTTCTAAAAATTAAAATCCCCAGTGCAAACCAAAAAAATTTTGCAGGATGAAGCTCATTAATGTTTTTTGAAACAAGATCGGCCAGTTCTTTGGCCATGAAGGGAAGTTCACTCTGAATCTTGTGGGTGGCAATTAGACAAATAATACCTAAAAAATAATAAAGCTTAAATTCCTTAAACTGAGAGACAATAAGCCCTTTAAAATCGAGATCCATACGATATTTTTGCATGGATAAGACTATAATGATCCGTGGGCTCAAAGGCACGCAAAAAAAAATTTTGAGTTTGACAGAAAAACTTATGAAATTTACTATAAGGTTATTCTTTAGGCGGATAGCTCAGTGGTAGAGCGCTTGGTCGACATCCAAGTGGTCGTAGGTTCGATCCCTATTCCGCCTACCATTCCCGACAACAGACGCACCATTGATAGTTTTAATGTCAGATATCACTTCCCAGAGGGAACTAAGGTTTTTTCGAGCTTTTAAATAGGCTTCGGAAACCACTTTCGAAGGCCCTTTTAATTACATTTCCAACATTTTCTTTTACCATGACATATTTGGTCTCAAGGAGTGTATGAAAACAGCAATTACGCCTCAAATAGGCCCTAAGACTGAATGACTTTAGAACTACTTATGTTGATCTTGATTAGCAATGCGAAGATTTAGCTAACAAGCAGTAGGAATCAAAAATTCTGTATACAAAAGGGAGAATTTCTCCTCAGCCTACCACTTCCAACATCTGACAGGCTTTTACTCACTAATATGTCAGAGGTCACTTTACATAGGTAACCAAAGGGTTTTTGGGTTTTTAAATAGGCCTCGGAAATGATTTCCAAAGCCCTATTCTTGCTAGTTTTAAGCACTTTTTCGACATTTTCTTTATCATGACATATTTGGTCTCAAGGTCATCTTTTGTAATAAATCTCCCATTGAAAAATAATGACTTGAAGTCATTAGAGTTTTCGTTTGAATTATCACTGTATGATTTTTAGACACCATCATGTAAATAATTTTATGGGCCACATGCTGAAGCAAAGTTGTGTCAAACTCGATTTCATTGAAATTAAATGTCTTTTTAGTTCATGGAGATTATATGAAATTCATTATCATTTTTTCGCTCGCAATTCTTTCACTGTCAGCTTTTGCAGAAACGATAACTTCAGATTGCACATTTAATAGCAAATACAAAACGAGTGCAGTGCTCAAAGAAAGTCTTTCAGAAAATGGTAAATATATTCTAGTTGAACTAGATGCCTCTGTTCAGAATCTAGGCTCAGAATTTCCCTGGAGTGATGTTATCATGATTAAAAATCTCGATGGAACAATTGCAAGTTTTCAAGGGGACAATTCTTCTCAAACAATTGAAGGGCAAAAAACCATTTACAAGAAAGCTCCGACAAATGAAAAATACAAAGCTGAGGTTACTCTTGAATCAGATAACAAAACTATTAAAAAAGTAAAAGTTTACCAAAAAATTTATAATGGTGTCGCTGATCTTTTACTGCCCCTAAATGTTAATCGAATGAATTGTGAGTTTTAGTCGCTATTTGTTGATTTAAAAATTGAATACTGAAATTTCAAATAGCCTAAGGCTTAAGTAAAACTTCAACAGCCCCTAATATAAGAAAGCAGAATGGAGTTTTTACAATTTTCTTTTTGTCGGTTGAATTTTTTTGTTTTCTTGAGTATGTTCTGAGTAAGCTATTGATTGTGAATTTGGGTATCTTAAATAAAGTTGATTTTTTCCATTTTTAATCTAAAAATTATAAGAAGCCACATTATGACCAGCACTTGATAGAATGATAAAAGATGTTCGTGATGGATTGATTGAAAAAGTAATTGTATATAGTTTCAGCCGTTACACCAGAAGTGTGACACATCTACTTCGGGCCTTAGAAGAGTTTAAAAAAATGGAAGATGGTAAGCTTCACTCTATCATCGATCAGCTGTTCCATGAGGCGTAACTAAAATTCGAAGAATTCCCGTAACATCAATAGAGCGTACAATCATAGATATTTTACATAAAAAAGGGACTCCGAAAGAAGCGCGTACTTTTATACAAGAAGCTCAAAGGAAAGGACTTCGGATTAATTTTTCAAAGCTAGAATATTATGCAACGATCTTTTGAGTTAAATTGAAGTTTGAAAGCATCATGGAAAATTATGACAGTTTGGATGCCACATTTAATTCGCGAAAGCTTAATAAAAAAATCTAAATAAATTGGTCTCAGGCTTCTACAATCCAAATGCTGGTTGTCCAAGAACGTTTTCTTGCCCGTCTCCTCTCATTAGATGTAGGAAAGTCTTTTATTTAGAAAGGCGGTAGTTATTTTTAAGAGAGTATTAAACTCTTGAGACTCCCCGACAGTAGATATTGATTTATCTCATGAGAGGGATTGATATTAATAAAACGTTTGAAATTTTAAATAAGGCCTGTGAAATTTCACGAGAAGATGGATTTGAATTTAATGATATTATATCGACATCCAGCACTCTAGCGCAGACCAATAACTTCTCACGATTTTACCAAAATACCATGGCTAAGTTGAATGAATTAGTGAATAATCAAATAAATAGAAAAATTAAATCTATCGGAGTTTCAAATGGAAAATTTAAATCAAATCAATTTCAATTTAAATAATGGCAAAACAACTAATCTTTCAGCATATAGCGGAAAAGTTTTATTGTTAGTCAATGTAGCTTCTCAGTGTGGTTTAACTCCTCAGTATGAAGGTCTAGAAAAAATTTATTCAAAATATAAAGACAATGGTTTTGAGGTCATTGGCTTTCCTGCAAATGAATTTGGTGCTCAGGAGCCTGGGACAAATGCTGAAATTCAGGAATTCTGTCAGTTGAATTATGGTGTAAAGTTTCCTGTTGTGGAAAAGATTGTAGTGAAGGGAGAAGGAATACACCTACTTTATAAAACACTCACTGCAGCAAAGCCAGCAGCAGTTCAAGCAGATAATAGTGGACTAGCAGCTAACTTAGAAAAGCACGGACTCCTTTCTGGTGGCCCTTCTGAAATTATGTGGAACTTTGAAAAGTTTTTAGTAAAAGATGGAGTTGTTATCGAGCGCTTCGCACCAGACATTTCACCAGAAGATCCTAAACTGACTCAGGCAATTGAATCAGCTTTAAAAGGTAAGTAGTCAGAGAGCTAATCACTTCGTTTAAAATTTAAGAACATTTTTTAATTTTTGGAGTCTTATAAAAGAGTAACCGGAAAGATGGATTGGAATGAGATTAATAGTTTAATGAAAAAAATATCCATTGATGCAGCCGTTTCTCAAAATTCCTTATGGATCGCTTAAGATGCATGTCAAGCTGTGAAACAACTCCTACTTGAAGAGCCGTATGCGGAAAATCTGCACGTACGGTTCTCTGCGGGGGGATCTACTCTGGTAACGGTGTGTAGCTAGCGACCCTCTATAATAACATGATCACAGATAAATCTGATTAATTGTTTCGGAGTTAACTTCGGATTTTTTTCAACATCTTGACTGCAACGCGAGACACATAAGGAGCAGGTATAGAGCTTCTCTATTGTTTCATCTGAAAATAGAGAAATTCAAGTGATTAATTATATTAAAAAATCACTGTTCATAGACTTGAGGTATGAACAATAACTTATTCTTAATATTATTCTTCTTATTATTATTAAATAGAAAGCTAATGAGCAGGAAAGAGTGGTCTCGGCGATGTGGAAAAAAACAGACAATGAAAGAAAACAAAAAAAATCAGCAAATATTACAGTAGTTAGGTAATCTTAATCGATTTGCTCGAATAGGAATTTTTCTGGCCAT
>JACMPM010000085.1 GCA_014377485.1 Bacteriovorax sp. | reverse complement strand
GAGACTTGCTGGCATAGATAAAGGTTTTTAGTAAATCTCCCTGGGCATCTAGCTCAGCAATCAATTGTCCTTCTGGATTATAAGCGTATTGATTTGTGATCACTCCATTTACCGATCGTGCGCTTCTTCTTTGAAGTGGATCAATCTTGTAAGTTACAATGCCCGCAGCCTTTAAGTTTCCAAAGACATCGTACTGATAGGCAGTATTAACATAACTTGGTGCTTTATCTTTTTTATCCTTGTTCTTTTTATCATCGTCTTTATCGCATTTGATCAGTTCCGACTTAGAAAGTACTTCGCCATTTGGGTTGTAAGAAAAAACATTCTGATTGAATCTAATCAATCTGTCTTGATTATCATAAATCGCATTGAATTCTTCATCGCCGGCATGTCCGTGAATTCGATTTGAATTTAAGTCGTACTCATAATTTGAGTTTCTTCTAAATGCGTGTACATGAATTAGGCGTCCAGCGTTGTCATAGAGATATTCTGATTCTAGTTTGTTTTCATCGTTACGGTTTTTATCATGATCCTTGTCATGGTCGCGATCTTTTTTGTCTTTATCATTATCATTGTGTAAGTTTTCAACTTCAGAAAAACGTTCTAATTTCTTTACTATTCGACCTAATTTATCTCTAGATAACTCATAACTATAAAGAAGTTTTTCTTTGTTGCTTTGATTGAGTACTGCTTTATAAGATTTTACTTCTCCTACTTTGTTGTAAGTATAGTATTCGATAATATTTTCTAAACTCGTTCTAATCATTTTCCCGTTAGGTGAATTGTATTCTAAATTTAAGTCTCCAGCTTTCGTTAAAAATTTATCATCATCGTAAAAATAGCTGATGCCTTGAGATTTATTTCCTGCGCTGATCGATTCGCTACCCACTAATCCTGAAGCTTGATTGCTCGGCGTTCTTTGATACTGATAATTATTCATGATCAGGGAGCTGACAACTGAGCCAGTGTAACCCAATCTTGCCACTTGTCCGTATTGATCTGTAATCTTAGTTAATTGCTCATTTTGATATTCTCTTGAAATAACTCCAAATGAACCTGTGATTGAAGCAAGAAGCCCCGAGGTTGAGTTGTAGTTGAAATTAATTTCTTGTCCATCAGGACGCGCAATTTTTACAAGCTCTTTATCCTTACTATAGCTATAAAGAGTATTGACATTGGCCACACCAGAAAGAACTGGAGGAAGATAAGAGCTTAACTGCTCAGTTGCTCCATAATTAAATTTATGAGCAGGACGACCTGGAGGTGTAATGCTCACTAGATTATTATTAGAATCATATTGAAAATTTACAACTCGTCCATCTGGTAATTTTTTTGCAGATAATCTTTGGGCATTATCATAATAATAATTTACTTCTTGGTTAAGAGCGTTTTTTACCGTTCCTAAAAGTTTAGTGCTTGGATTATAAGTTAAAGTTGTTTTTCTATCACCTTGAACTACTGAAGAGAGCAAATCATTTTGATAAATATATTTTTTAGGAAGAATATTTCCGGACTGTTCAAGAACTGGGCGCTCAAGCGAGTCAAGTTGAGTAGCGAAAGTGCGGCCTAGTTTTGTTGAAAAAGTGTTGGTTCTTGTTAATCCGTCATAGTGAGAGGTGATTTCACTATTTCCTTCAGCGATTGTTTTATCTAATGTTCCGATGGCAAAGGGATTAGTTAAATCATTTAAGTTAACTTCATTCACTACGTTAGTTGTAGATGTCCCAAAGTTAGTTGTTTGAGTATTTGAATAATTTAAAACTTGATTTCCAAAACGTGGATCACTTGTAATATTACTTTTTGTAACACTTATAACATTCGTAACTGATTCAACATCAGGGGCATGTACATAGGTAGTAGCTAATCCAGAAGGACGAATCTCGATCTCAGAATTAGTTTTTGGGTCGAAATTATTTTGAGTAATTCTCCCCAACGTAGAAACCGCATTAATTCCATTCGCGGTTTTAGAAAGAGTACTCGACTGACCACCTGAATTTAAATCTGTTAAAAGGTTTCCCAGGTTATCATAGCTAAAAGTCGATTGTACGCCGTTTGGTTTTGTGAAGCTCGCAAGCAGACCTCCAGCATCTTTATAGGTCATACTATAAGTTTCGTTCTTAGGATTGGTAACCGTTTTTAAGTATCCATTTGAATCAACCGTGAAATTGGTTTTAATATTTTCAGGCGAGACTATCTGTGCAAGATTTCCATTGCTGTCATATTTAAATTTTGTGACATTGTTAAAAGCATCAGTAATATTTAAAAGTTTTTCCGTTAGTTGATCATAACCAAAAGTATAGAGGACGGAACCTGTTAAACCAGTTCTGGTTAAGGCGATTCTGCCGACAGAATCGAAATAATAAACTTCTGATCCATCTGAACTTGCTACGCGATTGTAGATTCCTTCCTGGACAGCTTTAATGTTACGAGTGTTACCATCGCCATCATATACTTTTTCGGCCACTGAATCATAAAAGTGCCAAGTGTTTGGAAGCCATCCGCCGAGGCCTAGTTTTTTGGCCTTCAAACTTCCCATAGATATTGAATAGAATTGATCTGCAATAGCACCTGAACTGGTAAGAGTTTTTAAAGTCATATTTCTATTAACAGATGCCCAAGTTTCAATTCCGTTTTCAGATCCATTCCAGTAAAAATTATAATTCTGGCCAGCATCTTTATTAAAATTTCTATCTATCAGAACATTATTTTGAGAGTCTTTTACTTTTAAATTGTATCCAGTCACATTTGATGGAACGACAGATGAATTTACCGAATATTTCATTGTATAATCGCCAATTCGACCGATCACTCTGCTGGAAAAATGACTCAAGCTAAATGGTAGACCTGTTAACGGAATGAATTCGCCTACAACCTGATTTGATGTCTGAATAACGGACCCACAACGAATGGTTGGATCGGTATTTATAGTAGTAATTATTGTTGGTGGAATAGTTGGAGGAACTTCTTCCTCTCCAGGGCAGTTTGTTCCAAAATTAACGCCATTTGAACTTCCTGTAGTAATCGCAGCGACAACTACGCTCGAGTTCAAACATGCATAGACGAGACATTTTGCATTCGAGACACTAATTCCCTCCACAACTCCGATGTCAGTAATAACGATACTAGCTGACCCTGCATAAAAATGAGTTGGATCTGCACCACAACTAGAGGCAAAGGAAGTATTTGCATTGGAACATTCAGTAACTAAATCTCGAAAACCAGTCTGAAAATTAGGATTGCAGTAATATGCATTGCTTGTTTGAGCGTTCACTGAAGAGTTAAAAAATAAGCTATACAAAATTATAACTATTAGTTTCAACATACGTGCCTCATTTGCAAAAGTTTATTCTATTCGCATTTTAAATATGATTAAAAGAATTGATTGATACTAAGGCCTGTTGATATCTAAATTTAAAATAGACTAATTAAAAACGTAAAAGGTGTTTAAAATTATAAAGATAGGACATATCCCGATAAGAATAGTGGCTGACTATCACCGCCTCAAAAAATTGCATGTTCTTCGTAATAATAAGCTTATTTTAATGTTGAGTTCCTATAAAAGAGAACTCAGAGTTTGCCTAATCGTTTAATAAACCAGAAGGCGCGGTTCCAGCATATCTGCCAGAGCGAAACGAACTCCTTCACGGCCTAAGCCAGAATCTTTGACTCCACCGTATGGCATCGTATCGATTCTGAAACCAGGAATTCCATTGATGATCAAAGCACCCACTTCTAAATTTTCGTGAGCATACTTCATTTGAGAAATTTGATTGGTGAATAATCCCGCCTGAAGTCCGTAACGTGAACGATTGACCTCGCGAATCACTTCATCAAAATACTGAACCTTTTCAATAATAGCGACTGGCCCGAATGCTTCTTCTGAAACAATTTTCATGTCACCTTGTGTGTTGGTTAAAAGTGTCGGAGCGTATAAATTATTTTCTAAATTTAAAACATTCCCGCCGAAAATTACCTGAGCTCCACGTGAGCGTGCTTCGTGAATCCAGCTGTCGATGCGATTGATGTGAACACGATCAATCATCGGACCTATAACGACACCTTCATGAGTCGGGTCACCGACTTTTAAACTTGCGACAGCGTCTTTAAATTTTAAAATGAATTCATCGAACACAGAATGATCGACGTAAATTCTTTGAACAGAAATACAAACCTGGCCTGAATAATTGTAGGCACCCATGGCGATTGCTTTTGAAGCTTCATCTAAGTTAGCGGTGCGGTCGACAATCACGGCCGCGTTTCCGCCGAGCTCTAACACAACTTTCTTTTTTCCAGCTTGTGATTTTAATGACCAGCCTACTTCTGCAGAGCCGGTGAACGAAAGCATTTTCACGCGTTCATCTTTTAACATGATT
>JACMPM010000084.1 GCA_014377485.1 Bacteriovorax sp. | reverse complement strand
GTGTGCAGGTGGTTTGCCTGTAACCAACAAAACAAATGCTTTTGATGTCGTAAATGCTGCAATCGAAATTAAGCAGTTTATGCAAGAACATTTAAAGCAACGGCAAAAAGAAAATAAAGAACCGTTTGAAATAAGAATCGGTGTTCACACAGGTCCCGTGGTTGCCGGGATTGTTGGTGTTAAAAAATTCGCATACGATATATGGGGCGACACTGTGAACATTGCTGCCCGTATGGAATCATCAGGCGAAATTGGTAAAGTAAACATCAGCGGTAGCACTCATGAATTAGTGAAAGATAAATTCAATTGCATTTATCGAGGAAAAATTCAAGCAAAGAATAAAGGTGAGATTGATATGTATTTTGTAATAAAAGCCCGTTCATCGGAAATCTGACAAACGTTAGGCGCAAGCCTGTGAGACCGACACCGATAAAAAACAAATCGACAATATGACAGAACAAGAAATAAAAAATGGGATCAATGCAGTCTGTGAAATTTCAACAGAAATAGCAACTTTTTACGCCGACAATAATGCTTTAGTAACAAAATTAAATTCAGTCCCGCAAGACGAGCTTCAAAAGGCATCAGACTATTACGCTTCTCGTTCTGGTGTTATTGTTGACTTAAGAAAAGACGTTCTAAAATATCTTAAAGAAGGTAATAAACTCGACTTGTCAACTCTCGAGGGCTTCATCGTAAAGCATAAAACAGGAAAAGAAAATCAGTATCGTGCTTACAAAAATTACTATTCAATATTTTTTCCGATTATCACTTTCTATCGACACAATCCAATAAGAAAATTTATCGAACAATTTATTTCTGAAATTATAAATCGACTTCAACTCCACTAAGAAACTTAACCATTGCAATTGACGAAATGTTAAGCATTTTAAAAGTTCAAAATAAAACTAAATTCATTTATTATTCTCCGGTAGAAATGAAATTAGCAGTCTCCAAGATTGACCCGCATGAACCATTGAACTTTCCCCAAAAAGGAATAACTATAAGTTGGCAAGAATATCTTATTTCCATCCAAGCAATAGTTAAAGATACCATAGCAGAGATAACGCCCCATAGCACACTCTTAGACACTGAATTGTTGGATATTTTATACCGAATTAATGAAGAATTCTTTTATTTCCATTTTGCCATTAAAAGTAACTTCAAGATCCAAAAACATGGCCCCCGTGACCATAATCCCTGGGATAGAGCTCATGGATATTTTTTTAAGATACATCAAGAGATTATTAAACTTCACAAATACGAGCTTAAAAAAGGAGTTCTATATGAAGGAGCAAAAGAAATGACATCAGTCTATCAATACTAATTGTCAAAAATGGCTAATAAAAAATGGTGCATGCTAATTGCCTACACCATCTTGATTTATCCTAATAGCGACAAAAGGACTAGACAAATATAAGATTAATTTTGCTTCGCCTACCAATCTGAAATTTTACCCTTTGTAAATGCCATGTATACAGACCTAATTACAAATTGAAACTGAGAGATGGCTTTAAAAGAATTGACTTTTGTGCCATAATCAACTGATTCACCGTGAATGATTAAATTTCTATGCAACACATTCGGGAATTTAAGATAGTCTTGCTTTGAGAAGTTAAGTCCAATAATATCTCCGTCGATAACCGCCTCAATAGTATAGGGTAACAGGGATATTATTTCATTATCTTTCTTTAAATTTTCAATGAGCTCTTTCTTTCTAGCTTTAGCCTGCGGACTATTCCCGAAAATATCGGCCTGCGACATGCCTCTAAAAATTCCCTCTGATAGGATTAAAAATGCAGGAACGGAAAGTTCGTATTCACCTCTAGTGTGAGCAATAAATGCTAGGTTTATCATTTTAGCTCTCTCTGGAAATCTCGATACCGCAAGATCTTGCATTTCTGTAATTGATGAGCTGATGGTATCAATCATGTAACGATTAACTTCATTATCCCCTTGCTGAATTAATGGCACAAGGCTACCGAATGCTATATCGAAACTAACGTGCCAACCATAATGCTTAAGTAACGAACTCGAAGCATCTCTCATCTGCTGCGGCCAATCATTCTGAACTACTTTGCTAAATTCAACCATCTTGTGAGCTAAAGCGATACTGCTCGACTTTTCCTCTTCAGTCCATTCTTCAACAGGAATGTTTTTTAATTGCCCAACAGGCCTTAACTTTCTTGCAGCTTCAACTTGTAAAATATTAGCCCCTTTTTTAGCAGGCGTCAATTTTGACATGATTTTTCTAATGGCCTTCATCATGGTAAATGTATTTTAAAACATGAAATTTGCTACCTAATTTGCTACCTAAAATTCTTAGAGCATAAAAAAAGCCCCTAGCATTAAACTAAGGGCTTATACCTTTAAAAGGTTGCGGAGAGTGGGGGATTCGAACCCGCGGACCCTTTGACAAGTCAACAGTTTTCAAGACTGCCGCAATCGACCACTCTGCCAACTCTCCGCCGCAAAAGTACGAACTCTGGTTAAATCTGCAAACTATGGACTAATATTTTTTCAAAAAAGTGCTTAATCACTTCAAACAGAGGTAGAAAAAATTAAGATTTCTCTAATTTATTCTCTACAGGAAGTGGTTT
>JACMPM010000009.1 GCA_014377485.1 Bacteriovorax sp. | reverse complement strand
CTAATTTCATACGTTCTATTCTTTCTTTTTCTGCTTTTTCTTTATTAGCTCTTTCTTTATCTAATTTCTCTTTTTCTGCTTTTTCCTTTTCTGCTTTCTCTATTCTTGCGTTTCCTCTTTCAATTCTTTCCTTAACAGCTTTTTCTCTTTCTATTTTTTCTATTTCAGCTTTTTCTTTAGCTAATTTTTCTGCTTTTTCTCTTTCTATCCTTTCTTTTTCAGCCCTTTCTTTTTCAATTTTTACTCTCTCTGCTTCTTCTTTATCCGCTTTTTCCTGCTCCGCTTTTGCATTATCTGCTTTTTCTTTCTCCGATTTTTCTTCCTCTTCCAGTACGTTTTTTTCTTCTTTACCGAGCAGGAATCCAAAATAATCAATGATTTTTTGGTAGGGAGGATTTTCACCAACGGAAACAGCGAGGGGATAATTTGGAATTTCTGTTCCAATAATTGCGATATTTATATTTCGAGATTCTTCTGCTTGCTTGGTCTTTAGATAATCGCAAAGCTTGCCTGCCACGGGCGCTTTATCGATAAAATCATTGCAGAGAATAATATCAATATCCGGAAGAATTTCGATAAGTGAAATTGCTTCGGAAGCAGTCCCCTTCACAATTACCTCAACGCCATATTTTTGCGTTAACTTCCCGCGAAGAATCGTACTTAGCTCTTTGTCTTTAATAACTAGCAAAATTTGAGTCATGTAATTGTATCGGCAAGAAGACTCAATCTCTTTAATTACAATTGATTAGCAGAGCAAGCAAAAAAGGGACCCCTAAGGGTCCCTTCGTAAATAAGAATAATTTGTCTTTTTAGATTAGTTGGCCACGCCCATACCGCGATCTCCATCGACCACTGTAAGAGTAGGTGCCACAACCTGCATAAACTTCTCAGGCTGATTAAGATCAAGAGCAACTTTTAAAACTTCTTCAACGTGAGAACACGGAATAATTTCTAGTCCATCTTGAATCTCTTGCGGAATATCTGCTAAATCTTTTACGTTCTTAGCTGGAATGATAACCGTTTTAACTCCTGCATGTTTAGCAGCAAGAAGTTTTTCTTTTAACCCGCCAATCGGAAGTACACGACCTCTGATTGTTACTTCACCAGTCATCGCTACGTTCTGGTGAACCGCAATTCCGGTGATAGCAGAAGTTAATGCTGTCACCATAGTTACACCGGCCGATGGACCATCTTTTGGTGTCCCACCTTCTGGTACGTGAATATGGATATCGTTTTTGTTATACCATTCGTGTGAAATTCCCAAACGTCCTGAGATTGATCGCACGTAACTTAGAGCTGCTTTCGCCGACTCTTGCATTACTTCACCAAGTTTCCCCGTGATTTGGATTTTTCCATTTCCTTCAACAGTCACTACTTCTATATGAAGAAGCTCTCCGCCAACACTCGTCCAAGCAAGACCGTTAACCAAACCAATTTGTGATCCAGATTCGATATCAGTGCTGTCGTAACGACGAGGTCCTAAGTATTTTGGAAGTTGTTTTGAAGTCACGTTGAATTTTTTTCCAGCGGGAACTTCTTTTGTTACAACTTCTGTCGCGATTTTTCTAACAACGTTATTTAGTTGTCTTTCGAATTCACGAACCCCAGCTTCTTTCGACCAACCACGAATGATATCCATCATACATGTGTCGCCGATTTGGACTTCATGGTCTACTAAACCATTGCCCTTCACTGCTTTTTTAAGTAAATATCTCTTTCCGATTTCAAGTTTTTCCTGCGGAGTGTATCCAGAGATGTGGATAATTTCCATACGGTCTCTTAGTGGACCCGGAATTTTTGAAAGATCATTAGCAGTCATTACGAACATAACTTTCGAGAGATCGTATTCAACTTCAATATAATGATCAGAAAAAGATTTGTTCTGCTCAGGATCTAATACTTCAAGCATTGCTGAAGCAGGATCGCCGCGCATATCAGATGACATTTTATCAATTTCATCTAAGAGGATTAAAGGATTTGATGTTCCAGCCTTTTTAAGGGCCATCATCAATTTACCTGGCATCGCTCCTACATATGTTCTTCTGTGTCCGCGAATTTCAGATTCATCACGAACTCCACCAAGAGCAATTCTCTGGAAGCTTCTTCCTAAAGATTCTGCCAATGATTTTGCGATAGATGTCTTACCAACTCCCGGCGGACCAGCAAGGCATAGAATCGTTCCTTTTCCTTCTTCTTTTAGAAGAGAACGAACAGCTAGATACTCTATGATTCTCTCTTTTACGTCTTTCATTCCGTAGTGGTGATCATCAAGAATTTCACGAGCTCTTGGAACTGAATTGTTATCAGTTGTATATTCATCCCATGGAAGGGATAACATCCAGTCAATATAGTTTCTAACAACTGCTGATTCTGCAGACATTGGAGACATTGATTTTAACTTCTTAAGTTCCTTACCTGTTTTTTCTCTGGCTTCTTCAGGCATTTTCTTAGCAGCTAAGCGTTCTTCCATTTCTTGGATGTCGGTTTTGCCGTCATCTTTTTGGCCAAGTTCTTTTTGAATCGCATTCATCTGCTCATTCAAATAGTATTCTTTTTGAGACTTTTCCATCTGCGTTTTTACACGTGTGCGGATACGTCTTTCAACATTGATGATTTCAATTTCACCTTGCATTTTTTCTAATAGAAGTTCAAGTCTTCTACCAACTTCAACTGCTTCTAAGATTTCTTGTTTTTCTGAAATCTTCATCGTCAAATGCGCGACCATAATATCTGCTAGGCGCGAAGGATCGGTGATCGAAGAGATACTCATAAGAAGTTCAGGTGGTATTCTCTTATTAAGCTTCACATATTGTTCAAAGATTCCTTTGATGCTTCTTATGGTGGCTTCAAGAGTGACTGGATCCTTAGTTTCTGATGAGCATTTTTCAACTTCAGCGAAATAGCCTTCTGGGCCTGATTCGAAAGTTTTAAGGCGTGCACGGTACTTTCCTTCGATCAACACTTTTACAGTATTGTCCGGCAGTCTTAACATCTGGATGATGTTCACAACCACACCCACTTCGTAAATGTCTTCACGATCTGGATTTAGTACACTCGCATCTCTTTGAGTGACTAGGAAAATTTCGTTGTTGTTTCTTTGGGCTTCTTCAAGCGCAGAGATAGATTTTTCTCTTCCCACGAATAGAGGTACTACCATATGCGGGAAAATAATCATGTCCCTAAGTGGTAATAACGGGAACTTTTTTGATTCTGACCAAGCTTGCGACATAGTACCTCCTGCACTATTTGTTACATCCTCTGGTTCCTGTGGGTATCACTTCTTGACTGCCACCTTGGAACTGAAGGGTCTTATAAAATGATGACATGAAAATGCAATCAAGGTCAAAAAAAAAGTAAGGGCATTAATTGCTTTTATCCCAAAATATTCAAAGACTTGTTATTTATTCTAGAAGCGTTACCTAGCTAAGTTCTAGAATTCTCTAATCCCTCTGCATAGGGGCATACTGTAAGGAAGAGTTAGTTGAAAATTATATTGCACTAATATTTTTTTTAATAGCCGATAAAAAGCGTTGCAAATTTATGCTAAAAATTCCGAGTAATTACAAAACTTTTACTTTTTATTGTTCAAACCAATTTTTTCTATTGGGAGAAAGCTTAGGGGATACAAGTTCATCCAATGAATCTAACTTTACGAGCACTGCTTTAAAAAGCGGTAGAACCAACTTCCCCATACGTTCATTTAATGAACTTTCCATAGCAAGAAAACTTCTAAGTTTTGTGAATATTCGCATGATAGCGAAATTAATATCGACGCTCCCATGTGCCGAACTTGAGGTCGCAAATTGCGACCTCAAGTTCTAATGTTCCTCAAAACTCAATTGAAACATAAAATCGACAGAAAAACGTTGAAGTTCAACTGGCTGAAAATTGAAAAAGGGATACTTTTGATATTGAAGACGAAGAGATCATAGCAAGAAGGTCTCTCAAAACCATTACCTTTGATTAAAAATTCTTTACTATAGAAATTGATTAATTTCTCCGATAATTACGAAGAAAAGGAATTATTTATCGACAAATAAATTAGGTGAATACTTGAATAAAAAAACTTGGATGTGGATAATTTTTGGAGCTTTATTTCCTCCATTATTCGCCTTTCCCTTAATTTATTATTTTTTCTATAGACCGCTTAAAGACGGAATCATTGGCGGAAGTCATATTCGTTTTTATTTTTGGGGTTCACTTATAACGAGCTTGAGCCTGTTGGCAGGTCTGCCTATTAGGAATTTATCTAAAACTTTTTTAATTCTTAACAATCCATTAAATGCGCAAATATATATTTTCACCTCATTCGGATTGGCCATTCTGAGCATTATTCTTCTCTTTGTTTCAATTAGAAATGAACCAGATAAAAAGCAATTCTTACCAATTCATAAATTTAAGCCAGATCAACTTTTTTTATTTTGTTTATTGCTCTCACTTTTTCCTCTGTTAAGTATAATTTTTGGTAAAACAATTAATTTAGATCAAATATCTCATCCCTTTGGTTATGCAATTGCTGTCGTATTTAAAAATAAATCATACTTTGTTGTAGCAATAGGTTTTTTAGTAATTTCTATTACCTCTGCAATTTTAGAGGAAAGTTTCTTTAGAGGTATTCTCTTTAGAGATTATTTCAAACTTGGAATTTTTGGACAGCGTAGTTTATTACTCCTTACAGCACTTTACTTTGCAATTTGTCACATTCCTATATCTTTTGTTTCTCTTTTAATCTTTGCACTTTTTGTTAATAGAGTCAGACTTGCCTATAACAATTTATTGCCAACAATAATTCTGCATGCTTTATGGAATGCAAGCGTAACAATTGCCGTTTTACTACGATGACCAATACTATATGCAAATCTGAGGGCAGGCCAAAGAACTGGCCTTTGTTTATTAAGGTTAGCCTTCAGGTATTTTCAATCGCTTTTCTGCCATTATTCTTTTCTTAGCCTTATATATGTTAATATATATTACATGAGTATAAGTCATTTATTGATTGGATTAGTATTAACAATTTCTAGTGCATTTCTTTTTTATAAAGAATTTAAAAGAAAAAATGGAAACGAAGATGATGGAATGAGTAGTTTTTTGGACTTTACTCGAGCTCGATTTTTATTTCAATTAGCAATTTTATTATTACTGGCTGGTCTTTATTATCTTTTTCAATGTTCTAATTCATTATAGAAAGTCTAAGACTGATGTCAGGCATTCTTCTTAAAATTTAAAATGTATAGTGGTATCTAGCCTGAAAAGGCTTATCAAGAATTTGGGAAGTTTTCTGGTGGTTGAAGTAACGATTCCTGCAAGTTTCCTTCATCAACCACTAGTTTTTAATCTTAACAAACTTCAAGTTTTTTACAACTGACTATTTCTGTCAAGGGCCGACCGGAGTCAATAAACACTAAAAAAAGGCAAAAAAAAAGCCTCCCAAAAGGAGGCTTCATATTCTAAAAAATAAGAATTAAATTTTAAGCTGATTCAACAGTCTTCTTCTGAATTACAACTGATGCTGCTGCCGTTGGAGCAAAAGACTTTCTAGGCCCTTCTATAACCTTAGGGGCCCCTTTTCCAGTGACTGATTCAAGAGTCACAATAACTTTACAAACTTTTTCATTCGAAGGAACTTCATACATTACATCAAGCATAGATTGTTCAAGGATTGCGCGTAATCCACGTGCACCTGTACGTCTCTCTAGAGCTTGTCTTGCAACTTCTTTTAAAGCAGTAGCTTCAAATTCAAGCTCAATTCCTTCATACTCAAAAAGTTTTTGGTATTGTTTTGTTAATGCATTTTTTGGTTCTGTTAAAATAGAAACCAGAGCTTCTTCATCTAACTCCGACAACATCGCGTTGACTGGAAGACGTCCGATGAACTCAGGAATTAAACCGAATTTAGAAAGATCCTCAGGCTCGATTCCACCCATTTTTTCAATCACAGATTGAGCAGCCTCAGATTTTTCTGAGATCAATCCCATTGGTCTTTTTGTCATTCTCTTTTCGATAATTTTATCAAGTCCTACAAAAGCGCCGGCACAAATAAAGAGAATATTTTTGGTATCAACTTGAATAAATTCTTGTTGAGGATGCTTACGTCCACCTTTTGGCGGAACAGAAGCAATCGTTCCTTCAACGATTTTTAGAAGTGCTTGCTGAACACCTTCACCTGAAACGTCTCTGGTGATTGATGGGTTTTCAGACTTTCTAGCAATCTTATCGATCTCATCAATGTACACGATTCCGCGTTGAGCGCGCTCAACATCGAAGTCACAATTTTGAAGAAGATTTAGAATAATATTTTCGACATCCTCACCTACATAACCCGCTTCAGTTAATGAAGTCGCATCAGCGATTGCAAATGGCACGTTCAAAAATTTAGCCAACGATTGTGCAATTAATGTTTTCCCGGAACCAGTTGGTCCCGCTAGAAGAATATTTGATTTTGCCAATTCGACAACATCAGTTTTTCTTGGATCACCATTTTTATGAGAAATTCTTTTGTAGTGGTTATGAACCGCAACAGAGATAATTTTTTTAGCTCTATCTTGTCCGATAACATAATTATCCAAGTGAGCTTTAATCTCATGCGGTTTTGGAACATTATCGACAACTGATTTTGTATTACTTTTTTGTGAATCTTCAAAAATAATATCATTACAAAGCTCGATACATTCATCGCAAATATAACATCCTGGGCCTGCGATTAATTTTTTTACTTCCTTCTGTGATTTACCACAAAAGTTACAGTGAAGAGCACTTCCGAAATTAGCTTTTTCTTTTGTCATCTGTATCGATCCTTTGCAATTTGTCTGGAATTATTCTTATAACTTATTTTTTTAATTTGTTTCCGCTTCTATCAATAACAACGTCAATCAAACCCAACTCAATGGCCTTGATCGGATTTAAATAATTATCTCGATCAGTTTCTTTCGTGATTTTCTCCATAGTCATACCAGAGCTAGAGTGTCTTATGTAGATCTCATTCAATTGTATTTTCAGGTCTTGAATTTCGTTTGCTTGAATTTGAATATCACTTGCCTGACCGCGAGCACCACCTAGAGGTTGGTGAATCATAATGCGCGAGTGCGGAAGCGAATGTCTATGACCTGCAGCTCCTGCAGTAAGAAGAAGTGAACCCATCGAAGCGGCCATCCCTACACAGTAAGTATAAACCGGGCACGTTATGTGTTGCATGATATCGTAAATCCCAAGACCTGCGTAAACAGATCCACCTGGACTATTAATGTAAAAGTGAATTGGAGCTTCAGCGTCTGACTGCTCTAAAAACATCATCTGGGCCATAATTAAATTGGCGACAGTATCGTTAACTTCTGTTCCCAGAAAAACGATTCTATCGAGGAGAAGACGAGAGTAAATATCGTATTGTCTCTCACCGCGCGCAGTTTGTTCAATGACGATTGGGTTCGGGATATAGGCTTTGGGATCCATTAAATTCTCCACGTACTATGTTGTTCGGATTTTGTATAATTCCTAATCTATTCGGTTTCAAAGTTCAAAATCTTTAACTATTTAGCTTACTCTTAAAGACTTTTTTAACAAGACTTAAGTCTGCGTTATTTTGAGTTTTTAAGCTAGATCTTCAGGGATTTCCACTTGATCTTGACGGCCTTTCATCTTAAAGTGGTTAGGCTCAAAACAATATTATATAAAAATTATTTTATGGAGGAATTCATGTCTAGATTAGTAGGAAACACTGCTCCCGATTTTACTGCCGATGCCGTTGTTAATGGCGAAATTAAAACTCTTTCACTCCACAAAGACTTTGCTGGTAAGTGGAAAGTTCTTTATTTTTATCCACTAGATTTCACATTCGTTTGCCCAACTGAAATCACAGCATTCGAAGATAGCCTGTCAAAATTCAAAGAACTCAATTGCGAAGTCATTGGTTGTTCAGTTGACTCAGCTTTCTCTCACCTTGCTTGGACAAATATTGAAAGAAATAAAGGTGGTCTTGGAAAAATGCATCACCCTCTAGTCGCTGACCTTTCAAAAGGCATCGCTCGTTCATACGAAGTTCTTGCTGGAGACTCTGTAGCTCTTCGCGGAGTTTTTGTTATTGATGATAAAAATGTTATTCAAACAGCAACAGTTAACAATCTTTCGGTCGGAAGAAACGTTGAAGAAATTCTTCGCACTGTTGAAGCTTACCAATACACTTCTAAGCACGGTGAGGTATGCCCTGCAGGCTGGACAAAAGGTGCAGCTACAATGAAACCAGATCCAAAAGGATCTCAAGAATACTTCAACAAACTGAAATAATCTTACATTTGGCCGTGCCCTTTGAGTACGGCCATTTTCTCATATATATATTCTATTTAATCCTTAGATCCTCTGTACTTGCATACGCCCCACGCCAAAGTAATTTTTTCACTGCCTAGAAACTTTAATTGAAAAGTCATGTTCATTAGCGGATAACAGACAAAATCTTTGGGGGATGGGAAAAATGAATAACGGCGATAATCTAGTCAATCTAGATCAATGGAAAAACCACAAGAGAGAAAATAGTTTCTCTGATTACCTTAAAGTTTTAAGCTTTAACGATCTTATGAATGAGTCGAATGAAATTTTGAATCAAATAAAAAGTGACGAAGGCGACATCTTTTCTAAAACACGCGTGATAATGAATGAATTCACGACTCGTTTGGAAAAAGAATCCAGACACCTTGCTGAGTCTGTAAAAGACTTAAAAAAACAAATCGAAGATAAGCTGCACTAGGCTTATCTTTACTTCTTATTTCTGCTTTATGGATTTATGAGTTGTTTGCACTTGCTGATTCTACAACCTTCAAAAGTTAAATCAATATCCTTTAAATCACCATAACTATAGCCTTCAACTTTAAAGTGATACATTCCTGTATCTATCGCCGGTCTAAATGGCGTTTTAATATGAATGTATGAAGTTGTATTATTGGTAGTAAAAAATAAAACCACGTTCACTGCTTTAGTACCTACAGGCGACCTGAATAACTTAGAGACTCGGCGGCATTGGATATTGAGATGAACAAAAATTTAAGCGTTAATTTAAAATGGTAAAGGCTTTTTTAAGCGAAATAATTAAGTCCTTGCTTATTTTTTGGATTTTTTATATCCATTATTTTTTTCGAATTATTTCATTATTTCCACAAAATTAAATTTCTTCAAATCTAGAGTCGTCATGAGAAGGAAAAGTATTTGTTGTTTTTATTTCGTTCTTTGACAAGGAATTAGAAGTATTAGAACTAAAATTTTCTTTTGGTTTATTTTCTGTCGGGCGTGTTGGTGTAACTTTTTTATTTACTTGTATAGAATTTTTTTGAATTAGTTGTTGTTTATTTATCTTTGCCCCTCCTTCAATAGTTTGAACTAATTCTTGAACTAAAGAATTAAGCATTTCGGCTTGACTCGAAAGAGTTCCTGCCGCATTAGCTGACTCGGCTGAATTGGCAGTGTTCTGTTGAGTTACTTGATCAAGCTGAGCAATAGCTTTTGTTATTTCGTGAACACCTTGGGCTTGCTCTTGACTAGCAGAAGATATTTCAGCAATCATTTTTGAGACACTTGCGACAGATAATACGATTTCATTTAAAACTTCTTCGCAATCATGAGCAACACGAGTTCCAGTTTCAACTTTTTCCTTACCATTTAATATAAGTTTTCCAATTTTTTCTTTAGAATTTCTAACAATTCCTTCAACTGACTTAATACTTCCTTCGAGCATATTGGAAATTTCAAGTGCAGCTGCTCCACTCATGGCCGCAAGATTCCCAACTTCTTCGGCCACTACAGCAAATCCTTTTCCTTGCTCCCCAGCACGCGCAGCTTCTACTGATGCATTGAAAGAGAGAAGTTTAGTTTGGAAAACGATATCGTTAATGACTTTTGTTTTAGAACCAATTTCATTGATAATTTTTACAATATTTTCAATCTCTTTATTGGTCTCATCAATTTGGTTCATAATACCAATGTTACTAGTATTGATATCTCCAATGGCCCTAATCATATGTTCAACAACTTCTTTTCCTCTTTCCGCCGTAACTAAACTTTGCGCTGAAACAGTGGAAGATTGTTTGGCATTTTCAGTATTGGCATTGATCATTGAACTTATTTCTTCAATTGATGAAGACGTCTCTTGCAGAGAAGCTGCTTGTTGAGTTGTCGCTTGAGAAAGCTCTTCTGAAGCTGAAGCTATCTGAGTTGCGGCCGAACTGACCTGATCTCCAGAATTCGCAAGACTAGTGCCCAATTCACTGAATGTTTTTACTAGGCTTCTCGATAATAAAAAGGCAAATATTCCACCAATAATAATAGCTGCAACAACAAGTATATTTACTAAAAGCAAACCTGTTTTTTCGGCAGCACTAGCTGCAGCGATGTTCTTTTTTGCATCATCTTTATGAAAATCGAGAAGTTTTTTTAAGACTTCTTTTAGCTGATCGGCGTGTTCATCTATTGCATTAGTGGCCAAATCGATCATTTCTTTTCGCTCTGGGGATGTTTCGCTCTTGTTTTTGCCATACAATTCTAATTCTTTATCATAATCCTTATCGAGTTTGTCTTCCGCTGCTCTGAATTCGTTATAAAGGACCTCTTCAACTGATGTAAATGGTATCTCCAGATATGCCTTTTCATATTGCTTGGCCATAATCTTATGCTCTTCCATTTTCTTTAGAGCTTTTAAGTCCTGGGCATCCGTGGTTCCTGGCATGATGAGCTGAAGAAGTTGCACCCTTCTACCGTGGATCTGAGTAAACTCTTCTAAAAGATTACTTGTATTAGGAAAGTTAAATTTCGCAATTTTTGAATATTCTTTAGCGATCGTATAAGAAGACCAGTAACCTGTAATACCCACCACCATGACAAATAAAATTAGCATGCTGGCTAAAGAATAAAGTTTTAATCGAAGACTTAAATTTTTCAAGGAGCTCCTTCTAATTTAACAAGCTAAAATTTTCTCAATTTCATAATCATATTGAATATCGTTCTATCTTTAGAAAAATTGAGATAAATTTTATTTTATTTAACAGATTTTCCTGATCTTTTTAGTTGTTTAAACATCAAGTAAAATGTTGATAATTTTATTACGAGTTATATCGTAAATAATAATCCTATCGTGCCATTGTATGCATGCTCCACAATCAAAGTGGTGCTCAATGATTTTGAATTTTTTCAAAAGGAGGTGACCTTTGGAGAAACGGGAGATAATACAGTAAGAGAATTTACAGGAGGCTTTTCTTCCTATGGATTTTTTTGAAGATGAAGCTACTTTCCTTACAGCTTCCAGAGCTAGCAGGAGAGACAACTGAAGATAAAACAGGACAAAAATTGGAATATGGATTATTGGGGATTTTCTATTAATTGAAAAATTCAGTTATAAACTTTCTAAACTTTGATAATCATGCAAAACTTTTGCGCGAAGAAGCGGGATTTTCATTCGACGATCATAACCTAAAAGATGAGCGACAGATTGTAGAAGCTCCAGTTGTTCAGTCCGATTTCCCAGAGACTCAAACAAACTCAAAAGATAAACGGTATTTTTAGCAAACGTTTCAATGTATTTAAAAACGGCTATTTTGAATTCAGTTGTTGGATTAAAAAATTCGCAGCCGATAAAATTTACAAAAATTTTATCGACATTGCTCTGACCTTCAAACGTTCTTACCATCCGGCCCTTGGTCTTCATGATGGAGCGAGGAAACTCTTCAATGTTAAAGGCCTTCACTTGCTCTAGCGTAAGTGATTGCAGTCTTGGAAAAAGTACCAGATCAATGGCTAGAGGAAGTGAATTTATTTCTGGAATATGAGGAAGATCTGATAAGAGAATTCCCCCTTCTGAGATATTCAAAACGCGCGCCTTAAAAACGTGCTCCCCATCAACATACAGACAAACTGATTTCAGAGGAGCACGAAGAAATTTTCTTTGTAAGCGCGGATCGTGTTTCTTATTACTCATAGTAGCTTTGAAGCCACCTCTGATAACGGCGATCTCTCACCGATTCGTAAAGTAGTATGACCGATAATATCTTCGGTCTTCAAACGGTCTACAACATAAGCTAACCCGTTATTAGTTTCATCTAAGTAAGGGCTATCGATCTGTTGACAGTCACCAGTAAGAACAATTTTTGTTCCTTCTCCGGCTCGTGTAACTATTGTTTTAACTTCATGTGGAGAAAGGTTTTGAGCTTCATCGACAATCAGATACTGGCCGGGAATTGATCGACCACGAATATAAGTCAGAGGCTCAATATGGAGCATTCCCTGGTTAATTAATTCTTCGTATGAAGTTCCCGCTTGTTTTCTATTTTGATTGAAGAGGAAGTCCATATTGTCAAAAATGGGCTGCATCCAAGGAGCTAGCTTTTCGTTAACATCCCCGGGAAGAAATCCTAGGTCGCGTCCCATTGGTTGAATTGGACGAGATACTAATAAACGTGAGTATTTTCCTTGAGCAATTGTTTTTTCTAATCCAGCTGCAATCGCCAAAAGTGTTTTACCTGTACCTGCTTTTCCGACAAGAGACACAAGTGCGATCTCATCATTAAGTAGCGCATCGAGTGCAAATTGTTGCTCGACATTTTTTGGATAAATTCCCCA
This sequence comes from Bacteriovorax sp., assembly GCA_014377485.1. Lineage (GTDB taxonomy): Bacteria > Bdellovibrionota > Bacteriovoracia > Bacteriovoracales > Bacteriovoracaceae > Bacteriovorax. The sequence continues at coordinate 104,043 of JACMPM010000009.1, read as the reverse complement.
AATGCCTTCTCGTAAAGAGATAAGAGGAACAATCCCTTTTTTCCCTTGGTGGTAGCGCCCCAAAAGTCTTCTTCTTGGGTTATGAAATTCTTGAAGTATAAAATATTCATTGGGAAAAACGCCGAATTGTTCTTCTTCATCAAGAAGTAAAAAACGTCCAGCTTCATATTCTTTTAATCTTTCTGCAGAAATTTCGAATACCCTCTGACCAGAATAAAGTTCATCTAAAGCAATATCCAATGTTCCGTAATCTTCAGCCGGAACACCTAAAATATCTGCCTTCAAACGAAGATTGATATCTTTAGTGATTAGATGAACATCAACTCCTTCTAGTTTAAAAGCTAAAGCGGAAGAGAGAATCAAGTTGACATTTATCGAAACATCAATAGGAAGATTTTTGGAATCAACACGACGGTCAACTGAAATGATCAGCGTTCCACCACTATCTAAAAGAACACCTTCGGCCAAAGAACCGCGAGAGCGAAGATCATCAATATAGCGAGAAAAATTTCGGGCACTTCGACCGTTCTCGTTTTGATCTTTTTTGAAACGATCTATTTCTTCAATAACGATCAATGGAATAAAAACTGTATTTTTTCCAAATTTTCTAAAAGCTGTAGGATCAAAAAGAAGAACGTTGGTGTCTAGTACAAAAATCTTTTTCAACAAAACCTCCAAGGGCATTGCCGACTACATTAGTCGGTTAATTCATATTTAAATACATGAGTGCCTATAAAAATTGTAGAGAACTAGAGATCGATTGAAAAGTCGAAAAGACTTACATACAGGATGAATCTTTTAGCCTCTTGTTCGCGGAAGTGTGAACCGACCTCCACACCATAGAATCCAGTTGTGATTTTAACAGGCCAAAGTTTTATTGAACCACCATAGGAAACATACCCTTCACTCCAGCCAACGTTGAATGTTATTAGAGGTAATGATAGTTCTGATCCAAAATGAAACTTTCGTCCAAAATCTATTGCACTATTCATAGGGTGAATATCTGCAGAGAGAGTGTAGTCAAACAGTCCAAAATCCTGCTTGTAAGCAACACCTGAATTGATCATCATGTCTTGCTTTGGAACATCTGCGATTCCCTGTGTTTTGTTAAAGCGAGTAGCACCAATATCAAGAATGGAAAGAGCAGAAGTGAAAGTGGAGTGTCCCGATGAAATGACATATTCACTACCTAAATCATATCCCCAGGCACTTCCTTTGGAGTATCCTAAAGCATTTTTTAGTGAAGCAATATCAGTTGCTCCAGAATTGATTTTATTTAAAAGCGTAGTCCCAAAAAGATCAAATTGATTTTGAAGTCCTTCGCGGTTCATATGTTTTGCGGCTATCCCAATAGAGAGACGCGTTCCAGGATTGGTTGTTATTTTTGACCCTTTTTTCCCCTTGGAAGATAATCCTCCATTTCCGATATTGTAGGCATAACCAAAAATAAACCCTCGATCATAACGGTAATTAACATCAAAAATCGGGTTTGTTGCATTCCTTAGAACTAGGCTAGCTTTTGAATTAGCAAAAAGTGTAAAACCAAACCCACCCATTTTCAGAGTCGGAAAAATTCCGGCCTGAATATAGACAGGTAGATCCAAAATTCTATTGGCAATTAGTGGAGCTGCTCCTGGCCCTTTAGGAAGATTTTTAAATCTCCCTAGATCACCTAAAATATCAGTCATGCCTAATGTTGGATCGAGAAGAGTTAGACTTACTCCCTTATTTCCTCCAAGTGCAGCTGGATTATAAAACAATGTGAATTCATCATCAGCAATTGCAGTATAAGCATCTCCCATCAAAAGTGCGCGTGGACTTCTTGCCAGAGAATTTACTTCTTGAGCAAGTCCTGCATTCAAAAAGAATGTATTTAATGCAAATAATACAAAGATTAGTTTCTTAATCATTGAATCAACGCCTCAAAGATAATTGCAAAATAAGATTCTAATGTTGCGGTAGTGATGCCTGGATCATTTTCACAATTGTATTGACTTAAAACAGTTGTCACCAGACCTACTGCTGGATAGGCGGCAACTAACGATGCTTTATAACTATTAATATTGGCTGTTAAAGTTGAAATGGAACCAAGACTCCCCGCTCCTGAAGCAATAACACTTGGAAGAGTGTCAAGAATCCCGTTAACCAAGACAACTCCCTGACACAACCTTGTTCTTCTCGCAGTGACTGCAGTGGCCAATTGAGCATGTGGAGAATTAGTGACTTTACAAGCACCTGGCATGCTTGAAAGCGCAGTTATAATTGGGGGTGGAATACCAGCATCAGTGTAATTAGTGAAACAATTATTCCCTGCCCCTCCGGATCCTTTCACTCCAGTTGTTCCGGCATTAGCATACACTTTCATGTATTTTCCTAACTGAGCAAGTGTCATAAAAAGAAGTTGCGAATTAATCTCACCCGCATCTGTAGTAGTAAAATATTTTAATCTTTCAAACGAAGTTGGTTCAGTCGCGCTCGAGAATCCACCAGCATAATAAAGAATGTTAATTGCGGTTTGCAAATCCTGAAAATTATTGTCTGTTTGTAGCGGAGTAGATACCACAGCCAATGAGGTCGAATATTTAGCAGCTCCACCAAGTGGTGCGGGAGTTACAGAAAGACCAATATCTGAAGCAAAAAAAGTAACGACAGAAAATTTTGATCGGCAAGCATAAGCAGATGCAAGCGTTTTCAAATAATGAGAATTATTATTTTGTCTGCCGTTTGCTTCCAGAATATTAATTGCCTCTTGGCAATTTCCTTTGCTTAAGGAAATATTGGCGCTTAAGACAGCTTCCATCGTCTTTTCGTCTGTGGTTTTTCCACAGGAAACAACTAGAAGAGTTATAAGAATAATAATAGAGCTTCTAAGCATAGGAATAATCCCCCTTCACTCTATTATGCCTAAAGAAAATAGCTGGGGTACCCTAGGGAAAAAACCCCCTAGTTGAACTTGATAAAAAGGGAGTTGGATCTAGATTTTTGGCGAGCCTTCATTGAGGAAATTAACTAACTTATCCATAGCTTCAGAAAATGCTTCTTTATGAAGAACAAGACTCAAACGTGCAGAATTAGTCATCCCGAAATCAGTTCCAGGAACGATTACAACGCCCAATTCCTGTAAAATATCTTCACAAATCAAAACGGAATAGTCGGTCTTATCTTTTCTATTCTTAGCATATTTCTCAAATACGGGAGTTTGAGAAAAGTCGATCATATAATAAAAAGCAGACACCGGCTGATACCAGCACTTCATCAAATGGGCTTCTTTCAATTTTTCTCTAATGACGTTGGCGTTGTCGCGTAAATGATTTTTAACGGGAACGAGGAATTGATGAGAGCTAGAAAAATCATAGTTCATCATCGCTCTTTGAATTAAAGAGTTTGCACTTGAAGTTAATTGACCTTGAAGATTTTCAATTCCCTTGCAAATATTGGCAGGTCCAACACAATACCCAATACGAAGTCCAGTGCTGGCAAATGCTTTTGAAATACCATCGACAATAATTGTACGCTTTAACAATTCAGGATTTTTTTGATAAAAATAAGTTGGTTTTGGATCGTAATAACAAACTTCAAAATAAATTTCATCGCTGATAACATTGACGTGAGGGTACTCCATTAATAGATCGGCAAATTCCTGCATCCATTCATCTGAGTAATGAATTCCCGCTGGATTGTTGGGACTATTAATAATAATTGCCTTCGTTTTTTCTGAGATAGCTTTTTTAATTTCATGAAGAGGCGGAGTGAACACGTCAAAGATTGAGGACGCAACAATGATTGGAATTCCTCTACAAAATTTAATCATTTCAGGGTAAGAAATCCAATAAGGAGCGATAATAATAACTTCGTCTCCCGGATCAATAATTGCACCTAAAATATTCGAAATAGAATGTTTGGCACCATTTGAAACAACACAACTAAAAGGTTCATCCAAACTAGCAAAATTTATTCCTCTAGTTTCTTCGATATGCTCTATGATTTTTTTTCTTAAATCTTGGAATCCTGCAACCGGGCTGTACTGATAAGATTTTAGAAAATCTAATTCAGTTCTGATGGCTTCAATGAAAGATTGTGGAGGTCTAAATGGAAGTTGGCCGGCCGTTAGATTATAAACTTGTTTGCCGCTGTCTGTAAGTTCCATCGCTTTGGTATTAAGCTTCAACGTTACACTCTCTGCTATGCCTTTGACTCGTGAGCTTAATTCCATAGTCTCTCCGTAGGTATTTTCCTTCTTAGATATTAATTCATAAATTCTAAGATTGGGGAAAAATTGTCACGAAGATATAGTTTTCACCTTGCTCGAAAAGTTTAGATGCCTTCAAATTGTAATCACTCCAACCATTCCTTGGAATCCCTTTCTTAGGATCTGATTCAATCCAAAGTTGACCAAAATACCAAGGATCTTCCTCAGCACTTCCAATTAACTCCGACACGACATCAAAATAAATACTTTTTAAAGAGTATGGCGGGTCTAAAAAAATGATCGTTTGCTTTTTTTGCTCTTCATCAAATTTTTGATAGTCGCGCTTAAATTCACGAATAAATTTTTCAGCTGGTGCATTACTAACTTTTATCTCGCCGGATTTTTTATGATGATTTTTGATTAGTAAATTTTCGCGATTATCTTCAAGAGTTTTTAAAACATGCTTGCTGACTTCATTTAAATAAACACGTGATGCTCCTCTCGACCAGGCTTCAAATCCCATGGCTCCTGAACCAGCACATAGATCTAAAAAATAAAAGCCCTCTAGGTCTTGAAAAAAATCATAAATTCTCCGTCTTAACATGATAGAGGTTGGCCTGATTGTATCGCCTTTTTGAACTGTAAGAACTTGACCTCGAGCAAATCCACCAAGGATTTTAATACTCATGGACCTCTCCTAAAAAGAATGTGTCTAAGCTGATTTCTTTTTAAGGGCAGATTCAGACGACGTCAAAGGAATTGTAAACTTCACTCCGGACTCCATTGTTACTTTGCAACCATCTTCTTGGTTAATACAAAGTTCAACACCAGACATTGTGACAATTAATCCTTTAACTGGATCAATTGAGAGTCTTGCAGTTTCTTCACCAACTTTAAAATCCAGATTGAGATTCATTTGTCCATGGGCCGCAAATGAAATCTCTGAACTCGAGCAAGCGGTACTTGCAGGTGCAGAGGTTATTGGAGATTTTTTTTCAAAAGATAAAACTTTGGGAGTCGCTTCAAAGGAAGTCTTCTCATCTCTCGATGCCATAGATGTTTCTAATTCGCGGTCGATCTCATCTTGAAGGTCTGTTTGTTTTGCAACTTTTACAGGCTTTAATGGTGAAGCTTTCACTTCATCAGTTTCAAATTCTTTTTCAAGACTTTCAATCTCGGCCATAATGTCCTGAAGTTCTGATTCATTGAAGTTTTTTTCAGCTAAATCTGACGCCTCAATCTCTGAAGTTTCTGTATCAACTTCACTTAAAATATCGTCAACTTCGTCAAAAATATCACTCATAGATGCCCCTAATAAAGCTATGGAAACCCCGCAGTTACTATAACTTGCTCGAGAACCTATCGGCATCATGCACTAATTCTTTATAATTTTTCTTTAACTTAATATTATCTGACACTTGCATCAAAAATAAGCTCAAAAAACTCGTTTTTTTCAAGTGACTTCGCTCACCTCCTACGACACAATTTTGCCTCATTTACTTATAAATTTACTTGGTCTTTTTAAGGATTAAAAATTGGATCATTCTAGCAAACCGAACTCTAGGCCTTGGGCCCACGAGAACGCTTTCTCAATTTCATCATTTGATGAAATTGGTGAAACCGCTAGAGGTTTTGCTCATTCAAGTTTCAATCCATCTGAATTTTTTATTCCTGGTTGGAAAGGTGAAGGCTTAATCACTGCATCTGCTATCGTTATAAAAAATATTCTTAGTAATCTTTCAATCGACGCGTTAGCTTTATTTAAAAAATCTTGTTCAACAAACAAGTCGATGAAACTTCAAACATATAATGAATTCATGCATTTTGCTGACTATGCAAAAATCGACAAGAGCCTCTTGGGTCTACAAAATGATTTTTGGCTTCATATGCAAGATGAGTCTTCGCCTCTTAAAAAACATCTTGATGACTTTGTGAGAATTCATTGCTTTAGAGCAGTGGCAATTTATTTATTTAGAATTAAATTTATTATGGATCTCTCGAAGGAACAAAATCTTACTGTAACCGAGGATATTCTTCTAAATCCACTTTCTTTTTTGGGTAAAATATTTAAAAAAGACAGTTCTACAGAGCTAGTTTGCGAGTCTCTACAAATCAATCAATACAGCTGGTACCGACCATCTAGTGAATACAAAGAATCTTTATTAAAACTTAAAGAAGCATTTGAAAACATTACACTTACCGAGCTAATTAAACTTATTTCGACTCCGAAAGATGATCAGATTTATTCAATTCGAAATTATTCTCATTCTCTTTCTCACCTGTCTTTTGGATTATTAGTTAATGAACTTCTTATTAAATTTCCAACGTGGTTAAAACCAGAAGGAAAAAGTAAAGCATACAACTCTAGTAAAGTTTGTGTTCTACCAAAAACAATAAATACACGTTTCATTGGAAACCACGTTTCTTCTTTTGCTCTCTCACATTGGTTAGCACAAGAGACAAATATTAAAATTTCACAATGGAATAATTTAATTTGTCCAGAATTTGAAGGACTGGAATTTATCGACGGTCAATTTTTAAAAATTTGCCAAGAATTGCAATTTCTTAGTTTTCTCACTCGGGTAGCGGTTGAACATAAATATGAAATTATTCCGTTCATCTGTAAAATTATGCGCGAAAAGTATCAAAACACTCCAGGTGAAGATGCTGATCATCATCAAGTTTCATTTTTAAATCTTGGCAATGTAGAAAGCCATGAAACTTTATACAATCGTATTGTATTAAATTTAACAGAATTACCAAAAACCAACCCACATCACTTTTTAGTTCAACAAATCCTTGCCCAAAAAGCAGTGATGAAAAAAGATGGAATGATCTTTGTTTTTACAAATCAAAAACTCTTTGTTCCAAGTCATAGTGAAAGAGTTGAACAGCTTTTAAAAGAATTTAAAGTTGAAGCCAGTTTTAATTTGGAAGAATTAAAAGGTAAAGGCGAGATTGCTCACTTTATCTATGTAATCACGAAAAGAACTGCTCCGACTGCTGCTAATAAACATTTATTCGAAGTTAACAAAAAAGTAAAAGAATCATGCCTTTCTTTCGAATTCAAAGGCAATCTCTCGCGCTTTAATAAGTTTAATAAATTGGTCGAAGAGCTTCAGAATTTTATTCGTCATAAAAACCCGATCACAACCCCGATTTATATTAATGAACTTGAAAAAAAAATTAGTTTTGAATTTCATCAAGACGCCATCATTGAAGGAAAATTAGTTTCTTCAGTTTCAACTAAAGAAAGCGGACATCTTCCTCACCCAAGTTTCTTTAAGAACTTAACCAAGTCGTGTACATCTCTAGAGAATTTTTTTCATATAGAGCTCATCTCTCAAGATGATTATCTCAATTCAAAAAAGAATGTTGCTTCTGAATTATTAGGTTTAAAAATTGGGCCGGAAAAACAATTCCCACTTCTTTTAATCATTAATCAAACTGATCCAATGAACGTGAAAATTGAGCTAACTACTACCGATAGTTACCGATCAAAAATTGAACAATATGGAACGGCTTTCTTCTATTATTTTGGCATGGTTCCAAAAAGCCAAGTGATAAACCTCAATGTGTTTAGAGAGTTCTTCACATCAATTTTAGGTAATCAGATTATTCAACTTCAATTAAGTGACGGACCAACAAAATTAAAGGCCAAGTTAAAATCTTTAATGATACCGACTTTTTTTGACAAAACTCTAATGATGCCTTCGGAAATAAAAAACCAATTTGCGCTTTTGGATTTTGACGCCAGAGAATTAAAGACTCATCATCCCTACGAACTTCAGAGCCAGTTCAATAAAATTCAATCTTCTTTTTCAGAATACTCGGAGCTTTACCCTTGGCATGTCTTAGGGCTGCTTTCACATTTTAAATTGCAGGTTCAATCAACATTAGAAGACTTTGAAGCCAATAAACCAAATGACTTAAACTTTAATAATCCATTGATCACTGAGTCCCTGGTTAAGCTTAAAACTCACGCTATTTATCCTAATAATCCTGATGTCTATATTGATTATAAGATTAAGACTCATCAAGAATTGCAATTGCCTCTCACTTCAATTCAAATTAAAAATGAAGGTGATGAAAATATGGTTGTATTTAAATTTCAAGAAAAAGAAATAGTTCATCTGCATTCATCAGTTATCATGAATCACTTTATTAAGTTTATTCTTCAAAATGCGATTGGGGTAAAAGTGGCGGATCTGTTATTAAACTTGAAAGTGCCAACTATCAAAGAACTTGAAACAGTCACATCCAATGTTGAGCAAATCAAGGCTTCAAAATCGCTTCTACTAAGAGATACAGAAGATTTAATTTCGAAGCTTCTTAGAACTCAAATTTCAAAATAATTTACATTAAACGGCAGATTGATTAAGTATGGCCTGAATGTCTTTTTTGCTTCCTACTTTTAAATCAACAAGACGGGCCGAAGCATTTGTTCCTGCTTTGAAGATAATTTTTACTCTACCGCCGATGATTTCACCGTTTTGGTTTAGCTTGTTATCCAATTGAAACCGGGCCTCTATTTCTTCAAGCAATGTTTGACAAATTTGCAAATCAACATCTAGTGATTTTCCTGAACTTGTTATTCCTACTCTATGTTTTAGAATTTCTTCATCAAAGCCCAGGCCTGAATGAATTAAATCAAAAGCTACGATATCGCCTAAGCGATGAGCAAAGATAGAAATATTTTTTTCTCCAGATCCTTCATCAGTCGAGTTGATCGCATAATTAATTAGATGATAGAGAGTTTGCTCTAATTCTTCCTGGCGACCTTTAACCATTAGATTATCAGGAATTTTTACATCTAACTGAATTCCACGAGAGAAAAGTTTTTCAGCAAGAAGATCAACAACACTTGAGCTCATATTTTCTAAATTCAGATCGAGAAGCATTTTATCCTCTATATTGTCTGCAGTTACTCCAATGCTATCATCGTTCCAAATTTTATCAATTGTCTCATTCATTCCAACCAGAGTTTGATTTCCAATAGGTGTGATCAATCCTTCCAGCGAAAACTTACTTTTATTTTTAATGGTTTTATCAAATGACTGATGCTCATGATAATTAGCAAATAACTTAGAACAATTAATAAGGTTGTTCTGGTCGAGTACAGACTTAATGATCTCTCCCACTTTTACACTGGCAGCCCCACCATTATCAAGTAACTCTGCCTGAGCTTCTTTTTCACGAATATTATTTGAAAGACGACGGCGTGTATTGCTCATATATTCAGAGAACATCAAAATAACTAACAACGTAGCTGAAACATAAAAAACTGTTTTTTCATTATTTAATGAATTTGTAATTTCACCTTTATACTTCTCACTTGATTCCAAAATATCATCTTTAGTAGTCTCGATTTTTTCGAAACGTACTCCTATATCGCGAGACTCGCCATCATTAGCGATAGCACGAACAGATCCAGGTGATAAAATATCTTCATGAAACCAATGAACGTTAGATGCAAGGGTACTTAATTTTTTTGCGACTTGCGAAAGCTCGGCCTTAAAGCTGTCTTCAACATTTAAAATGCCTTCTGCGAAGCACTCTTCAGTAAGATTTTGAAAATTTTGAGTCAAATAATTAGAAGCAGTGTCACCCAACATCTTAGCAGTGTAAGTTTGGTTAACTCTAGAAAAACAAGTTTGCATTCCACTTTCAAAATTGGTCAAACGTTTAATTCGTCCTGCGTTTTCCTGAATGTTATAGGTGTTAGAAACCAGTGCTGCCAATAAAAAAAGCCCAGCAATGCTTCTTTTATGTTCTAAAAAACTTGAAATCTTCTTCATTGGCTTGCAATCCTTGCAAAGTTTTGTGCACTAATTAAATGATCCAACAGGACAGCGCTACTTTAATTTTACATTTGTAAGCGTCAGGGTCAACATTAGGTCAAAAATACCTGTGTTTTTTGTGAGCCAAGAAGTAATATACAGAAATGATCAAGAACAATGGCCTTAAGCTTTCTTTTTCAATCTCTTTATTGGTCGCCATGTTCTTTCATTTGGTGATTCTTTTATTTGTTAAAAAAAGCACTTTGGATTTTACAACAATAAACCCTAATGCATTTCAGCCAGCTCATCCCTTGAAAATCGATCGCATAAAACTCATTACTCCAAAAGAAATGGAGCAAATGAAAAGAGTCGGAATTAAAAATGGCGTAAAGAAAGATTATCTTCAACCAGATATGCTGAAAATGCCAAAACCTGCCCCCTACTCTCCTCCAGGTTTATCTTTGGGAAATTTAGCACCAGATTTGCCTGCTCCTAAGGAAACCAAAAAAGAAACTAAAAAAACTGTTGCAAATAAAGCAGCCGCTGAGAAAGAAACACGACAAACGAAAGACTTGACCGACACCATTACTCGTCCGATTGAAGAAGAAAAAGGACATATTTTTTTTAATCCTAAAAAAGCAAAGAAAATTCCTCAAAACGACGACCAGGACAACTTAAAACAAGAAGCTTATAAAAATATCCCTTCAAGCTCCAGCAATCCTGTTGCTCAAAAAATGTCTAATTTTGAAATTAGATATGAGAGACCAGAAGGTGTTTCAGAAGATGAATTAAACTCTGACGAAAAGGCTTATTACTCGTTTTTTAAAAGATCTTACGCCAACTACTTAACAAAACTTTATGCTACATATGAAAAAGTCAGTGTTGAGAGACCGGGCCTGGAAAAAGCCTTTGGCAATAAACACTTGCTCATTGGTCGTATTGATTACGATGATAAAGGAAATATTATTCTAGTGAAAATTCTTAAGTCTTCAGAGAGTGATGATATTCATTATTTTTTTGAGGAGACATTGAAGCAATTAAACTTACCTAATCCACCGAAAAGCTTTATTAAAACCAAAAAGCAATTCACCACTTATTATCAGATCCAGATTAATTAAAGGAAAAGCTTTAAGCAAATGAAGATAATGACGGCTGCGAAATAAGCCTTGAACATTGTTTTAGATAGTAAATTTCGAATGAACTCAATCCCCATTCTATCTATAAAGATAAATCCTTCTTTTACATTTCTTTTTAATAGTTCACGGTCATTTAAATCCATCACTTTAAAAAGTTCTACAACTTCACGTTCAAATGACTGGCGCAAATCTCTATCCATTAGAACTTTTGGAATAAACACTTGAGCGGCCTCAGTTTTTAATTGGAACCTTTGGAATTCTTTACTGCAAACAACACAAGTTTCCAAATGTTTGCTCATTTTTTTATACGACTCGTCTATTCGAGGTAAATCGAGCAAAGAATAAATATGCTTGGTGTGAATGCAGCTTTTTGAAAATGAATTTACGTTTTTTAATTCTTGAATAGACCTGTCCACTTAAGCGATTCCTCCGCTCTCAATTTCATTTTGAAATAGATTATTTGGCATAAGTGCCGTCATTTTAATTCTAGCTGAATATAAATGCGCCAAAACTTCTGATCTGGTATTTGAAGTTATAAATTCAATTCGGTCTAAATCAAGAGCGGCTTTTTCTTTTAAATAAAGAATCGCTTTTTCATCAAAATCCAACGAAAAGAATCCCCCATTGGCTTCAACATCAGAAAGACTTATCTTGAGCTGCTGGTATCTCTTTCTAGAGAGTTCATAGACTATCTTTTTAAGATTCAATTTAGTTTCTTCCAATAAATTCTTTACGATTTTATTTTTTGTAAGTCCCATCTTCTCTACTAATACTTTTTTCTGAATTAAAAACGATTGCACACAATCGATCATTAATTGCGAAGCCTGCAAATCATCTGGGATTAACACATAAGCAAAGCTGTAGAGTTCGGGGCTTAAATTTTGGATGTACTTTTGTAATTCTTCGGTTTTCATTTGGCCTGTTTTAACTAATCAATCCTCGATTTCGTCTTATTTATTCTACCTAAGACTTAGAGCGAATTCAACTAGGGGCTAAAACGTCATTTCAACCAGTTAACCTAAAACCGACTCGAATCTGGCCAAAGATTGAATTAATTTCAAGAAAATTACCAAAAGAGTCGATTAGTAGTCGAGATGGGTATTGAACCAACTTCTAAAAAAGGTTTTTGTTATGAAGAATATGTATAAAATTTCCATGGTCATGTTGGTGCTTAGTGCTCTCAATGCCTGCGCTCCAAAAACGACTAGCTCGAATTCCGCTTTGGGTTCTGCAACCAATGGAACAACAGCAAGTACAGGAATTGGAACGGGAACTGGCACAGGAACTGGAACTGGAACGGGAACAACTACAACTGGCGGGATCGCTTGTGATGGTGTTTACCACGATGGAGCCACTCGCTGTTATTATAAAAATATTCCAACAATACAAGTAATGGGTGCAACAAAGGCAGCTACATCAGCAGGAACTCCTTATTGGTCATCTTCGACTCTTACTGCAAGTGGAACAGGAATTTCTCCTAATCAATTTGCAACAGATGGAACTTTTAATGTGAGAATTATTCCAAGAAAAGCATCGTCTACTACTGCCGCTGCAAACCAAGCTGCGCCTGGAAAACCTTGTAGTCCATTCATGAACAATTCAAAAAAACTTTATATAAAAATTAGATTGCGCCAACAATCGGCAAGTACAGGTGAAATCGCAACACTTAGCTCGAGTCTCGATACAGCTTCCAATGTTTGGCATTTTTCTCCACCTGTTACGGCCCAACCACTTGTCTTAGAAGTAATGTCTGTAGACGCTGACATTCGTTGCAATCTAGGTAAATTAAGTAATTCCAGCAGTACATTATATTGCGACTATGCTGACATTCCTCTCAGTAATCCAACTTCATCGACTATTCCTACTGAATGTGTAGCTTTCGATCTTCAATACTCGACTGATGAAACTTACGATGTACCTGGTACTAGCGCCAACTAAATATTAAAAAACTACCAACATTAATTTAACAAAAGAACAATTAGATGCACTCGCAAAAGAATTAGAAGTCGTAAAACAAATTGCTGCAAATCCTGCAATTACAGAAATGTTTTTCAGTGCTGCTGATGGAACAAAACTAGCTTTCCTTTCTAAAACTATCGATGAAGTAAATAAATCGATGCTTCAAATTAATGTTGTCTCCAATAGGGGCGAACAAATCGCCCTATAGTCTTTCCAAATGTCATTGGAACTCAGTGACCATTCTGAATCTTTGGGGAAAATTGTCGACGAACTGGTTATTATGATCGACGGCTCGAAATCAAATTAAATTAAATCCAATAAAACTTGCGCAAGATTTTTCTTGTGTGCAAAACTGACTTCAACCAACAACCCAGGGCATGTGATATTTACTTCAGAAACATGCTCACCCATAATATCAAAAGCAACCCAATCTACTCCATCGAGAAGCAATTCTGCGCAAATGCGATTGCATTCTTCTTTCACAGAAGTTGTAAGTTCAATTGCATGAAAGTCTGCACCTTGAGCGATATTGGCGAGAAACTCTCCCTTTTTGGGAACTTTTAAAATGGAGCCTAATTCAATTCCTTTAAAATAGAGAGAGCGAATTTCACCACTCGTCACTTCTTTGCAAAAGGGCTGAGCAACAACCGGCCCGTTATTTTCTAGGATTTTCGATTCAAATTTAGAGCGTAAATCTACCCGATCAATTGAGATCTTTTCGACTCCAATTCCCTGAAACATATCCAAAGGCTTTAAGATTAGCTCCTGATGATTTTCATTTTTCATCAGGTCTGCAAATTTCATAAACTCACTCACGCTGCTTCCAACATAACTGGCAAGTGATGAAGGCTGGGCATAGGCGTGAAGTTTTTCATTATATTTCAAAATACCATCTGGAGAATTCATCACTCGAATCCCCTGCTCCTGATAAAAACGCAGCATCCATAAATAGCGCAAGTAGCGCGTATCAAATGGCGGATCTATTCTCATATGAATAATATCTTTGTTGGTGAGTTTTTGAAGCCCCATAGCTCCAAGTTGAAATGATTTTAAGTAACATCCGTCATCATAAAATTCAGAAGAAAAATCATAAACCTGAAATTCAGCTTTAAATTTATTGCTTAGGTAAAAATCTTTTTCAAACAACAAATAAACTTCAATGCCGGCTTTTTTCATAGTGGTCGCAAGCATGAGAGTACTGTCTTTTTTTGGGTGAAGCTTTTCGATTGGGTCGATAAAGAGAATATGTTTCATTGCATTTATACCTACTGAAAGAGGTACTTCGAAAACTCCGTTACCTCTGATTGATCTTTAAATTCATCATATTTCTTAGAGATGAATTTGTAATAACCTCTTAAGTCTAGCCCAAGTTTTTTCTGTAGTCCTTCTAGATCATCAGATTTTTTTTCGTAGGTTAAGAATGCTGCAAAACTAGCGTTATTCCATTGTTTTTCAATTGGAAAACAATTTTTGGGAGGGATATTGATTTCTTGGCATTTTTTTAGAATCTCAGGCTTAAACTTTTTCTCTAAAAACTCATCTAAAATAGCTTGAGATTCTTCTTTAGTCTTAGGCAATAAGGCCTGATAGTGCCCTTGTAACTCAGTGGTAAAATTCACCACCATCTTGCGTAATGTTTTGTCTTCCAGCTCTTCTTTTTGTTCAATCCGTAAATAATCTAATTGATTTGTCTTGGTGAAATACTCTTCCAGCATTTCTTTAGCAAAATAATTGGCCAGATTCTCATTGAGTTCAACCTGATTGTTGATGAAGAAAATAGTATGAAAAAGTTCATGAAAAATAAGTTCAGCCAATTCGTAATCATTGTAATGGAAAAAAGAGGATAATATAGTATCGGTGAAGTAACCAAGGGTTGAATAAGCATAAACGGGACGTACCCATGTTACAAAGTTCTCGGCTTCTTTCTTTTTGGCAAAATCCTTGGCCTTTGCGAGATTAAAAAATCCAAGATAAGGAAAACATCCCATCAATGGAAAACAAGTCTCTTCTGCTTTGATTTCTTGAAAAGGAGAAGCAACAACCAAATAGGTAACAGCTTTATTCTGGAGCATAGTGGTCTGAGAATAAATAGCGGTTTCTTTTTTACCCCAATATCGGTAGAAATATTTTTTCAAAGACTGTATTTTTCTGATTTTTTCTTTTTGCTCACTTGGTACACGGACATTTTTGAGCATTTCCTGGTTATCACGGGCCGTTGATTGCAAAGAAATCTGACCAGCACTTTGTTCGTAGAGATAATCTAATTTGGCACATCCACCGAGAAGAAAGAGGATTAACGTTAATTTTAGAAAATCCATGCAAACCCGACTAAGTATTTTATATTATCTCTGGCTTTATTAAACTCAAAGGCCGGAAATAAAGTTTTCACTGAACCTTTTAAGGAAAATCTTTCTGTTAATTTAATCTGTAATATAAAGGAACCGAAAACAGAATTATACCTTTGTTTGCTTTCTTTAAGGTAGAATTTACTTTGAGCCAAAGTGGTCGTATTTTCAACTGTTATGTCCCCTGAAGAAGTCACAAATTCTCTAGCATATCCTGCGCTTATAATCGGCGTGATTCTCGCCCCTCTTCCTGCGAGCATTTGCTTTAAGCCCAATCCAAATACATTAGTTTGCACTCTATTTTGTTGAGAAATGACATCGACAGCAGTGGCCACAGTATAACGATCATTTTGCGAAGTCGTATCTCGAGTGTTGGAAACATTTAAATCGAGTGCAGTGAGATCAAAAAGATAACTTGAAATTCCAACTGAATAGTTTCTGCTCACGACAGAGTTTTGTCTTTGGGCACCATAAATTTGTTTGTCATACCCGAAATCAAAATCGAATTCAAAAACAGCAAAAGCTTTTAAGGGCAGAATTAACATTATGATAAATAGAAATTTGTACGTTTTCAAGGCCACCTCGACTTATAGTCTATTGTAGCAACTGAAATTCTAAAGCACTTTAGGGGGAAGAATTTCCCCCTAAACTGATCTAATGAAGTCTAAAAATAAGGATGTAATTTACTGAAATAATGAAGGTGCTTGTTTCCCAAGATCGGCGACAAACTCAGCCTGGCTAGAAAGCGCAGTTGCAGATATGATTTTTACATCTACCCAATGCCATTTATAATCTTGATCCTGGGTTTTTGGTATAAAGTGGACAATTCTATTACAGTTTGTGCGACCTTTCCATTTTTTTACTCCGCCCATATTTCCATCGCTATCAACTAAGATGCGGAATGTTTTTCCGATCATCGTTTGGTGGATTTTATCCTGAATCTTTAATTGGTAAGCCTGAATTTCACGTAGGCGTGCTCCACGAACATCATCAGATAATGAATCTTCAAAATTGGCCGCACGAGTTTTATTTCTTTTTGAGTAAACATAAGAATAAATAAAATCGAACTGAGCTTTGTCCAAAAGCTCGAGCGTTGCTTTATGTTCTTCATCTGTTTCGTTCACAAATCCTGCGATTATATCAGTCGAAAGAACAATTTCAGGCTGGGCTGCGCGAAGTTTTGCCAATAATCCAAGATAATGTTCAGGCGTATACTCTCGGTGCATTCTCTCTAATACTGTTGCCGATCCAGATTGAACCGGTAAATGAAGATGTTTTGATAATTTTTTAGACGATCCATGAACGGCAATCAAGTCATCACTCACATCGTATGGATGAGATGTTGTGTATCTTATAATCTCAAGGCCATCAATTTTGTCGAGTTCAGTGATTAACATCGCTAAAGTCTCGCCATTTTCTTTTCCGTAAGAATTTACGTTTTGACCCAAAAGAGTAACTTCCTGAATGCCTTGATACTTCACAAGCTTTGTCACATCGGCCACTACTTCGGCCATTAAACGCGATCTTTCTTTCCCGCGTGTGTAAGGAACAATACAATAGGTGCAATACTTGTTGCAGCCTTTAATGATGTTTACGAAGGCCTGTGGTGAGTCCCCACTTACCTTTGTTTCGATCGAAAAGTTTTCACTTCGATCCCAAGAGTTGATGGTGAATTTTGAGTCTCCAGCATAAACTCGGAAGACCATATCGTTAATCGTGTCGATTACATCAGTCCCAAAAGCAAAATCAAGATGCTTATATTTTGCTACAAGCTCACGGCCCTCAGTTTGGGCCACGCATCCACCGATTCCGACCACTAAGCCTTTCTTATTTTTCTTTGCGTGCTTTATTTCGCCTAATTGTGAATAAAATTTATTATTTGAAAGGTCTCTGACCGCACATGTGTTGAAAAGGACCAGATCGGCTTCTTCTAAAGTTTCAGTTTTAGAGAAATTGAGATCCTGAAGATGAGCCGCGATTCTGTCTGAATCGTGATAGTTCATCTGGCAGCCAAAAGTTTTCATCCAAACCTTACGTGGTGGAAACTCAAGATCGCCCATGGTGACTAATCGTTCACCAGTAGCCTCATTAATTGTAGATTGTTCGCGAGGACCGTCGCCTCTTGTACCAAGACCTGTTGCCATAAGATTACCCTGTTAAAAAGCCTTATTTGCTACTCGTTTTTAGAATGTTGGGGGAAGTTAACAGCTTATGATCAGGAAGTAAATCGAACAGGAAGACTAGAGCGATAAATGAACGTTATGAGAGGAGAAATTTGGAATTTTGGTAAAAAAAAAGGGACCCAAAGGTCCCTTTTTTTAACTAGAGCGCTTCAAAAAAAATTAAGCTTTTACAGCTGCAACTTTTTTCGTAGCTTTTTTAGCTACTTTTTTTGTAGCTTTTTTAGCTACTTTTTTCGTAGCTTTTTTAGCTACTTTTTTCGTAGCTTTTTTCGCTACTTTTTTAGCAGCTTTTTTCGCTACTTTCTTCGTTGCTTTCTTTGCTACTTTTTTAGTAGCCTTTTTTGTTGCTTTCTTAACAGCCATAAAACCCTCCAAAAGTTTTTATTCTTTTACTAAGAATAAACATTTTTTTATTTTCGTGCAAACAAAAAGTAACATGTATGTTTTATTTTTCGTATGTTTTTTTTATTCCTTTAGTTTTTTTTTTCATCAAATCGATGATGGAGCACTTTTTGGGTCACCACTTTACTCTCGATGAATCGCTGAAATGCTTTATTCATCGACATTTCAGACGTTTTCCACAACTCAGAATTTTTTTTATTTTTTTTTTGATGTGAACATAGAGAGCTTCGATGAAGCTCCCACTAGATGAAAATAAATTGTTCAGGAGGTAAAAAAATGCCTAATTTGGGAAGTTAAAGACGATTTTTTGGTGAATATCATCCAACGAGACCACAACAACACCACCTTTTTCGAGTTTTCCGAAAAGAATTTCATGAGAAAGTGGCTTCTTGATCTCAGTATCGATGATTCTAGCGAGTGGTCTTGCCCCCATTAATGGATCGAAGCCAATTTTTGCAAGATGAAGACGAGCAGATTCATCTATTTTGAGCTCAACATTCTTTTCTGCGAGCTTTGTTTCAAGTTGAATGAGGAATTTATCGACGATTTTTAAGATTTGATCAGATCCAAGCTTGTTGAAATGAACAATCGCATCCAATCTATTTCTAAATTCAGGCGAAAAGAACTCTTTTATCTTATGCTCGCGCTTAAATGTTTGTGCATTGGCCTCTTTATTAATTCCAATCGAGCCGCCTTCCATTTCTTTTGCGCCGGCATTCGATGTCATAATAATGACGACATTTCTAAAATCAGTTGCACGCCCATGTGAATCAGTGAGAGTTCCGTGATCCATAATTTGTAATAATATATTAAAGATATCCGGATGGGCCTTCTCGATCTCATCTAATAACAAAACTGCATGTGGATGCTTCTTCATTACATCTGTTAAAATTCCCCCGCTTTCATGCCCAACGTAACCTGGAGGAGCACCTATAAGCTTGGCGACAGAATGTTTTTCCATATATTCGGACATATCAAATCGCTCGAGATGCACACCCATTTCTCTGGCCAATTGACGTGCGAGTTCAGTTTTTCCAACTCCGGTTGGACCTGTAAAAAGAAAAGATCCGATGGGTTTTTGCTCGTGTCCAAGACCTGATCTAGAAAGTAAAATAGCATCGGCAACCAGGTCAACAGCTTGGTCCTGACCAAAAATCATGAGGCGTAAATTAGCTTTAAGACTTCTTAATTTTTCTCTTTCATCACCGGCCACCGACATTTTTGGAATCTTTGCCATCGCGGCGACAATTGTTTCAATATCTTTTTTGCTCACGTTTATATGACGTTTAGATTCAGGCATAATTCGAATCATGGCCCCAACTTCATCCATTACATCGATTGATTTGTCAGGATTTTTTCTATCAGTAATATGTTTATGGGCCAAATCAACGATCAACCTTATGATTGAGTTGGAATATTTAACATTATGATAATCTTCAAACTTTGATTTCAGACCTAAAAGAATTTTATATGTGTCATCTATTGAAGGTTCGTTAATATCGACTTTTTGCATACGGCGATTGAAGGCCGAATCCTTTTCGATGAATTTTCTATACTCTTCATAAGTCGTGCTGCCGATACAACGAAGACGTCCTGAACTTAGGGCCGGCTTTAAAAGATTAGAGGCATCCATCGATCCTCCACTAGTTGCTCCAGCTCCCATGATTGTATGAATTTCATCGATAAAGAGAATGGCCTCTCCCTTACCTTTTTCGTTATAGGCCATGAGCTCTTTCATTACATTCTTCAATCGTTGCTCAAAATCTCCACGATATTTTGTACCGGCAAGTAAACTTGCTAAATCCAAGCTAAATACTGTGGCTTTTGTTAAAAGATCTGGAACTTCACCTTTCACAATACGGTAAGCAAGCCCTTCAGCTATTGCAGTTTTTCCAACCCCTGCCTCGCCCACTAATAATGGATTATTTTTTCTTCTACGGCTTAAAATCTGGGCAACCCGTTCGATTTCTTCTTCTCGACCTATGATAGGATCAATACGATTTTTTTCCACTTCAAGGTTGAGATTTAAACAATATTCTTCTAGTGCACTTTGTTTAGCTGGAGCCTTCTCTGAACCTAATTCAGATCTTATCTCATCGTTGATTGAAACATCGCTGTTGACTGGTTTATCAATTCCATGGGCAATAAGTTTGACTACATCAAACTTTTCTACACCATGAGCACCTAAAAGATAGTTAACAAAACTTTCTTGCTCGCCAAAAAGAGCGATCAGCAGATTGACTCCTAAAATATCTTTTTTTCCTGAAGATTGAACATGCATCGCGGCCCTTTGAATGACCCGCTGAAGTCCTTCTGAAATTTCTGGCTGGTAAGTTATTCCATTTTCACGTGCCAGTTCCCGCAACTCAGGATCTGCAAATTGCATCACAGAAAGTTCTTTTATTTCTGGAAGCGTAAGAAGGCTGAAGTTGGATTTATCATTTAAAAACTTCGTCAGTTCTGCCTCGAGCTCAATTAAATCGGCCCCACAATGCTCCAGGAGACTTCTAACCTCAGGATCAGAAAGCATTGCAAAAAAGAGAATTTCTAAAGATAGATATTCATGTTGAAGTTGATTGGCTTTAACGATGGCGGAGTTGATAATGAGATCTAAGCGTTTACTTTGCATCTAAATTCCCACGGTATTTTTAAAATTAGCTATTATTCGGGTTCAATCGAACACATCAATGGATGTGAATGTTCTTTTGCCAGTCTTTCAACTTTTTTGGACTTACTCTCAGCAATCTCAAAAGTATAAATTCCGCAAAGTCCAATTCCGGTGCGATGGACTTCCATCATTATCTTTTCTGATTCTTCTATTGTTTTATGGAATACGCCCTGAAGAATAAAGATCACGAATTCCATAGTGGTGTAGTCATCATTATGAAGTAAAACTTTATATTTTTTAGGCAATTCGACTTTGTTTTTAATTACAGTGGAGGTTCCACCTTCTTCGTCATCATTATCAGATTGATTATGGTCGTGATTCATCATGACTATAATTATCACTCATTTTTAATTAAAGAGGCAAGAGTTCTGTGCGAGTGAGAGAAACAGACATTGAAAAACTCTATAGGACAATCTTGAAAACCTAAGGGAGATACAGTCGATTTTTATTTATCGATTAGCCCTATTTTAGAGGCTAATTTCAAGTCTCAAAAGATCAGATATTTTATCTTTAATAGATAAATACAAGGATTTATAATAAACATTAGGATCATACTATAATAAAGGATTAGGGAGACTAAATAATGATTCCAGATAGAAAAAAGCAATTACGAGGTGATGTCCTCATTATCGATGATGATGTTTCGATTTGTGAAATATTAAAAGGCTACTGTGAAAATATGGGATGTTTCCGCAATATTTTATTCGCCCACGATGGCTCCATGGCCTCAAGTAAATTGCGCAATCAAAAATTTGCTTTAATTCTTCTCGATTTGAAAATGCCTAAGAAAGGTGGATTGGATCTTTTGAGAGAAATGGATGACAAATCGTTAAATTCAAAAAATAATATCGTCGTTGTTTCCGGAACACTTGATAAAACAATGATAGAAAAAATTGTAGAAAATGGAGTAAAAGCGTTTTTACCAAAACCATTTACCGAAGTTGAATTTCAAGACAAAATTCTAAAATCACTAGGGCTAAAATAAAAATGGATTACTCAGGTGGGCAATAAACCAAACTCAGAAGCAAGTAAATGCTCAGTTGTTGGTCTTTTAAATGACTCTAATTGCCCTTCATTTATCACCATCAGGAAATCTAAATCTGCCACCGTTCCCAAACGATGAGCAATAATCAAAACAGTTTTACCTTTTAATTCTTGTCTTAAAACTCTTTGGATTTTTGCATCAGAAACCACATCTACACTGGCAGTTGCTTCATCGAGCATTATTATTTTGGCGTCTAATAATAAAGCCCTGGCTAGGCAAAAAAGTTGTCTTTGTCCTTGTGATAAGTTCGCTCCGCTGTCGCTAATTAAAGTTTCAAGTCCCAGCTTAAATCCAAGTACCAATTCTTCGAGTTCAGTATCTCTTAGGACTTTCCAAATTTCTTGATCTGATTTTCTTGAATAAGGATCGAGATTACTTCTCAAAGTTCCCATAAATAAAGTTGGATCTTGAGGAATAATGGCCAGACGAGATCTCAATGTTTCTAAATCAATACTCGCAATATCAATTCCATCAATTTCAATTGTTCCAGAGTGAAGATTAATAAAACGGTAAATCATCTGGAATAAAGTTGTCTTTCCTGCTCCGGTACGACCAACAATTCCAACCTGGGCGCTTGCAGGAATTTCTACGCTTAAACCCTTTACGACTTCTGGAAGAGAGTCATCATAGCGCGCTCGTGCTTCGACAAATTTGATATGTCCCCTCGATGGCCAGTTTTCATCTACTGTCGTTTTACTTGAAGAAAAGACGTCGATTTCACTTGAAATTTGAGTCATAAATCGAATTCTTTCAATTGAAGTCATCCTCGACTCCAGGTCAGATAAAATGCGAATTCCCCAATTGAGTGCTCCCCAAAAAGACATCGAATAGATAATAACCAAACCTGCAACCGAAGGAGTGAGAAGATTATTATGCACACTGAAAATTAACGAAAAAGCAGTAGCACCTGACACAATTCCGCCGATAAAAGGAATGCGCAGAGAAAACCATCGATTCAAAAGAAAATTATTCACTGAAGCTTTCTGACTCTTTTCTAAAAGATCAAAAAACTGCTCTCGAAACCAAGACTGTTTTTTGTAAGCACGAATAACCGGCAGTCCATTTAGAGTCTCTTTAAAATGAGCATAACGAGGCGAACGTCTAATTGAATCCATCCTTTTAACTTCGCGAGCAGAAGCCCGGTAAGCAAGTTGAAATTTCCAATAGAACCATCCCACAGGAATAATCACTACCAAAACAAAAGGAACAGAAACTATAATTAAAAAAAGTGAAACGACAATTTGAAATAGACATCTTACTGCGGCTTCAAAACTCCACTGGAGCTGAATATCTACAGCTTCTAGGTCTCGGGAAAATCTTTGCAGCAAGCGACCAACGGGAGTGCTATCAAAAAATCGTACAGGTGCTCGCAACACACAACTCAGCATACTATCGTGCAATTCTATGCCTGCATTTATTCCTCTCTGTAGCCAAAAAATTTGATTGGCCATTTGAGTACAGAGACTTATTAAAGCAATTAATCCATAAACCATAACACCATGAATAGGCATCATTCTCTCTGGATGAGCTGGAAACCAACTTAACCACCATTGTGTCATAAGTGGAAAAATAGAAACCAACAAAACCCCAACGCCAAGAAATACAATAATCATTTTTTGGTTTGTTTTTTTACCACCAAGTGCTTTTATATAATCCCAATAGAGTGAACCTTTCACGGCTCCTTGCTCGCGGTCTTCATCAGTCATCAATCTCGACTCAGGAAGATTGTCTTTTGCTGTGAGTATTTTATCGAGAGAAGAATCCGACTCTGCTCCCTGTATATCAAGGTGGTGAGAAAAAAAGTATTTGAATCCTGGGCAATTCTCCATTAAGTCACCCAATTTTCCGTCCCCCGTAATCTCTCCATTTTCTAAAAATAAAATACGGTCAAATTTTTCTAAGGCCTCAAGTCTATGAGTCGCAATAATCCTTGTTTTATCTCTCCAGGCATCAAATAAGAGATTTTGAACTAGAAATTTTTCAGTGTGAACATCTACTGCTGAGAATGGATCATCTAATAAAACAATTTCTGTCTCTTGCAAAAAGCATCTTGCAAGAGACAATCTCTGTTTTTGCCCCCCGCTAAGGTTGACACCTTTTTCACCAATTTCCGTGAGAAGTCCTCCCGGTAGATTGAGAATATCCCGGTCCATATTGGATAAAAACAAGGCTTTTTGAATTTGTTCATCCGAGAGATCAGTCCGACCCATTTTTAAATTTTCAAGAACAGTTGCATTTAAAATATAACTTTCTTGGCTGACATAACCGAGTTTATTTGACCCAACAAAAATTGAACCTTCTGATGGATTTACTTCTCGCAAAAGGAGCTGCAATAGAGTTGTTTTTCCCGCGCCTACTGCACCCACAATCGCAACGGTTGATCCTTTTGCAATTTCTAAATTTAAATTTCTTAAAGAAAAAGTACTTCCATCAATTTTATATGTGAGATGATTAAAACGAATGATCGAGTCGACAGTAGACAATTCAACGTTCAAATCTTCAGTTACTGTATCAGCATTTAAAAAAGAAATAATTCGTTTAGCCGATACCCAAGCATTAATTAGCCTTGATAAAACCCCAGGTAAATGCCCAATAGGTTCTTGCATGAGACCAAATAACGAAACACAAGTTAATACCAAAGCAGGTGTGAGCACCTGGCCTCTCAAAACATGAAGAGTTAATGATACAAATAATACTAAAGTCGAAATTGCTACAAAGCTTAGTCCCGACAACATTTCTGTTTTAGCCAACTTTTTGCGAGCGCTAACTTCCTCACTGCGCACCAGAGCAACTTGTTTTTCAATTTCTTTTTCCCAAACAAAATATTTTACCAATCTCATAGACTGTAAAATTTGACTCATCAAAGTTACTCGACGATCTCTTTTCTGCATCATTTCATCTTCTAAATGAATAAAGTTTTTTGCAATTTTTCGAGTCACAGGCATAAGTACGGCGAGTATAATAACAGCGACCAGAGCAGTCCATCCGAGGTAATAAAAGAGCATTGAAACTGAGCCGATTAATAATATCGAAGCCCACCCCAAATCTCCAAGTAACATTGGAAAATCTGCAATTGCTTCGGAGTCTGAACTCATGTGATTGACAACATCGCCAACGTTCACATTTTGTCGTGCTTTTTGAGAGAGCTTGAGGGCCTGCTCGAATATCAAACGATTTAAACGCGCAATGATTTTTAAATTAGCTAACAAAATAGAATAAAAATTATGCTGATAACCAATTCCGATAAATACACCGATCAGGCCGATCCCGATTGCAACAGGGAGAATATGGTAGATACCTCCACCGTTTGCTTTGGTAAGTTCGGTCAGCCTGGTAATGAAGAGATTTACAAAAAGTGGCGTTGAAAGACTTGAAAAAATACCCAGTAAATAAAAGGCCCACGCTTTAAGGACGAGATTCTTTTGTTCCATTAGTAATGCAAACATAAACTTTTTTTGAGAGCTTAAATCTATCGGTTTGACTTTTAAATCGCGATTTATTTTGATTTCTTCTGGAGAAGGAAGGAGATCGTCGAATTCTAGAATTTTCTCTTGCCCCAATTTAACGAGAGGAGAAACATTTAGAAAAAAAAAGTTTTTAAACTGCGCATACATCTTGACGTAAATGTACACAATTAAGCCTAAAGCTACCAGATAAAAATAGGACCGATTATTTCGGTCCTATCTATATTTTAAAAAATTAAGCTACATCTTCCTCATCATGATCCATCCATGCATCAGCTGGATCTAAAATGATAATTTCAGATTGTACTCTGTGAATTTTATTAAATTTATCTTTTTTCTTGAAAGCTTGTTTTTCGATTTTATCAACGGCCATATCGATACTATGGTAAAGATTTGCAGACCATGCTTTAGAATGATATTCGCAGTGTGGAGCGTGGTAATAAATTTCAGCGAAATGCTCTCCATTTTTTACATAACACGACCATTTAATAGATCCTTTGTCCTGAAAAAACTTTGTCAGTTTTTCCGAAGTTTCTTTGATTTTTTGGTCAAGGGCCGGAGTGTGTTCCAAATGCAAAAAAGAGGTTGTAATTTTCATAAAAGTGTCCTTCTGGAAATTTGGTCTAGTTTTTTTCTTTTCGCTTCGATGAAGGCATAATACCCAACATTTCACGATACTTTGTTACTGTTCTTCGTGCTACCGTAAGATTTTCTTTAGCTAAAATCTCTACCACTTTTTGATCTGATAATGGTTTCAGTGGGTTTTCAGCTTCAAAAATTGCTTTAATTTTCATTTTCAAAACTTCACTAGCAATATCTGCTCCTCCGTCTTTTCCTCCTATACCTGTATTAAAGAAATATTTTAATTCGAAAGTTCCCAAGGGTGTATGCATATACTTATTGGTAGTCACTCTCGAAACTGTCGATTCGTGCATACCAATATCGTTGGCCACATCTTTCAAAACCATCGGTTTTAAAAGTTTTGGGCCTTTCTTGAAAAATTCCTGCTGCTTGGCCACGATTGCTTTGGAAACTTTTTCAATCGTCTTCTGTCTATTTTGGATCGATTTAATTAACCATTCTGCAGATCTTAATTTTTCTTTGACGAACTCAGAGGCTTCATCTGTCTTATGTCCGGCCCCTCTCTTGATCATTTCCTGATAGAGCTTGGATATTTTTAAACGTGGAATACCTTCATCATTTACCTGAACTACGAACTCTCCACTGACTTCAACTACAAAGATATCCGGCAAAATATAATGCGTATCCGGAGTGGCGATTAATCGCCCTGGTTTAGGGTGAAAATTCTGTAATAAAAGAGCAGTTTTCTTCACTTGTTCTGAAGTAACACCTAAAGCTTTTGAAATTTTTTCAAAGTTTTTACTTTGTAAATCTTCAAGGTGATCGCGAATAATTTTTTCTAAAAGGGGGGACCTTTCTTCTGCTATTCGCGCTTGTGCCAATAGACATTCCTGTAAATTGATCGAACCACAACCAACGGGATCGAGTCTTTGGATCACTTCAAGAACATCAAACGCATCGGAGCGTTTTAATCCTGATTCTGCGATAAGATCTTCAAAATTAGCATCGAGATAACCATCATCGTTAATATTTCCGATGATCAAGTGAGCGAGTTTCCAATCAGCATCGCTGAGATTTTCCATTTTTAATTGCCATTCTAAATGCTCAGCAAGAGTCATGGATTTGGAAACTATATTTTCATAACCAGGCATTTCATCTGAATCAGATGACGGGCTTGCCATATTTGGCGTAGATGAATTTGTATTGAATGAATCAGCGTAAGAATCCCAATCGAAATCGTCTTTATCTTTCATCAGCGGAGCTTCAGAAAAATCATCGGTGGTGGCTTCACGAACATCGTCGCCAGGTGCTTCGCTGTCGTTTTCTCCTCCTACCTCTTCGAGCATAGGATTTTCAACCATCTCTTCAGCGATAACATTGGTCATCTCTAAATGGGTAAGAGTTAGAAGCTTAATCGCTTGCTGCAATTGTGGAGTCATTGCAAGATTCTGCGTTTGTCTTAACCCTTGGGACATTTTTACGGCCATAGTCTTACCTGTGCCTTTCTGCGAATTACATCCTGAATTCTTCTCCTAAGTAGAACTTCCTTGCTCTCTCGTCGTTAATTAATTCTGCTGGCTTTCCACTCACGAGTAATTCACCGCTGTTCATAATATAGGCCCGGTCGACAATTCCTAGAGTCTCTCGAACATTATGATCAGTAATGAGCACTCCGATATTTCTAGTCTTCAATCCTTGTATCAAGGCTTGAATATCTGCCACCGCTAGCGGATCTACTCCGGCAAACGGTTCATCTAATAAAACAAACTTTGGCTCCAATGCCAGGGCCCGTGCAATTTCAACTCTCCGTCTCTCTCCACCTGAAAGTGCAGAGCCTTTGGACTTTCTCACATGATCTAGTTTAAAGTCCTGGATCAGAGTCTCCATTAATTCCAATCTTTCACGGCGAGACAAATTTCTATTTTCCAAAACGGCCATGATATTTTCTTCAATAGTAAGATCACGAAAAACAGAAGCTTCCTGTGGAAGATAACCAATGCCGTTTAAAGCACGCTTATGAATAGGTTGTTTCGTTACATCAACACCGTTCAAAGTTATTTTTCCTTCATCAGCTTTTACCAATCCCACCATCATATAAAAGGAGGTTGTTTTTCCAGCTCCGTTGGGTCCTAACAGACCTACAATTTCACCTTGGCTGACAGAAATATTTACATCTTTAACGACAGTTCTTCCGCCGTAAGTTTTCTTCAAATTAAAAGCTTCTAGCTTTATGTGTTCCATACTTTTCGCAACCTAATCCTTAGTCTTGTCTTTTTCTAGAGTAATATTGGTATTGGCATCATCAACTTCCACCGTCTCAACATTTTCTCTAATTATAATCCTATTCCCTTTAATTACATCACGCTCCTGAAAAACTTTGGGAAGACCCGTAAGAATAATCTTTTTCTCACTAATAAGTCCTTCCAACTTTTCTGAAAAAGCTTTCCTAACAAGAGGCTTTCCATTGTTTACAAGAGTCTCCTGTAATCTAACATCGTCATAAAGAGCATAATACTTGAGTCTTTTATTATAGTTTTCTAAAAAGACTTCTCCACGGTTGGCAAAAGCGTCTAAGTTTTCTTTTTTAAAGGCCACATTGCCCTTCATTTCCACTAGGCTTATGGGCGCATTAAAGGTCAAAAGATCAGTTTTAAAGCTGATATTTTCTTCATAGACGCGTTTTCTTTTAACCAGACCGTTAACATTGTCACGGTACTCAATAATTTGTAGCTTGGGGCGATAAATGGCACTTGTTGAATTGACCATTAGTTCGTCACCAGTCTTTTCCACAGTGCTTAAAGTTTTTACATCATTATTGGCATATAAAATCTCTCCTTCCGAGAGAATAGAAACTTTTTGAGCCTTAAGATTGGTATTGCTCATTTTAATTTCAACTTCATTCTCTAAAAATATTTCCTTCTTTTTTAAAAAGGCCCGAGAATTTTTTGATTGAAAATAAATCGGCTCAAGTGCTTTATCAGTTTCTTTTTCGTAACGATAAATAGACCCAACTGGATCAAAACCTATAACGACTCCATCGGTGGAAGAAATACTAAGTTCGGTGGACTCCAATTCCAAAAATGGTCTGGAATTTTCAACGGAATAATAAGTCACATTTTTAAAAAAACTTTCATCGACCGCATCGTGCTCAGGCACTTTTGGAGGAACTGAATGCTCCCTTCCAAACTCATTAAAATGTCCGATATAAGAAAAAAATCCAAGGCTCAAACAAGTACTCAAAAATATTAAAATGATAGTGTATTGGCGAAATTTCAAACCAGTTTCCTTAGGGTTTTGTGGGATATCAATCTTATCGTATTATAGTCCCCAATCTCTTATAATTTTAAGCATTTATTTTTTCTTATATTTTCTCATAACGCCCAACTTTGCTTTACTAAGTCCTTGGATTCTTGGTACGGTTGACCCAATTCATCAAGTACTTTTTGTAAGGATTAAATTGTGTCATTAAAAGACCTGCAAAAAATAATAGACTCAGGCGTAAAGCTCACTCCAATGATGGAGCAGTATTTCCAAATCAAAAAAAATTATCCAGATACTCTTCTCATGTTTCGAATGGGAGATTTTTATGAAGTCTTTTTTGAAGATGCCAAAGAGATTGCCCGCATTTTAAATATCACTCTTACTCATCGTGGAAAAATTGGTGAAACTCCAATTCCCATGGCCGGAATTCCTCATCATGCAGCTTCAACTTATATAGATCGTATTACAAACCGCGGATTAAAAGTCGCCATCTGTGAACAACTAGAAGATCCAAAAGATGCAGTTGGTATTGTTAAACGCGGAGTCACTCAGGTCGTCAGTCCCGGAATGCCATTTGATTTAGATAAAACTCAAGGTCACGAACACCGCTATATGGTATCTGCTTTTAAAAAAGGTCATAACCATTTTCTAGTTGCACTCGATTTTACAACTGGAGATTTTAGGGGGTTTAAATACCAAAACTTTGAGGACTTCATTGAAGGGTTGCGCATGATCGCACCTCGTGAATTCATCACTTTTATGGGTCAGTGGGAAGATTCAGATGTAGAGAGTCTACTTTCTCACTATGGCGTATTAAAAACACATTTAAGTGTGGAGTATTTCACTCCAAAATTTGCTGAAATTTATATTGAAAAACTTATTCCTGGTTTTAAACGCGATAAAATTTTAAAACTTGATGAAGATATTCTCGCTGCTATCGGAGCACTTGCTTTTTACGTATGCTCGACTCAATTATTAGAAAGCTTCATGCATATTCGTCCTTTTAAAATGATTTCAAGCGCAGGAATCATGAAAGTCACTTTACCGACACTTACTGGCCTCGAAATTTTGCCAAGAACGCGTGAAACCTACAAAGAATCTCTCCTCGGTTTTTTTGATAAAACAGAAACGGCCATGGGAGCTCGTCTATTAAAGACATTATTTTCGACACCGCTTTATGAATTGAAAGAAATCAATGAACGTTTAGATATTATCCAGTCACTTATTGATAACGATTCACTTATTAAGGATCAGCGCTCTGAACTTTCTAAAATTCGCGATATCGAGCGAATCCTGGCGAAAGTATCGATGAATAAAGGATCTGCTTCAGATCTAATTAATTTATCTGTAGCCACAAAAGCCTACTCTGAACTTGTGGAGATGAGTAAATCTCTTCCCTATAAAGTCGAACTTTCAAAAAGTGAATTAAAGAATCTAGTCTCGTTAGCAGAGTCCATTACTAAAACACTAAATGATGAAATCGGAGCTAGCCTTGAAAAAGGAAATTTGATTCGCACTGGTGTTCATAAAGAACGGGATCGATTGGCAAAACTCCATCTCAATGTTGGAGATGAACTTTTAAAAATGGAAACTCGTTTGCGTGCTGAGAGTGGCATTCAAAAACTTCGCATAAAATCAAATAATGTTACTGGCTTTTTTATTGAAGTATCAAAAGGTAGCACAGATAAGGTTCCTGCAAATTTTGATCGTCGCCAGACATTGGTAAACGCTGAGAGATACACCACTCCAGAACTTACTCAATTGGAAAAAGAAACAATTACGGCCCAATCAAAATTAGAAAAACTTGAACGCGAAATTTTTAAAGAACTGATTACAACTGTTCATGAATTAAGCCTTTCTATCATGAGTATGTCGGGACAAATCGCATTAATCGATGCTTTTCAAAGTTTAGCAAGCATCTCTCTTCAAGAAGGATTTACCCGCCCAAATATTCAGGCAAAAAAACAAATTCTTCATATTGAAAGCGGTTTTCATCCTTTAATTAAATCTCTTATTAAGGATCAGTTTGTTTGCCACGATCTTCACCTTGATGAAAAAGTTTATTTTGGTCTGATCACCGGTCCCAATATGGCCGGTAAAACTACTGTAATGAGAGAAGTGGCAATTATTCAACTTCTCGCACAGATGGGTACTTTCGTTCCTGCAAAGAAGGCGAATCTTGGATTGTGTGATTTTCTTTTTAGCCGATTAGGCGCAAGTGATGACATCTTAAAAGGCCAGTCAACATTTATGGTTGAGATGGCCGAGACTGCAGAAATTCTCCGTCACGCTACTAATAAATCTCTAATAATTCTGGATGAAGTTGGAAGAGGAACATCTACCTATGATGGTCTTTCTATAGCCTGGGGACTAGTTGAACATTTTATTGAAACGACTCGCGCACTCACTCTTTTTGCTACTCACTATCACGAGTTGATTGATATCGCAGATAAAAATCCTGCAGCTAAAAACTTAACTGTCGAAACAATTAGCCATAATGGTAACGTTCAATTTTTATACCGATTGATCGAACAAGCCGCTTCTCAAAGTTTTGGTATTTACGTTGCAAGCCTGGCGGGACTTCCGCAAAGTGTGCTCAAGCGTTCACAAGAAATTCTTCATCAGCTTGAGACAAATCATCACGCACCTGTCCTAGACCAAAAAGCCTATGAAAAAAGTCAGGCCTCAAGCTCTCAACTTTGTTTTCTTCCTGATCTTAAAACTGAGGAAATTCCAGCTTACTTGAAAGAATTGGAACTGGAATTAACGAAGTTGGATGTAATGAAGATGACTCCGATAGATGCTCTTATAAAGTTAAACCAATTAAAAAATCAATTGGAATTGAATTAGTCTGTTGGGCTATTCGCTTTTGAATCATTATAATAGGAAAATTAGATATAATAATTTTCTATTATGTAATCATTTCTTTTTCATTTTTAAAATTAAAGTCGAGAGAGTTTGGGTTTCATACAGGTCAAAACTTAAACCATTAAACCTGGAGTACAGGTGGGTAGCTTGGCTCCCATCGCAAAAAATTGTCCGGTAGATACTAATACAAATAATGAAATTACAAATTTTTTACTTACTGCATTTACATACTTCATTCTAAAACTCCTAATATGTTTTGATCGTCCTTGATCTTTGATGCTTTGAAGAAGCGTTAATAATGCCAATTATAGGTCGAACTAAAGACTTGATTTGAAGTAATACTCGATAACCGAAATGGAACAATCAGTGACCTTAAAGCAAAGATGAGTGACATCAAAGTGACTAAAATATCACCGAGTTAATTGCATTTCATTATGCTCAAAAAATGGGCATCAGCTCAAAAGCTAACTGCTATGAATTATGAGACTTGTTCACTCTAGTTTGGAGCTGAGTTATAATACAATAATGAATTTTTATAACAAATTATTGATCTATTTTAATCTAAAAAAAAGGAGTGCTCCAGATAGAGAAAACTGGATAGAGTATGCCAGATTTTACTTTCACCCATCAAAATTACTCATGAATGATTCTAATATTATTTTACTCGGTCTAATTATAATTTCTATCATTTACCCATTAATTATATTACTAGTATTCTTTGCAATATATTATCGTGTACTTTCAAAATTTGGAGATATAATTGAAACCCAATATGATAAAGGTTTTGAAGCTCAACAGATAGTTTATATGATTCAAAAAAATCATATTCAATCACTTAAAGAAAAATTTATTTTAAATCCAAATTTAATAGATGTTTACTTTAAGAAAAAGAGCCTTCTGTGGTGGGCAAAATATTATAATAATCTACCAGCTCACAAAATGATTATTGATCTGATGAAAGAGAAAAACATTCAAAAATATAAAATTGCTTAATTTTGAAATCTCCATCGAATTTAAGCCAAAAACCAATTAAAACTAATTTAGTCAGTGACTTTTATTAATCTTTTTATCTAAAGATTCGATAAGCAATGAGAGATAACTTTGGAGGATATATGTTTCAAACCAGCGATATTCTAAAAAAACGAGTTTATGCTCTGACTACCGATTTTTTTATCGTGGTTTTGACTAATTATTTTCTCATGGCCTCTTTCACTAATTTTTTAAAAACTGTTTTTTTCCACTTTCCTCTGCATGCTCAATTATTCTTAGTCCATAAATTGGCAATGATGACTTCCGTTTCGCTTATGTCATTAACTTTTGCCTATTTTTCAATTTTTTATTTTGTGACCAACGGTCGCACTTTAGGGAAAACCATTTTCGGTTTAAAAGTTGTTTCGCCGGAAGGAGAAATCACCCTTAAGCAGTCAATGCAACGATCATTCGCTTATTTTGCCTGTGCCATGTTTGGTTCATTTTTGTTTGCTCTTTCCTTTATCAGAAAAGACTACAAAAGTTTAGCAGATGTCCTTTCGGGAACAAATGTTGCTTATGATATTCAAGATGAGAATGCTGCTCGTGCAACTGGTACTGAGTTCCAATTGGCTTTAGTCGAATCAATGAATGAATCATCATTCGTTGAAAATCAACAAGAAATTCAAGAAGAAGTCGAATATTTTGAACAAAATAAAGCCGCTTAACTTGCGACTTTATTTTGATTTATAAAAAAATTAAGATTCCATCATACTTCTTAGCATCCACGCTGTTTTTTCATGAACTCTAAGCCGTTGAATTAAAATATCAGCCGTCGGTTCATCATGAGATTCATTCACCATTGAAAAAAGTCCACGCGCAGTTCTTATAACTGCCTCATGACCTTGAACTAGTTCTGCTACCATTTGCATGGCACTTAAATCACCTGTGTTTTCTTTAATGGAAGTAAGTTTCAAAAACTCTTGATAAGTTGCCGGAGCCTTCATTCCCAGGGCACGAATTCTTTCGGCAATTTCATCTACTGCCAATGCCAGCTCCTGGTACTGTCCTTCAAACATCACATGCAATGTTGGAAACATTGGTCCTGTAACGTTCCAATGAAAATTATGGGTCTTTAAATAAAGCGTATAACTGTCTGCTAAAAAATGAGAAAGACCTTTTGAAATTTCTTCACGATGCTTTTCTGTTATTCCGATATCAATTTTTACTTTCATAATAACTCCTTCCAAACAATAAATATTAACATGACCACAATCGCACTCACAAAATTTGGTTTTAAAAGTATTTTTCTAATTTCTCTTATTGCAATGCCGAGAGCTTCTTGAATAATAGAACTCATTAATGCTCCACCAGCGAAGGCCATGATAAGAGACAAAATATTTAAACTTTCTTGACCAAAGTATCCCCCAAACAAACCAGCAGCTATTGCCAATATCGACACGACCAATGCTCCAACAACGGCCATTATCGGCTCCAGACCTAAAGATAAAAAACAAAGTGCAACTGCTGTTCCTTCAATTAAGTTATGAAAAGCAAGTGCTGTTAACAATGAATTACTTACGCCATCGTGGCTCAAATTCATTGAAGCTCCTGCCGCTAATCCAACAGGTATATTTTTCAACATAACAATTAGAATAAATAATATGGCTTTTTGCTCTTCTTGATTATTGATAACGATAGTATCTAAAATAATCTTCAATATGCTTTTTGAAAGAATTAAAATTAAAAACCCTAAAAAAAAGGCTGCAACATTAAGGCTAATATTTTTTTCAATAGAATTGGGGTACAGAAGATTTGCCGCTGTTATAATCAGCAAGAGACCTGCAAAAAAATCTAATTTTAGTTTGAAAAGTGGCTCACTATTAAAATTATCTTTGAAGTAAATCAGGAGGGCGCCAACGATTGTAGCTATACTAACTACTGCACCTCCAATTAAACCTAAAAATAATCCATTCATACTTAAAATCCCCTGCTCGAAATTATCGAATATTAGAAGAGATAAGAATAATTGATAAAAATTAAGTATCTATTGAAAAAAGTTATGAATAGACCTTATTACTAAGGTCTATTAAATCAAGAATTTATTTAAGATTTTGTCCAATTGAAATGAAGTTCTTTAAGCTGCGATTCACTAGGGCGCGAAGGTGCTTGCGACATTAAATCGCTGGCAGAAGAAGTTTTTGGAAAGGCAATTACGTCTCGAATCGAGTCTGTCCCTGTTAGGATCATAATTAATCGATCTAGGCCGAAGGCCAGACCACCATGTGGAGGAACACCATATTTTAAGGCTTCAATAAAAAACCCAAATTGGTTTTTTGTTTCTTCTGGAGTGAAACCTAAAACTTTAAACATTCTATCTTGCACGGCTTGGTCATAAATGCGGATCGATCCGCCACCAATTTCATATCCGTTACAAACGACATCGTAGGCTTCTGCTGTAAGTTTACCAAGTGGTCCGTTTGCATCTTTGTGGTCTGCATTCATGAAGACATCAAGTTTATCTCTCGAAGGCATGGTAAATGGATGGTGGCATGCTGTAAAACGAGCAGACTCTTCACTCCATTCGAGTAGTGGAAAATCATAAACCCATAAGAAAGCCTTATCTGCTGCGCTTATAAGATTTAACTTATGGCCCAGATTTCTTCTTAGAGCGTCGGCACTTGCATGGGCAACAGAGTGGCTATTGTCAGCAAAGAACAACCATGTCCCATCGCCTTGCACTTCCGATAGAGCAAACAATTTTTTTTCTATTTCTTCAGTAATAAATTTTGAAATACCAGTACTGCGCTCGCCTTTAGAGAGTTTGTAAAAGGCTACACCCAATCCACCGTGTGGTTTTACGACAAGAGGAAATGCATCGGTATCTTTACGTGTGAATTGTCCCATTGATTCTGGGACAAATATTGCTTTAATTAACCCATTGGCGTCTGACACTGTGGAAAACGTAGCAAAATCTGAACCTTTAAAAATATCGGTGACAATCATTTGCTTTAATCCAAAACGAATATCTGGTTTATCACAACCGTAAATATTCATAGCTTCCGCATAAGTCATCATCGGGATACTGAAGTTATCACTCAGGTCAAAAACTTTTTTCAACATTTTTTCGACTAGGTTTTTCATATATATTTGAGTAGCGAAAGAAATTTCCATGTCAACTTGAGAAAATTCCGGCTGGCGGTCGGCCCTTAAATCTTCATCTCGGAAACAACGGCAGATTTGAAAATATTTATCAGTTCCACCAATCATCAACAACTGCTTTAGAGTTTGGGGTGATTGAGGAAGAGCATAAACTTGTCCAGGATGAACGCGTGAAGGAACAATATAATCGCGAGCGCCTTCTGGAGTTGATTTATAAAGAATTGGAGTCTCAACTTCAACAAAATCCTCGTCAGTTAAGAGGCTCCTGATTTTGTTCATTGTGCGCGAACGCAATAAAAGAATATCTTGTAATTTTTTAGTACGTAGATCGAGGTAGCGGTATTTCAAACGAAGATCTTCTGTTGCCTCAACTGCACCAAATGGAAGAAATGGAATCGAGTCTATATCTGATTTTGAAAGAATAGAAAGTTCTGTGACTTGAACTTCAATTGCCCCAGTTTCCATATTGGCATTCTGAGCCTCCGCCGGTCTTGCCACAACTATTCCAGTTGCCTGAATAACTGATTCGAGCGAGCATTTTTTTAGTTCATCGCTGTTTCCTTTGAAATCAACAAATCCCAATTGAGTCACACCATATTTATCGCGTAAATCGATAAAGTGAAGGCTTCCTAAATTTCTATACTTATTCACCCATCCACAAAGAGTCACCGTCGTTCCAATATCAGAAGCTTTAAGTTCCCCACAATGATGGGTTCTCATTAATCCTTTGATTGCGTTGGTCATTGATTTCTCCTACTTAATTGACGACAATTTCCTCTGCTCTTCATTTAGTAGAACTGTAGGGAATTATCATGACAACTATAACTCAATCCACCTTAAAGCTCATTAAAAATCTTATTTTTACGTTTGTCCTAACGGGCCAAATAGCTTGGGGAAAGGAGCTTTTTAAAATGCAAAATCCAAGTGGAATAGCAGTTGAGTTGGACTTGGCCTTGACTCGAATTCAGCATACTCAAGGATTAAGCGGATTGAAGTCTAATGAATTTAGCGATTCTAGAGGAATGTTGTTTGTTAATCCCGAGGTAGGTCCGCGTCGCTTTTGGATGCCCGATACCTATTTTAATTTAGACATTATTTTTTTGGATCCCAATTTAAAGATTGTAGGAATTGAAAAAAATGTTCCTGCTCATCCTGGAAAATCAGATCCACCGGTCATTTATAAAACCGATTCCTATGATGCCCAATTTGTTTTAGAAACCAAGGCCGGAGCGCCTTTTGGAAAAAACCTTAAAAAAAATGATAAGCTAAAATTTACTGGACCGACTTCTCTTTCGGGAATAGTACTAAAAACTCGTCAGCAGCAATAAACCCGAGATTGTCTCGCACTAATTTTTTTTGAAAAGAAGTATCTGTTTGCATGCGTTCAATTTCATGAACAAGTTGCATGTTTTCTTTTTTAATACGATCCAGTTCTGTTAAGCGGTCGCTATACATTGAGCGTTGTGAATAAAAATCCGTCACGCCACCGTTAGCAAAAATCAATCGAAGTATCATGACGACACAAAAAATCCAGCATCCTTTAACCAGGTACCCAACTAAAGTTGGATCCAATGGCTTAGACTTTTTTCGACTTGTGGTTGTATAACTTATTTGGCTCGCTACTTTTCTCGGAGTTCTTTTAACTGGAATAAATTCTGCTTCATCAGGTCTCGCAACACTTCTTCTTGTGACTACAGTCGAGGCTTTTGGAGTTCCTGCATGGGCTCTTTCTTGAGCACGATGTCTTAGAGGCGGAACTTGTGGGGCCGGTTCATCATTTTGAGTTTGTTGTTGCTGCTTATCAAATAAAGAAGCCTGTTCTGTATATTGCTGTTGTTCTGCTGCTTGAGGATTTGTGCGATTGCGCTCAGCTTGTCGAGCTCGGTTTTTTTCAATGGCTTTTCTTAATCTCTCATTGGTAATTGTCGAAGTATCAATTCCATCATCACTAGGAGTTGATTGAGCTTGTTGAGTTGGCTGAGGCGGTGTCTGAGCCTTTGCACTCGGCCCAGTAGATTGAGTTCCGTTTGAACGGTCAAATGAAAATTCCAAGCAAACATCCTGTCGTTAGAGAAAAAACATCCTGTTTTATTCTATTTTAACCGAGCTTTGTTTTGACTTCAATCCAAAACTTTCTAACTATCGCTAGTTCATGAAAGTAATAATACAAAGTCCGTCCTACGCCGTTATCTGGAAAATTCTCGAGTTCAGTGAGATTCACACCCTCGAGAAAGATATTCTTAAAAGAGATAAAACTTAAATGATCAGGTTTTGAAGAGGCTACTGTAAAACTCTTATCATCACAAGAAAATTCACTAATTGGAAATGAACTACGAAGTAAAGTGCGAGCTTGATTCATGCGAAGTGCGGCCACTGAACCGTCCCCTATAGGACCAAGTTGAATGTATTTATCAGCGCGGTTTATGCCATGAGAGCGGAAGAAAATTTCAAATCGATCATGACTGTCTTGCTCAATATTCATCCACCAACTGAATCCGGGGTCACTTAAATTACAAACGGCATCTTCTTGATGTGGAAAACGACGATTAATGATTTGTTCTCGTACCGCTTCGGCCAATTCAAAACTTTTAGTTTCAAAAAATTCAACCGAATCCAGACCAGTGGACTTATCTAGCTTTAAAACAATTCTCTTAGCAGCTTCAAGATTAGTTAATTCATTAAAAGCTTCTCGAATATTAGGAGCAGAATAACCACGCACACAGAAAGTACTGATGCCGTTGTCGATTTTATAAATAACACCGGAAGTTTCAGGAAGAATTCTTTCCTGAGTAAAAAGCTCCGGCTCTACCATTGGAATAATTTCTTGAGCTTCAAGAGTATCTGAAATCAGGCTTTCAGCCAGATCATAGAGATAGTCGTCGTCTTTTTCGGAGTTATCAAAAAATGATTGTTGGGACGTTTCGGAATATTTTTTTGGTAAATTAGTTACACGTAGATACTCTGTCAGTGCCAGAGTCTCTTGTAGAAGTAAATCTAAACTTAGTTCAGTTTGGTTCATCCTATCAAATCCTATGAAGGGAGCTTAATTTTTAATCTCTGTAATTATTGTAAAATTAAAATTGCTTTAATGACAAGTTTTTCTACGCATAAAAGTATTTAAATTTACCAGAGAAACATTAAAAGTTGAATGATAAAAATAACCAGGATGGGAGAAAAATCAAAAGGCAAACTCGGCGGAAGATATTTTCTAATCGGATCACAACTATAATCACAAATTCTTTTTAATTGGCGTCTCCATTTATGCTTCTGAAGCTCGGGAAAGAAGCTTAAGATCGCATCAAAAATAAGAGCATAAATATAGAGCTTCAATAATGTTTGAATTACATTCATTTTCCTAACCCCAATTCCCTTCTTTCTTTATAAATATGACAAACGCAGGCTCCATAAAAGAAAAAACACATAAGATAAAAAAGCCAGATCACTCCCATTACGGTGGTATAGAGATCGCCATAATTTCTCATTAAACTAGTGCGCACATAATAAATATAAACCCAAAAGATAGACTTGCCCAGAAACACTGAAAGTGAAAATGCTATTGCCGCAACAAAAGCTTCATGCAATTGAATTTTCCACAAAAAAAGCCAACGATAGAGCACAGTAAAATAAAAAATCAGGATAGTTATGTGAAGAATATTTGAGTTTAACCAATAGGATTTTTTTAAATTGACCTTCAAGAAAAAATTCATCATTGGTCTTAAAAATTCAAAATTGTCATAGAAGAAATGTGTAAGGATATTCGATTGTAGAAATTTGATAATATAGATGATTATGGGCGGAAGAATAAAGATTAATCCTAACATCAGAAGTGTCATTCCAATGATAACGAATCCCTTAAGAATTCTCCAAAGAGACAGAATACTCTTATCGTCTGTAATGAAAAAGATTCCCATCCAAATTGAATTTAAAAATGTGATCGTAGAAACTGCTAAGAAAAAAAAGTTTAAAACAGTAAAATTAGTTCCAGCAAATAACGGACCTTTAATTAAAACTTGTAATCGAGTCATTAGTTGAGGGGCCACATCTGGAAAAAACTGAGAGCCAATCAGGAAAATATATTTTTGGGTTTTATCAAGGTTTCCAAGAAAATAACCAATCCCCCTTACCATTAAAAGAGCAAATGGAACGACTGTTATCAATGCATAAAAACTGGCAGAGGATGCGAGAGTCGTCCCTTTTTTATTATAAAAAAGAATGGCCCCCCTATAAAGGTTCATTATACTTTCTTTGAAAAATTTAGGGATAGAATCCATAACACTATGCTAACGGAAAGTTCTTACATTTAAAACTTAAAATTGGAAAAGTGAGAGCTGTGGACCTCGGAAACTTTCAAAACTTTGTCCAAACAAGGAAAGAATACTATCGGCTATTGGAGCCAGCTGCCGATCGATATAATACTCGTAATCTATATCGTCATGAGGAAGCTCGATTGGAATTGCCCCTCTCAAAGTCATCACATATTGAGGGCGTTTTTTTAAAATACCTTTCTTCTCAAATAATATTTTAGCGGCTTTAGCGTGAGGAGGTATATTCTTGATATACTCGTCAATTGGTTTAGTCAGACGTTTACTCAGGACGAGAGTGTGATCAAGTTTTTTTGCCTCCAGATCTTTAACTGTCTGATCAATAAAAGATTCCAGATTTTCGCCATAAAAAACTCGTCGAATCAATTCAAATTGAAAATTGCGGGCTAAGGCACTCCAATCAGAACGCACATATTCCATTCCAGTAAGAACCATTTCTTCTTTAATTCCAGATGGTGTTTTCAAAAGTTTCAAACCTGCATATCTTTTTTTGGCACCACCACCTTCACCGCGAGTGGAAGTTAAGATTAATTTCTTGAAAAATTTATCGTATTGAATTTCCAATTTAGAGACGACAGCAAAATCGTTTTGAAGTTTTTCAAACAAAAACTGGTTTACTTTTTTAACTAAACCAATTCCTTGAGCCTCATAACCTTCAAAAGTTTTCAATTGAACAAAGATCGAGTCTGTATCTCCATAAAGAACCTGAAAACCTAATTCTTCTAAAAAACTGATTACAGTCTTCAAAAGCCACTGGCCCGTCCCAGTTATGGCATCTGGCAAATCTTCTTGATAAAAACGACACCCGCTCGAGCCCATTACGCCATAAAAACTATTCATTAAGATTTTTATGGCCTGAGAGAGGTTCATATTATTTTCTGTTTTAGCCTTAGCCCGACGCTCTAATAATTCTGATATTTTTCCAGGAAGAATGTGGTGATCGCGAGAAAAAGTAAAATCTTCCGGAGTTTTAAGTGGATTTACCGATCGCTCGGCAAGAGAGAGAGGATCTATTAAAAAAGTTTCAATGAGTGTCGGATATAAACTTTTAAAATCCATAACTAAAACATTTTCATGAACTCCTACTTGCGGATTTAAAACAAATCCACCTTTGGCCTGTCTGGAATATGAAACATCAGCAACATTGGGTGCGACATAGCTGAATTCATGCAATTGCGGCAAAAAGAAATGATCAAAAGAAGCCGTAGATCCACCGACTCTTTCCAGAAGCAATCCTGAAATCAACGAGCGGCTCAAAAGAAGATCTATCAGTTTTGTTTTTTCAAAAATATCTAAAACCAATTGAGCGTCTATCAAATTATATCTGGCAAGTGCTAATTTATCTTCGCGAAATCGACGTTCAATCTCATCCCATTTATCATGCACTTCATCTTCATCAATATCTTTGCCTGCACCCAAAACTTCTTTAGCGACATTATTTAATTTGTAACTTTCAAAATTAAAATAATTGGTCTTCAAGGCCCAAGGTCCATCGATAATGACTCGTCCTTCAAGATTCATTGTCCATTCACCACGAGAGTTTTGAAACATATCCAGAGGTCTGTTACCTCTGCCTAAATAAAGAGGAGAATTAAATTGTTTGGATTTTTTTTCTAAAAAATGAAAATCAAAACCAATCACATTCCA
Source organism: Bacteriovorax sp. (assembly GCA_014377485.1). GTDB lineage: Bacteria > Bdellovibrionota > Bacteriovoracia > Bacteriovoracales > Bacteriovoracaceae > Bacteriovorax. The sequence continues at coordinate 62,061 of JACMPM010000009.1, read as the reverse complement.
TCCGGTAAAAATATCTGGATCAAGACGCTTAGTTGCGGCTTGAAAAGAAACTAGGATTTGTTTTTCAGTAGGACAAAAAATAACTTCTTCTGTACTCGTTTCAGGTCCTAACATAAAAACTTTGTCTTCAGTTAGGTCACGTGATCTAAAAGAATAGGCCAGCGAATAAAGTCTTCCATCTTTTCCAGTTTCAATATCAAAAGACATAATTTTAAAATTTGGATAATAATTACCTTTCTCAATTATGGGATTTTGAAAAGTTAGGATTCCATTAACAATTGTAGCCTCGCCAGTAATATTAACCTGTGCATAAAACCCATGATCCATCAGGTAGCGCTCAAGGGGTCTAATATCCGTTTCAAATGTACGTAACCCAAGGTCCTCAAATTGCTTTTTTTTGGCTTTTAATTCCGCTTGATTGCGGCATAATACTTTTTCGACCCAAGTTCCATCTAAGTTTTTCATGGAAATTGACTGTTTGCTTTCGACAAAAAAATAATTTTGAAATTGATTAAAAGTGACAAGAAAAGAGCCTGCATCTGATTGACCGTAGAGTTTTAAAATCAGATGATCATCTTGATCCTTACTTAGCCCGGATAAAATAAATCCTTCGATTTGTTTATGCATATGAGTTAGGATAACATGCACTAATTTCTAATCCAATACCAAAGTCCCAAGGAATGTTGTATGAAAGAAATGTATCCTGAAATTGAACCATATAGTACAGGCTTTCTCAAAGTTTCTGAGCTTCATACAATTTATTTCGAAGAAGTAGGAAACTCAAAAGGCAAACCAGTCGTCTTTTTACATGGTGGTCCTGGTGGAGGAATTATTCCTAATTACCGCCGTTATTTTAATCCAGAAAAATGGCGAATAATTCTCATGGATCAAAGAGGCTGTGGACAAAGCACACCTTTTGCAGAATTAAAAGAAAACACAACTTGGGATTTAGTCGCTGATATCGAAACACTTCGCACACATTTATCAATTAATAGATGGGCCGTATTTGGTGGTTCTTGGGGATCAACTCTAGCCTTGGCTTACGCGATCAAACACCCGCTTCCATGCACTGAACTTTTCTTGCGTGGAATATTTTTATTGCGCAAAAAAGAAATTGATTGGTTTTACCAGGAAGGATGTTCAAAAATATATCCTGATGCCTGGGAAGGATATGTTAAACCTATTCCGAAAGAAGAACGCCATAATTTTGTTGAAGCCTATTATAAACGCCTAACTTCCGATGATAATAAAACCAGAAAGGAAGCAGCAAAAGCCTGGTCTATCTGGGAAGGCTCTACTTCAAAACTTATTCCAGACACTGATATCGTTGCCCGTTTCGGAGAAGATGAATTTGCAGATGCATTTGCCCGTATTGAATGTCATTATTTTATGAATAATGGATTCTTTACCGAAGATAATTTCCTTTTAAATAATGTGGGTAAGATTCGTCATATCCCAACAGTAATTGTTCAAGGACGCTACGATGTCGTTTGCCCTGCTGAATCTGCATGGGATCTGCACCGGGCTTTTCCAGAAGCAGAATTTCATTTAATTGCTGATGCTGGACATTCACTTTCTGAAAAAGGCATCACTGATGCATTAATTAAAGCAACCGATAGTTATTAGGAGTAAACATGAAGATTTTTATTTTAATTGCCAGTCTATTTATCACTTCTACGATGGCCGCAACCAAAACAGAAACACCAATTAAAATTAATTTTGCCTATCCGGCCCTTGGAACTGCAATTGGTGCTCAAATAGGTTTAATATTAGAAAAAACGGAAATTTTTAAAATCTATGGCTTTGATGCCTCAATAAAAAGCATGACATCTGATAAGGAACTACAAACGGCTTTGGTTGATGGACTTGCAGATGTAATTATTACTACGGAATCAAACTATGTAGCCCTTACAGAAAAAAATGCAAAGGCAACTGTCATTTCGACATTAGGATTAGAAAAAGACTTCCAATTAGTAAATGTTCTTAGCAAGTCTTATAGTTTAAAAAATCCGAAAGCATTGGAAAAATTAAATGGCGCCTTTGTTGATGCATTTTATTACTTAATCAATCACAAAGCAGAAGTTAATAAATGGTATGGTGATATTGCCAAGATGTCTCCTCAGGCAGTTGATGCAGCTTCTAAGTTGAACAAAAACTACAATGCTAAAAAACTTAGCGACATCAACATCAAAGTTCCTTAAAGTGCTCGATATGTTTAAAAAATTATCTCACTTAATGATGTACGTGACGAACATAGAGAGGGCCGTAAAATTTTATATCGATAAATTAATTCCAGTATCTGCTTTTCGTTTTTTATCCTAAAAAACGTGTTGGAATTTTTTCTTCAAGGATATTGCCGCCATCTGCTTTTACAAAAAAAGCGTTGGCAGTTGAAATAGAACTTACTGCTTCAACAAATTTTTCATTCTCAAAATAAACAGCCGCACTATCATCACATGCATAACCAGGCTTTAAACCTTCAAGAATTAATTTTTGGTAACTAGGTCGTCTATCAATTTCACCATCGTAATGCGGACAAAAAGACCCTTCAATTAAATTCATGCAAGATAGTTTTGTAAGTGATCCTGGAATCGAATCAGTCACTCCTTCTTCAAACCAGCATAATCCACCGGCACTAAGGCCTCCAAGCACAACTCCGCTATTATAAGCTTCGATAATAATTTTATCCAATCCCCATTCCCTCCATAAGGTCATTAGGTTCCTAGTATTACCGCCTCCGACATATAAAACGTCTTTTGAGAGCACAAAATCTCGAAGCGAGCCTACAGGAGCTTTGAATAAAGACAGATGGCTTGGAGTCACATCATGGTCTTTCATATAATCGTAAAATCGATCAATATAACCTTGCGAATCGCCACTTGCTGTTCCAATGAAACAAACTTCAGGTTTCTGCTTCTTGGCGATAGAGAAAAAGAAATTATCTAATATAAGATTTCCCGGCTCCATGGAAAAACCACCGCCTCCCATGGCCAATATTTTTCTGGTTACATTAGTTGTTGTTGAGCTCATTATTGAATCTTATCTAATTCGGCCTTGCACCATGATTGGTCATCAGCACTCAAGTTTGAAAAAGCTATTTTCATTTTCAAAACTGCATCATTATAGCCGGCATCATTTTTCATTGCTCTTGAAGCTAAGGCCACAGCTTCATAACCAAAGAAAATTTCAAGTGGTTCATTATTATTTTGAGAATTAATTTCGAGGCAAGTTTGGGCGTGGAGTAATGACTCGTTTAAAAGACCGGCCTGCAAATAAGTTTGAGATAAACGGTATTCAGCTCTTTCTATTTCTTTCCAGGTTCCAGCAATTTCCCAAAACTTTCTACTGGTATTAGAAGCTAAAATCATTAATTCCGCATCGCTTTCATTTCGATCTTTTTTTTCTTCTAAATTACAAGCAACACTATGACTTGCCATTGCCAGGGCCTTATTGGCTGGATCTTCTTTCGTCAATTGAGTACTTATAATTTCAGCAGATAATTTTATGAATTTTTCAGCGTTCTTTAATCCACCAAGATTGGAAAGAGCAGAAGCTGTACTTGCATAAATTCTAGCCTGATCAGAAGGAGAAAAATTATCAATCGAAGTGTTTGGATTGTTCCCTAGGTTTAAAATGGCCATGTAACGATTCATCTCACTCGGGTCTTTTATCGTTGCATTGTTTTTTAACTTTCTAAGCAACTCAATTCCCTTCATCCATTCGCCCAAATGTTCTCCGCAAACATGAACAATTAAACGAGTTATTGCTGTGACATCCTCTTCAGACTCCATCAGATTAAAATTCTGTTTAAATTCATCAGCAACTTTTCTAGGATTTGTTGCATGAGTAGACCAAGCATCTGCTAAATATTCTTTGAAATTCATTTTAATTCCTTTTCCATTACTAAGTTCGTTGTTTGATAATTAAGAGATTGATAAAGCCCAATCGCACGTTGATTGTGACCGAATACATGTAGACCAATATGTTTTAAGCCCAGGGCCTTCACTTTTTCTTCCAGTAACAGCATTGCCTTTTTCCCAAAGCCTTTTCCACGCTGATGTTCTTCAATGATAATATCTAATATATATGCCTTGCGATTATCGGCAGAGCCTCTTTCACAAAACCATAAAAAGCCTACCAGCTCATCATTGTCTTTTATTGTATAAATATGTTGATCAATAGATTTCATTCCGTCTGGAAGATAACGATTAAAGTCAGCAGTGGCCTTTTCATCTGCTTCTTTTTCAGTAAGTCCATTCGCACGCATATTTTCCAGCTTGTACTCTCGTACACTTCTTTCTTTCCAAAATTCATACTCTGCTGCTGAGAGTGGATACAGTTCCATATCGATTTCCTTATTCTTTTTCTACAATTACACACATAAAAGAAGCCAGTTTTGAAAACTTTCCAAAACTAAATGGATCCAGCGTTCTAAGAGCATCAATTGGTTTTAGGTCTTCGACTTTTACAATTTTAAATCCTGCTGCAATTAACGGATTAATAACTTCTTCAAACGAGCGATAATAATCAGGCATTATAACTGGTTCTTCGTTAAATCCTTTCCAACTTGCTTCCACGTACTGAACTCCAAAAGCACAAGTAGGTTTATACCAATTCCAAGATCCAAGCGGATGTTGGATCGTAAAAATAAATTTTCCTTTAGGTTTTAAAAGACGGCTAACTTCTGACAAGGGAGTTGCCCAATCTTTTATATAATCGATAGCAAGTGAAGAAACCACCATATCGAATTGTCCATTTTGTTCTTCACCAAGTGGTAGAGGAAGAGCGCCATCAGCAACAAAAAAAGTGGCATTTTTTGGATTGCGATTTTTCGCAAGTTCAATCATTTTAGGACTAACGTCGTAGCCCACAACTTTAGCGCCTTCATCAATTAGATATTCTGCTAAAATACCAGGGCCACATCCAACTTCAAAAATTTTTAATCCTCGAACATTACCAACTGCTTTTCTCATTGCAGGTTGCTCTATATAGGCATTCTGAACTCTACTGGGAGCCAGTCTCGCAAAAGACTCTGCCAATAATTCATAGGCTTCTAGCGCGATTGGCTTCTTGTCACTCATATAAATCCTTAATCATTTCCATGTGACCTTATAGCATATTTCATCAATAATCCAAGCTGTGTGTAATTGTAGATCTTAACAGATGAACTTAATAATTTCGGCCATATAATTAGGCATTTGGGGGCGTGGATACCATGCTAAACACATATCTTTCAGCTCTAAATACTTTCCAGGCATCAGGTTAGATAATTCCTTATTTTCTATTAAAGGAAGAGCTATATCTTCAGCCACCACACTATAACCAGCTCCGAGACTAATTAACGAAGCCAAACCATCAGTGTTATTTACAAAATGCCGCGATTTAAGTGCCAGTTCATAGAGGCCATGGGATTTTAAAAAATCAAAAGAATATTGATCGTTTTTATCAAAATCAATAATCACTTCATTTTTAACAATGTCTTTAATTCCCCTTTTTTTCCATATATAAGGACCTACTAAAATATATCTCTCTGCTTTAATGATTTTTGAATCCATTTCGAGTGCAACCTTTTCTTTGGAAACAATGATAATTTGAGATTCTCCACTTTTTAATTTATGGATCGCCGATTGCAAATCGAGCAAATCAAATTGCACTCGTAAAAAAGGAAATTTTTTAAGGACAGGAATTAAATTTGGAATTGCACGCGTCCGCATCAAGCTCGAAGGTCCACTGATTTGTAAGGCAACTTCCTGCTCAGAAGATTCAAATCCCAATCTTCCCTCGAGTTCCACAACACTCTGGCAATAGCGTAAAAGCGACTCTCCTTCGGGAGTTAACTGCATTCCTTTTCGCGAACGGATAAAAAGAGTAATATTCAGCTCTCTTTCAAGCGAGCGAATTCTTTGGGTCACACCCGTTTGGGTGAGTCCGATTTTTTTGGCAGCATCTTGAACTGTTTTGCGTTCTACGACTGCCATGAAAGCTATTAAGTTGGGGTGTACTAAACTCATTCTAAATCATGTATAAATCATTATTATGAATTATACAAATATAACTTCACAGTTTAATTTCACCCAACGATCAATTGGAGGGTTTTATGAAGGTCATTTTTACATTTTTGGTTCTGGTTATTACAAGCTTTCAAGTTATGGCAATTGAAGCCACTCATGGAATGGTTATTTTTGGTAAAGAAACGCTCTACGCTTATCACTTGCCAATGTTCCATAAAATTCACAACAAACAAATGGTTTTTACTTTTGATGTTCCACTGGAAATCAAAGAACAAATTTCAAAAATTCAAGATACACAGTTCCTGACTTTTGTTCCCGCCCCTTTTGACCTGGATAAATTTATCGCTCATCCATTTGAATTAAAGGGCGATCTCTACAGTGGGCATTTTGAAAAAAACGGGGTGGTTGTATTGGAAGGGATTACTATTTCAAATCCAAAAATTATTTATCTAAATCAAATTTCAAAAGGTGTTGAGCGTAACGAAGAGTACAAACTTTTTGGATCAAAGAACGATGCCTATGCTCTGCACTTGATAAATGGAAGCACGGCGATTGATCAAATTTTTAAAATAGTCCCGACTGATGTAAGTGATGCCAATATTGATTATGTAATTAATTCTAAATCAATTTTTAATTTCAGCCTGTTAGAATTAAATAACGAATACACAATCTTTACTCAAGCTGGACGTTGCCCAAGTCGTTTATGTGGTGAACCCGGCCAAAAACTCGCAACTTTTAAAATCGAGTCTCTCTATTTTGAAGATCAAGTCATGTAATAAAAAAAGCCACTTTAAAAAGTGGCTTTTTTTGTAACTAGAAACATTCCATCTCTAATGGGAAGTAGCGTTCCATAAAGAGTCGGCTCACCTGCAATATAATCATTCACAAGACGAATAAATTCAGTATTGCGATCACGGTGTTCACTCATATCAAGTTCAGTGTCTGGCAAAACTTTTCCACTCCACAGTACATTATCAATCACAATCATACCGGTAGGAGAAAGCATGGGAACTGCCAGTTTTAAATAATCTATGTAATTTCTTTTATCGGCATCAATAAATACAAAATCAAATGGCGCTTTTAGAGTAGGAATAATATCTAAACCATTTCCTATTAGACTCTTAATTTTATGACCATGTTTTGACTGGTTCCAAAATTTTTGGGCAAGAGAAACCGTGCTTTCATTGATATCAACTGTAAAGATCTCACCATCTTCTGGAATATTTTCTGCCATCGCTAAAGCCGAGTAACCAGTGAAAGTCCCCAACTCCAAGACTCTCTTGGCTGAAATAGAACGAAGAAGAAAGCCTATAAAAGAAGCTTCCATTTTTCCTATCAACATTTGCGAACCATGGACGTTTGAGCGCGTATAGTCTTCTATGCGGTCGCACTCTTTTGAAGGTAAATTACTTTTAGCGATACAATAATCTTCAATCTTTTTGTCTACCATTTGCATATAAATTTCCTAGCTTAGCGGTGTTTTACTGTCCAATCAAAGGCCACTTAACAATAGCGTAAAAAGGGAGTAAGGTACAGCCATGAAAATAGACTCAATCAGCTCTTGGCTTCCAAATTTTAACAGCAGTGAACCGCTTGTGATTGCAGGACCTTGTTCAGCAGAATCAATTGAACAAATGCTCACCACTGCCCACGCCTTTAAAAACATTCCTGCGGTAAAAATTTTTCGTTCCGGAATATGGAAACCTCGTACTCGTCCGAATAATTTTGAAGGCCTTGGCGAAATTGCTCTTCCCTGGTTAGCTGAAGTCAAAAAACAAACTGGACTCCTTACTACTACTGAAGTGGCAACTGCCAAACATGTTGAGCTTTGCTTAAAGCATGGCGTGGATATTTTGTGGATTGGAGCACGAACTACTGCTAATCCATTTTCTGTTCAAGAAATTGCTGATGCCCTCAAGGGTGTTGATATTCCTGTAATGATTAAGAACCCTATCAACGCTGATCTTCAGTTATGGATTGGTGCTATTGAAAGAATTAATAATGCCGGCATTAACAAAATAATTGCAATACACAGAGGTTTTTCAGTAGCTGATAAATTAGAATTTAGAAACGACCCGCTATGGCGAATTCCAATGGAATTAAAAGTAAAATTTCCTGAGTTGCCATTAATCTGTGATCCTTCCCATATCACTGGAGACCGCGAACTGATTCAAAAAGTTTGTCAAAAGGCCATGGACCTCAATATGGATGGACTGATTATTGAAACTCATCCGACTCCTGACACCGCTTGGTCAGATGCGGCTCAACAAGTGACTCCCGATAGATTAAAAACAATACTCTCTCAGCTTTCTTTAAAAACTGAATACTGTAGTGACGCTGATTTTGGTGCTCAATTAAATGTTCTTCGTAATCAAATAGATCGATTGGATAATGAACTTCTTCATACACTTAAACTTAGAAAAGATGTTGTTGAAAAAATTGCCAAAGCAAAAATCGAGCAAAAGATTACTGCCCTTCAAAGAAATCGCTTTGATCAATTAATGAAAGAGAGAATGGATGCAGGAAAAAGTTTAGGACTCGATGAATTATTTATCAAAGAAATCTTTGATGCCATTCACGATCAATCTGTAAAATTGCAAACTGATTTATTTGAGCGTTCAAAAAAATGAACTTGTCTTTGTTTCTGCCTGTTTCTGAATTAAGAGAAATTATCAATCATGATGGTATTCTTCTTTATCAAGAAAATTACATCCTTAGCAATATTGATGATGTGACTAAAGATATTATTTGGCGAAATGACTCCATCACTATGTTTGGAAAAACTCACCCGCTTCCAAGACTAACAGCTTGGCATGGTGAAATGGGTCTAACTCATACCTATTCTAAAATAAAAATGGTGTCTACCGGCTGGACTCCTGTCTTAAAAAAAATCAGAGATCAATTAGAAATAGACTTAAATACAAAATTTAATTCTGTTTTGGTTAATTACTATCGCGATGGAAATGATCATATGTCTTATCACTCTGATGATGAAAAGGAATTAGGGCAAAATCCCATTATTGCTTCACTGAGTTTTGGAGCGACAAGAAAATTTCACCTTAAGCATCGTTACGATAAATCAATTCCAACTAAATTTTTTGATTTAAAAGATCAAAGTTTATTAGTAATGAAGGAAGAATTGCAGCATTTTTGGCTGCATAAAATTTCGAAAAGCACAAAAATTAATGAGCCAAGATTAAATCTCACCTATCGATATATTTATTAACGCTTTCTGTTTTATGTCTTATGAAACCTTCTTCAATCCAGAATTTTCATTTTTAATTTCACAGTAATGAGCAAACTCTTTTCTTACGTGTCCTGGGTCAAGCACTTCGGCCCTATCTTTCATAGTATAAAGCCATTGAAAAAGATCATCACACATTTCAATAGTTGCGGCCCATATCATTTCACCTTCAGTATTTGAGGTGACAAACGGATTCCCTAAAAAATGATGACTAGGAAGTAGATCTGCTTCGTACTGACTATAGATTTTTAAAATCAATCTCTCTTCTTTGCCGTTAATTAACCTCAAATGACAAATAAATTCATTAACTTCAATCTGGCTGAGATTCGGTTCATACTCATGAACAAAATCCTTAACATCTTTAATATCTTCGACACCAAAAAACACAAGTGATTTATCATTTATGCTTTCGCCAACAACACATAAGATGCCGTCAAGAAAGACGAGGCGATGAGGAAATACCACGCATTCTTTATTATTAAAAAATTCTATCGTGATTGATTTTTTATAACAAATCACGTAGTCGATTTTCTTTTTTAAATTTTCGATTTCACTTAATTTCACTGATACATCAGCAGGTTTTCTATAGAGATTAAACTGTTCGAAAGCTTTTTGAGCGGCTGATAATTTATTTTGAACGATTCTCTGATAATAATGTTTAAAATTATTCTGATCATCATCTTTATGAAAACTCGCTTGTAAGGCCAGCCATTCTGAAAGTGAGAAATCCATCTTGATTCTGCACTTATCTTTTAAAGGATAAATAAAGGCATCATCACTTTCGCACATTACATCAAAACGATTCAAAAATTCTTGAAACTCTTGTAAAGTTTCATCATCCACATTTAGTGAAGCACAAAAAAGAGTCTTATCTTTTTTCTCCTTGAGTTCTTCTAGTGAAACCAAAAATTTCCAAAAACTATCATTCAAAATCAATTGCATCTCAGACATCGATAATCCTAATGTAGAGTTAAAAGACTACCAAACTTGTCGGTTATCCTTGGTTGTATCTTGAATTTTTTTATTGAAAAAGTCAGGAATTAGCTATAACCCATTAAAATTTTTGGGAGGAATTTCAAAAGAGAAGTTCTTATTATTGAATTTTAATTGATAATTTAGGGCATGGAGATAGAGTCTCTTCCCTGCTTTTCCTCCATAAAAGAGGTCTCCTCTAAGTGGGAACCCCAGGAAAGCCAACTGAGCTCTTACTTGGTGTCGGAGTCCAGTCTTCAGATCAACTTCCATCAAAGTGGTATTTGTTTTTAAATCGTAATGTAAGGCCTTCAAAGACAATTCACCTTTATCACCAGTAGATTGATTATCTGAAACAATCACACGTTTACCTTTAATATCTTTCGAAGAAAAATAATGAGTGAAAGCTCCCACTAAACTACACTCGCCTTCTACCAAACAAAGATAAGTTTTTTTCTTTGCAATCGTTTTAAAATTTTCGCGCAAAAACTGATAAGCTTCTTCTTTTTTAACATAGACCAAAACACCTGAGGTTTCGAAATCCAAACGATACAAAAGTCCGCGGTCATAATTTTTTGTATTTACATTGAGATATGCCGGTTTATGGGCCCGTAAAAAACTCAGGCAATTATTTTTTTCATCATAAATTAAAGGGTGAACAAAAATATTTGCAGGCTTATCCATTACTAAAAAATACTCATCTTCAAAAATAAATGCGATTTCAGGTCCAATGTATTCTGGATTGATTTCACCGTCATTTACAAAATTTAATGGAAGCGAAAGTGTCGCATGTTCACGGAAAGATCTATTCAGGAAAGACTTATCGAAATATTTTTTTAATTTAGAGCCAGAAGCATTGAAATTTGATTTTAAAAATTCTTCGACGGAATTAATGGGTTCGAGAAGGGAATAGTCGATGGTTTTTATTATAGGATTCGTAAAAATAACCTAGATCTGCTTCGGCTACAGCCACTCGCAGACATACATCCCATCCTGGGAATAAAAAAGAAAGCCTAGCATAAGCTAGGCTTTTTATTAACAAAAACCGAAAGTCTTACTGACAAAAGGTTTCGTTTTTCAAATTCTAATTAGAAGCTTGAATCAAGATAAGCTAAAACTTTCTTTCTTAATTCTTCAATTGTCATTTCTTCTTCGATTTCGCCATCCAGAAGAAGTTCTCTTTTAATGTAATCAACTGGAAAACCAGTTAATTCTGCAAGGGCCCCTAAAGAAACTACTGTTTCTGCAGTTGGTTCAGATACATCTTGTAACCCCAAAGCTTCCATTCAACACTCCTTTGTCTTCTTCAATTTAGCCGATCCCGAAATTTCGTCGATCCTTCAACGAAAAGTTCCAAGATGTTTTCTTGGCTAAATAGTCAATTACTATGACGCAAAAAAATCATATCTATTCATAGAATTGCATGTCAAACATTGTTGTTCATTATGATCCAAATGTAAGATTTTATTAGAATTCGAGTAATTTTATAGAGTTAGAGTGTGAATAAAGCTATCGCGTTTGTAAGTCATCTCTTTATATTCATCATCGACATCACTTAACAAGGTAATGCCTCCACCTGCTTGATAGAGCAAAGAATAGTTTTCAAAATCCACGACACTCGATCTTATATTAATAGAAGCGCTCTTCATTTCTTTAAATAGAATTATGGTTGAGCCACAATAGAAGCCGCGCTCACGTTTTTCGAGCTCGTTTATTAATCTCATAGCTCTTTTTTTTGGCGCTCCAGTAATACTTCCACCTGGAAATATTTTTTCAATCACTCTCCACAAATTTACTGATGCACTTAATTCAACATCTATCTGTGAACACTGATGAAGAAGTCCCGGAACTAATTTAGGAAATTTCTTTTTCACAATTTGAGCGCGTGGAAATTCTATACGTGAAAGATCATTGCGAAGAAGATCACTAATCATATAAAGCTCAGCCTGGCTTTTTTTATCATTCACCAAACACTTCCAAATTGGCCTCCAGTCCTCGGTATCTAACCGTTTCAGCGTTCCTTTTATTGGCATTGCAGAAAGAGTTTTTTCTTTAAACTGAAATAAACACTCTGGAGAATTACTTAAAAATAATTTTTTAAAAAATGGTATATAAGTGGCAGAACCATAGGCTCCCCATGATGTTTTATCCCTCCAAAGTGAAAAAATAAAATCCTCTGCCCGTAAACCTTTTTCAAAAGAAAAAAGATATGGATATGTGAGATTGAATTGATAACAATTCCCTTTTAACAATTCCTGGTAGCCAACTTCAAATGATTTTTTATAATCATCAAGGTCGGGTGAATTTATTAAATCCAGGTGTATTTTGCTAAAGTCAGCAGGAAGTATTTCTTGAAAAGAGTTAAACTCAATATCAATCACCAACATGGTATCGACACTTAAAAGATGAAATTCTTTTTCAATTAAAAAACCCAATTCATAGAACAAATGAATGACTCTAGGATTATCAAAGTTCGTATTCAGAAGAATTAGTTGATTCTCTTCAATCCAATTATTGAAGTCATATAAAAAACTACTCCCTGTTAACAAATCAACGGCGTGATGGCGATAATAGGCTATTGCTTTATTGGCTCCGGCCAATTTAATCAATTGATCTTTGTAAGGAATGACTGAGAAAAGATTACGGTCCGTCACGATGAGCAGCTAGATTTTCAAAGCTAGTATAAGCACCAACCCAAGCAAGCTTAGCCGTACCTATTTCTCCAGCTCTATTTTTACCAACGATAATTTCCGCTATTCCCGGCTCTTTTGTGTCTGGGTAATAAACTTCATCGCGGTAAACGAACATTACGATATCCGCATCCTGCTCAATTGCACCAGACTCTCGAAGATCGGCAGTAGAGGGACGTTTGTTAGGTCGAGACTCAACTCCACGGTTAAGCTGTGAAAGAGCAATGACCGGACAGCCGAGTTCTTTGGCCATTGTCTTAAGACCTCGGGAAATTTCCGCAATCTGCTGCTCACGTTGAATATTTTTACTGGTTGATCCCATCAACTGCAAGTAGTCAATGACGATTAAACCCAGGCCTTGATCTGCTTTAATTTTACGACTCTGACTTTGAATATCTAGAATTGTCGTGTTCCCTGAATCGTTTATATAAATCGGCAAAGCTGAAAGTTCCTGAGTTGCTTTCGCAATACTTCGAAGATCGGTATCGAGGAAAGCTTTCTTACGGACTCTTTTTGAATCTACCTTCGCTCGTCCCGTAAGAAGTCTCATCGATAATTCCGTCGCTAACATCTCGAGAGAAAAAATAACGACTGGAAGACCTGATTGAATGCATGCACTAACGGCCACATTCAACGCCAGAGAGGTTTTCCCCATGGCAGGACGAGCTGCAAGAACAATAAGCTGTCCAGGTTGCATTCCAAGTAAAAGTTCGTCTAAACGAGGATAACCGGTCGAGAGACCTGCAATCTCTCCCATCAATCTGGAAGTATCTTCTAATTCTTTTAAGTTTTGTTTTAAAGTAGCATTAAGCTTAACCATCGAGCCCGTTTTAGCGTCGTTGGTAAGTTTGAAGAAACTCGATTCTACTTCTTGAATAAAATCGTCTGCGTCTCCTGAGTAAGACATTCCCATCTGCACGACTCTCATGGCAGTCCGGATAATTTCTCGCATTGAAGATTTATCTTTTACAATTTTAGCGTAGTCGTACACATTGGCCGACGAAGCCTGGTCTTCAACTAAACTTAGGACGAAGGATTGTCCGCCAATTTCTTCAAGTTTTCCTTTCTCTTGGAGTTTTGAACAAACAGTAACGTAATCGATCGCGCGATTTGCGAGAGAAAGATCGGCAATTACATCATAAATCATTCCGTAACGAGGATCGTAAAAATGTTCATAGGTGATTTTTAAATTTGATATTTCATCAAACACCGAACCGTCGATAATCAAAGAACCAACCATTGCTTTCTCAGCCAATAGGTCGTGAGGAAGTTCATTAACTTGATTATTGTTACTGGCCATATTTGATCCTATATACAATGAGGACCTCTAAAAAGAGGTCCTCATATAATTACTTATAACTTTGAAATCGTAAAAATTAAGATCTTAAAAGCTTATCTACTTCAGCTTTTAGTCTTTGTTCTTCAGTCAATTCAGCAACAACAACATCAGCTGTTCCGTTAGCTTTTGCTTCAGCAGCAGCTTTCTTTCTAGCTTCAGCATTTTTTAGAGCTTCTTCTTGATTTCTTTTTAGCTCTTCAGCTTGTTTAGGATCAATTGAAACACGAACTTTGAAAGTCGCTTCTACATCTTGGAAAATTTTCGCTTTTGCATTGAAAATTCCAAGACCTTTAATCGGCGCTTCAAGGTGAATTAATCTTCTTTCTACTTCAACTCCGCGCACTTCAAGTTCTTTTGAAAGTTCAGCGTTAGTTACAGTACCGAAAAGCTTTCCTGACGCTCCAACTTTTTTAATAAGTTCGATAGTCATACCTTCGATTTTTGTTTTTAATTCATTAGCTGCATCTTTTTGAGCTTGGATTTTTTTCGCAAGACTTTTTTGTTGAGCGGCTAATAGGTTTTTGTTTGAATCGTCAGCAACCATTGCAAGGCCATTTGGCACTAGATAGTTTCTAGCGTGACCCGCTGATACGTTAACGATTTCACCGATGTTTCCAACAGATGGAACTTTTTCAGTTAAAATAACTTTCATAATATATCTCCTTCGTCCTTTTTTTTGTTCGTTAAAAATTTTCTAAAATCAAACCATAAATCAAACATTCCTAGTATCGCTAAAAATTTGAAGGCCATCACTAAAGTGAAAACCACAAACATAGTCTTCAAAAATCCGCCAATCTTTAAATACTTTAAAAAAGCATTGTAGACACCGAATCCTTGAAATAAGTAAAACACGCCCAAACTGTAAAGAAGATTTGTACCGATGACAGCAGATGCTTTAGGAAGACCGTAGTCTGCACCTACTACGCAAACCAGAGATATTATCAATGGCCATACGAAGAAATCAGGAGCTCTGAAATTAATCAGATCTTTTAAGCTGAAGGAATAAGGATGCTTGAATCGCCAAATAACAGAGTTACGAAGAGTCATATATAGACTGATCCATAAACCAAAAAAGGCAATAACAAAAATGATCGCCGGCAAGAAACTGTAAATTTCATTCGCAAGCTCTTCTGGCTTGGAAATGAAATCTTGAAAGATTCGAGCCTCTTCACCGTTTGAATTGAGGGCTTCATTATTCTTATTCTGTTCTTTTACCATCGCCATCAGCTTAACTACAGAAGTATTAAGTTCTGCTTTCACTGAAACCTTGCCTAGTTGATTGTAAGCAATCAACGATCCACCAACGAGTGTTACTAAAATAATTCCAGCGTAAATTAATCCCTTAACAGGATTGATATTTCTAAGAATCACTTCCGCAATCAAGAGGGCATACAAAAATGCAGTTAAATACATTCCTGCGATCACAAGAGGGATGGCATATTTTACTGAAACAAACCAAAGAGCGCTGGTACAAATTCCACCGATGAACAATGTTGTTAATCGTCCATAAAGAAGAAAAGCCAGGATCAATGGAACCGGTGCAAACACAGAAAGTGGCCCAAAAGAGCATAGAGCAACAGAGATGACAGCAAGGAACATCAGCTTCCCGAAGGACGCTCGCTGATCAAAAACTTTGTTGGTTTGAACTTCTGGTGTTGTCATACTTTAACTAAGCTCTTCCAGCTGTTTGGTTAGAAAGATAACTTGAAATACCAAGATTTCTTGCATGCTTAATAGCTGAGTTAGAAAATCTTTGGTGTTTCATTGATATTCCTGAAACTCTAGCAGGTGAAATTTTTCCAAATTCACTTACTAACCAGTTCCAAGTTTGAGGATCTTTCCAATCTGCTTTGATTTTCTTAGCTGTAAACCAGCACGATTTTCTCTTAGCAAATTTTCTTCTATCGTCTTCCATATCTTCGAAACCTTCTTCGTCGTCTTCTCTCTTGTTATCAAGAACAGATCCGTTACGAGTTTTTGAAAATGGTGATTTGAAGTTTTTAGCTAGTTCTTCTTTCTCAGCGTCTACGCCGATAACAAAAACCATTGAACGCATTACGCCTTCATTGATACCAAATCTTCTTGTCAACTCAGTGTTAGCTTGAGTGTTTGACTTGAACATAAAGTAATGGAAATGACCGTGTTTTGAACCGTTAGCATACGGTTGTGCTAAGTGAAGTTTTCCCCAATCGTCAGCAATTAAAAGTTCTCCTTCGAATCCTTTTAATGTGTCTTTAACGATCTCTGCGATCTGTGCGTGAGCTTCTGCTCCTAGCTCTGGCTTTGTCACTACGGACAACTCATAAATCATAATATCCCCCTGGACTAATAAAAATTAGGTCCTGTCCCACAATGGGACAGGACGAGTAATTCAAGTTTTCATCACGGGAAGATAACACTAATGCGAGAGCATTGGAAGAAATTTCAGAAACGTTTGCTTGTTTTGATCAACGCACAAAAAGGTGTAATTATAATTGGATTTCTCCTCGAGAGCCTCTGGATTTAGCGGCACACATCCTTGAGGAATTCCAATGCTTAATCGGAGCGGTCTGATCAGGCCTTCGTCTGTTCCTATCATGCTGTAAAGACGTTCACCATAGATCAAAGTCGAGTTGATAAAAACGCCAGGCCGGCCTTCTGAGAGAATAGGCATAAGGGTTTCAGAAAAGTTTTGGCCAGGAAAACTTGAATCTCTGTAAACCGGTAGGTCGGAGCGCACGCCCTTTGTTGTAAGAAAACTTATCGTAGAACGGTTTTCTACCAGATAATTCTTCTCACCATTATTATCGAATCCACCAATTAATCCGATAATCGGATTTTCCCAATCCTGTCGTAAGACCAATGGAGCTAAAACTCCCGTATCATTTTTCAGCAAGAACTCAGCTCCAGAGCGGTTAAGCAGTGAAGTTAAGATTGATTCGCTAGTCACTTTTCCATCTGCTGAATTCACAACTGGATAAATTAAAGCATTTTCTAATCCCGTTGAATTTGTAAGAGATTTGGTTTGGATACCATCTGCACTTAATGTTAATTCAAGATAAGATTTTTGATCTCCATTATCCAAAGTCGCCAGAGAATGAATCTCACCTTTGCTCGACTGCTCATTTGTTTGAGGAAATGGTTTTAACAGCGATAAGGTTTGATCTGAATACAAATGAAAATCAGTTCTCATTTTTTTCATCGCAGCGATACTGTCGATTACTCTCAATTCAATTCTCATTGTATCGTCAGTCGATTGAAGCTTTGGATTTAAATAGTACTGGTGATTATCAGCAGTAGTAACTCTATCTAAAATGTTTTTCGAGTTATCAGCTTCTGGCATGGCATAAGACTTATAAATAGAAGGAACAAGAATTGATCCCAACTGCGGATGATTTAATTTAAACCACTCAAACTTTTCAGCTCCTCCATCAATTGGAAGTCCTTCAAATGTTGAAAGTGTCATAGACCATTTTGAATATTTTCCAAAAAGAGGATTTAAGTTTTTATCCAAGTTAAAAAATAGCAACTCATCTTTTTTAGCAGAAAGAGCATAAATAAATGTATCGACTACTCCATCGAGATTTAAATCCTGACGGTGAATTGAAAGCACCCGATTGACTAAAGGTAAGGTAATATTTTTAACAACATAATGCCCATTTTCGTTGGTCAAAAGCGATGCAACTGTCGTTGTGGGAGTTTGCTTGGATTTTTCCAGGTAAAAATATTCCGGGTAATTTAAACGGTGAAACTTATCAATCACTCGTATCATTTTAGATATTTTTCTGTCTGGTGTAATGATACCCATATCATCAAAATTTCCACCTGTAATAACTTCCGCTTTTAATTCGCCGTCGCCATTTAAATCACGGCTAAAAACCAAACTTGTCTGAAATAGATTTTGATCCACTTGCACCGTAAACTTAATATGTGAATCTTTTGAAAGATCAATCAAGTTCCCATTGATAGATAGAATAGATGTTGTATGAGCCTTGAGATCTTTGACTTCAAAACAATTTTGATCAAGGGAGATTGCATCAGTTGAACTATTAACACATACAATTCCGTTATAGTCCAAGTCCGAAAGATTTTTCAGAGGAAGATTAAAATTAAAATGTCTGTCAGCTAAACGATACTTAATTTCAGTGATCGCTTTAATTTGCGGATTTAAAAAAGCTGTTTCTTCTGGTGCTTGAGCCAGACTCAAAAGTTTTTTCATATCCAGTGCGCCGAATTTAACAAAACGATTATTTTTAGATTTTGCAAGTGGTCTCGTGCTCTTAAAAAGTAGGGATCTCACTTTATCGTTGCTTAATCCTGGATTTAAAAGTTTAAGAGTGGCCACTGCTGCAGTTACGTAAGGAGCTGCCTGGCTTGATCCACGCTTCACTTCATAATTTGAGATACGAAGCACTCTCGATTCCAGGTTTCGTGGAATAGTGCTTATGATGTATTCACCTGGAGCAACCAGATCAACTTTTGATCCATGGTTAGAAAAATCTGTCAGTTCTCCTCTATTATCGATTGCACCAACACAGACAACATTTTCATAGGCACATGGAAAAGTTGGAAGGTCTTTATTATTATTTCCAGAAGCTGCAATAACAATTACATTCTGGTCTTCTGCCATTTGAAAGGCTTGACGAATTTTTGCAGTATCAATTAGCTTAGGCCAGCCCAGACTCAAGTTGATAACTTCTGCTCCATTTTTTATAGCAAAGACCATGGCGTCTGCGATGACATCGGTAATAAGTTTTCCGTTGTAAACGAAACCGCTAACTTGAGAATTTAATACTTTTATCGGCATTATTTTTATTCGAGCATCTGCTGCTCCAGCGATACCAATACTATTTCTATTGGCAGAGATAACACCCGCAACGTGAGTTCCATGTCCGACATCATCGGCTACATTATTATTGCCATCCAAAAAGTTGAATCCATTACAGGCCAGAATTTTAGCATTGGGTGCATTAGCACATAATTTCTCATTGTACCAAACTCGTCCCACCAAATCCGGATGATTGATATCCATACCACTATCAAGAACTGCTACGATCAACTCTTTTTTAGTTGTGGCAACTCCACTTGTATCAATCCAATTAATATCATTGCCGGCAATTCCTTCCACTCGGACTCTTTCAAGGTCAGAAATGTTTTTTAGAATTACCTGGCCATTATTTTTTAATGCCCACTGCTTGCTAAATAAAGGGTCAGTTATAACTAAGTTGTCTGCCCCCAAAGCGATTGTTGTCAATGAAACTAAACTCAATAATAATGTTAATCTCATATAGACTCCCTCATCCAGCTACCAGAGAACTCGCCACCAGAAAGACCTAGAAGCTCGCGGACAATATCAAGCGGACCATTCCACTCACGGCTTCCAATTTTACCAACGGTATTAGAAAAAATTGTATCGTTTAAAATTTCTGAGTGTTGTCTAAATCCATCCATTGTTCCGTATACATATAGATTTTCGACACCTATGATTTGTTTGAAATCACTGAAAGTTAAATAATTCAATAGATCGTCAATCAGCTCCACATCACAAGAAGCAAGGTCTTCTTCATTTTTAGTTTTTTGACATTTTTTTAGATTCCACTTAATCGTGCTTAGATCACCACATGCAGCTGAGTTGGAGCTACCTTCGTCTTGAGGGCATGCTCGTTCTGCTTTATATCTTGCTTCAATTGTATCGATGTCTGAAACCTTAATGGCATTGAGACGTTCAATTCCTCTATCGTAAAGATTGACGTGATATCCGATTTTAAAAAGTCTTAATTTCTCAAAATCAATTTGAGCAGTATCAAAAAGAGTTGTTTGAAATTTTTCATTTACCTTCGTCATCATTTTTATCAATTTATTAGGAGATAATGCCCAACCTTGTTTTGAATCCGATAAAGAGAGAAACTTGCGTTCAAATTTTTTCTCAGCATTTAAAGAGGCTTCAAAGCGAGTTGATTTAGTAAGAGAGCGACCAAAAAAGCTGTCTCCCGGATTAATATCGCCTTCGACTGTAAGCGAAACATCACCTTTAGTCTGTTCTGATAAATAATAGTTCGCCATTTGCTTTGACAAGGCTTCAACATTAATTCCGCTTATAAAATCTTTATTCAAGCTGAAATAACTTCCGCTGATTCCATCTTTTGTAACCAGATCGTAATACGTTTTTCCTTTTATAGCCTTCATTTTCCAAAACAATAGCGAGAATCCAACAGAGCGATCTTTAAAGTTTGCATCCAACTTTACGGGTGCTGCGGCACTGTTTAGAATTTCGAAATCTTTATTTTTAAGTACGTTGTATACACCAAGTGAGTTTGTATAAAGATTTGGATTTTCATCTAAATCAGATGACAGGTTAACCATATATGATTTGATATTATAATGTCCGCGATCAAACTTACCGGTTATTTTTAGTAATGGAATATACTCACTGACTTGAAAACTAACATTTATATCTGTGACAAATCCACTGTCGTCATAAATCTGAAGAATTTTTGGACTCTTCTTATAAATATGGATGCGTTTAATAGTTGTTACCCCTGCTCCAACACCTACACCTGCTCCTATGAGTCCAGTGGTAAAATTTAATTTAACTTCTGTTGATGGCATAAGACGATCAGTCATGATAAGTGACTCACCTGTATCAAGATAAAGATCAATTTCTTTTAAAAGACCTTGTACTTTTTTAGCTTTTTCATCATTAGATTCAGTTGAATGTTTTAATTCAGAGAGTGAAAAATATCTTTCTTTAAGAGAATTCTTTAAAAGACTTACGAACATATTTTTATAAGGTTCTTTTAAACTCTGCTTTAAATTCTTAACAGGTTTAACGTGTGAAAATGTTCTGACGATTGCCGTACTTGCTTTAACACTTCCAGCGAGATTATTTCCTAAGCCTTCAACGCCTAGATAAACACCGAGGTCTACACTCGCTCCAAAAGTATCGGCCAATTGAACAAGGTTATCTGTTCCGAGGTAATTTCCTAAAATAATATCACGGGAAAAAATCAATTGAGCGTTAAACATTGGACTTGTCCAAGTTGTAACTCCAATCGGATTTATTTCACCAGTCTGAATAAAGTGATTAAGCCCATCTTCAAATTGCTTTTGAAAAAACTTCGAACGAGTTTTTGCAAGATCGTATCCCACTAAATATTTGTTAAACTTTGAAATAAGATTATCAATTGCATTACTTTGAATTTTTGAATACAGGTAAAAGCGCAATTGCTCAAATGGAGATTCTGCATCGCCATAAGCAAAACGAGAAGCATACCCAGGATAATCTTTCTGAATAACTTTACCTTCTTTTACACTTTCGCCGATGGTAATTTTTTGGTTAACCTTCAGGTCTGGAGCTTTTTCCAAGAACAACCTGTTTAAAGAATTTCTTCTCGAAATTACTTTCTCTAAAACAACCGAGCTTATTTCCTGAGGAAAATAAGAATGGTCAACTGCCTCTTTAATTTCATCTCGAGACAATAAATTAAATTTTCTTATCATCCACTGGGCGTCTTCTATTGTTGTGGCAAAATCATTCCCCGTAAAATGGGCAAGTACAGCTGCACGATTATCAACCTTACCGTCAACCCAGCTAAACTTATTAATACTTTCGTATAAATCTAGAATTGAATAAGGAATTAAAAGTGATCGTAGTGTTCTGCTATTTATAGTTTGAGTAGGAACACCCATTGCAATGTTGTAAAAGTCATTTTCAGAAGGTTCAGTCACCGCAAGGTCATAGAGATCCAAAGTTAATTCATTAACTTTTTTCACCCAACGTTCAGCTGCTCCTAAAGTGTTCTCAGGAATATCTTTTTTCAAAAACTGTTCGCGTTCTTCAACTGTATTAAATTGAATTGAAACTTTCTTTAAATACTTTATAGCAGGAATTTTATAACCCAGCTTTCTCAAAATATTTTTTCTCAGCAATAAGGTATGAAGAGTCTTATCAAGGTGAATGGTATAAATCTTAGAGCCATTTTGTGGAATTGCATTAAAACGATACAAGCCCGTATTTGAGGTCAATGAACCCTCAAATGTTAGCGTTTCATTTTCTTGTAAGGCTATAGCTTCCTGGTCATTAAGAATTGATTTCTCTGGCGACCAAATCTCATTAGATTTAGGCTGCAATGTTGAGAGATCAATTAGTTTGGAATCACTCAAGTCTTGAGCTTCTCTAGATGATAAAACATTATCACCGTATAAAAGATCATCACTGGCCATCCTCACTCCTTTTTGCAAAGGAATAAAAGACTCACCAGCGTGAGCAAAAATGGTAATAGAGAACAATAAAATTGTTGTAAATAATGTCTTCATGGGCCTTTAATAGCAAGAATCGCTCCAAATGCTTGAAGCTATGAGACCCTTATGAATACTGATAAATAGAATTAGGAGTAGTGTCTAAAGTTTAGACAGCTGCCCAACTCTAATCCAGATTCGATAATTAATTTTTGTTCTTGAATTCACCAAAGTAATTTATAACTCCAGTTCCATCTTTATTAATAATCCATTTAGAAACGGTCCCATACTTGACCACCATTTCATCAAGTTTTTTAGGATCGACAGGACATGTCATTCCCAGTCTCTGGACTTGGTTCGTAAAACGATCAGCAGTGCGCTTGGCAGGGAATTTTGAACAATTAATCGACTCGTCCATTGATGAATCCATATAATCTCTAAAATCAATCTCTTTAACTTGAACCCACTTATTGTTTTCACAAGAAATATAAGGACCTAAATTATGTTCAGCTCCCAAAACATCATCATTTTGCTGAAGTATATGGTTCCAAAACCTCATCCCATTGAAGTTTGCTGAAAGATCGCCGTAGCTAAAAACGCCATTGCCTATTTTATTTCCACCTAAAAAAATCTTCTCTTTAAAAATTCCAGTCTTAACCGTTTTGACTAATCCTTTTTCTTTTAAATAATTTTCTGTGAAATAAGCAAACCCTTGCCCAAAAAAATGTTCAAACTTATCTGCTCCAATGATTTCATTTCCAAAATGAATGATAGGAGAAATAGTGATTCCTGATCTTTGAATAAATGTTAAGCCCATTCCTAAACCGTCCCAGGGGGTCCAGTCTCTATAAACTGATTTATCAAGTGTAATTTTACGTTTGGGTAATTCATTGTTATTAAGAATATCTTTTACCAGTTGTCCGTTCATATGATTGGCAAAATATAACCGAAGTTCTTTATAGAGATCTTTTTCAACACACTCAATACTATTGCCATTTAATACGCCAAGAGACTTTTGAACATATTGATTAGCTCTAGAGTTGATAATCGAAGAGCTATCTTGAAGAGGTTTATATCTATTAGTAAAGCCATCCGTTTCAGAAGATTGAGCACTCTGATTGGTTAGAGCTAATAAAGCAGAAAAAATAAGTTTCATTTTCATTTAGAACTCACAGTCCGTTAATTATTTAAATTTTTAAAACCTTCTAAGTAAGCCTTATACTCTCTAACGATAGTAGTGGCTTTGCCTTCAAATTTGTTAACTAGCTGACATGTTCCAGGCTTATCGATCCCCGTTAGAAGAACACCTTTGCATTTGATTTCAGCAGCACATGATTTAAAATCACACTCTACTTGATTACGTGTAAATGGATTGTAAGTGAGGTCACCTGTAACCAAAGCGCTTTCTAAATTTTCTTCACATTCTTTTCTCAAATCGCGCTTAGCGCTCACAGGGCATAAAAAATCAAAAAGTGAATTTTTATATTCTGCAAGTGTTGAATTTACTTTGAGGTTATTATTTCCGATAAAACTTAAAAGGGATTTCGCCATGACTCTCTTACAAATCTCAAGCGAATTCTTTACACAGAAAAATTTGTAGAAAGGAAGACCACCGTCTGCGTACTCTCCCCAAAATCCTGTATATGGATTATTATCTGGCTTCAATCTCAAACACATTCCAGTATTACAATTTACCGATTCATTAAAACTCTTATTATTTTCTGTTGCCCAGTCAGTATTTGGAAAAAATCCTTCTTCTGTTAAATAGAAGTTTCCATCATTGTGGAGCTTTTGAAAGTTAGTTGAAGTCATTGCACCCGCTACAGGAATTTCCCAAGCGCTTGACAAAAAAGGTGCAAGGTTAAATCCAGCATTGCATCCGTGTAAAATGGTGTAAGCATCTTTAGTAAAGTGTCCTTTTAGCCTTTCAATTTTTTTTGTATTTAAAGTTAAACGGTGAGCTCTGCCATCAAGGTGAATTCCATGTTGGGCTGAACTGTGGCTAAAAATATCTATTGAAGCTATTTGATTAAATTTTACGGCTTCATCTAAAAGAGTATCTCCATTAAAAGTTGACTTATTTTCGAGTTGAAAATTGAATCCCCAATTTTTTAGAACAACTTTATCATCAACATCAGGTTCATTCGCTGCGATTAAAACAATTTGCTCATTGGGAAATTGTTGACTGTACTTAAGAGCTTTTCCGCGAGCGACTTGTTGAAATTGAGTTCCGAGGTCATCTCCTGCTCCGGCCACTAAAATTCTAGTCGGGAGATTATAATTCAATTTATTAGTATTATAGGTTGTTACAAGAAAGGCATTAGATTCAAAAGCAATCAGACACATGAACAAAAAAGCAGCAACTTTAAGCATATATTTCCCTATTAAATTCTTTGAGAGGAACATACTTAGAGAAAGAAGCTATGAAAAGTGAGCAAGTAATTTTTACAGTGCTCTTTTCCGCTTCGGCTCCTGTCTACGGAATAAAAAAGGGCCGCAATTAAGCGGCCCTTCTTCATATAAGCTAAATTTCAGATATAATTAAAGAGTGGTACCAAAAACTTCTGGAAGAAATTTTTGCTCAAGATTTTGTGCGCTTGTTCCGATTTTAGCAGCAATTTTTGCAAGAACGTCAGCTTTAGCTGCAGAGTTACCAGCAGTAGCTTGGATTTCTTCAACACTTACACCAGTAAGAGTTTTAAGGTCGCCCAAAAGAGCTGTTTGGTCATTAGCAGTTAATTCACCGTTACCGTGTGAAAGCATTTTTTCAATTTTTGATCCAAGAGTAACCATAGACATAGAAGTTTCGATGCTTACGTTATACGCAAAAGAAACTTTTGCTGCTTTTTCGAAGAACTTCATTTTTTCTTGTTCTTTAGCAAGTAAGCTTACGTCTGATGAACCTGCTTCATCTTCATATAGGTATCCAGAATTTCTTCCTTCGTAGTAACCAGTTGATGAATGGTAATCAACAACTTCGTAGTCGTTACCGTATGTATCACCATTATAACGACCAGAAAGAATATCACTTCTTTCAATTGATCTAAACTCTGAAGCTACTGCTTGGTTGTTTGAGTAATAATCGTAATAAACAATTGTACGAACGTAGTTTAAGCTAACAGCTTTATATTCAGAATATTTTGCATCCCAAATAACAAACCATTTTTCTTGTCCAGGTTGAGCTGAACGAAGTGTTTCGTTTGTGTACAATTGAACTGCTGTTGAATAAGTTCCATCGTTAGTGTTTAAAGCAGCAACGAATTCTGAAGCAAGAATGCTTGGAGAAGAAGTTGCTCCGTAAGTAGAAGTTGAACCACCGCCGCCGCCGCCGCCGCAGCTAGCAAGTGAAAGTAGTGTAGCAAGCAAAGTAATTTTAACTAATGTCTTGATGTTGATTCGCATTTTTGTCTCCTCATTTGTTGTCGTAGTGTTAACGCGTCTATTTTCCGTTATGTAGCATTGATATTTTATTTAGTCGACTATTTTACTCAATTGTAAGTCTTTTCATTTTCATGCAAGACATTTAGTCACCTTTTGACCCCACTTCATTTTGTTTAAAGCTGTGCCAGAGAAATGCCGTTAAACCACAGAGTACCTATTTTAGGAATGTCCCATGAAAAGATTACTTACATTATATTTATTATTGGCTATGCCTGCTCTAAAAGCTGGTGAGTTGGATAGTATTGCACTCATAACACCAACTACTTATGAAAGAGCTTCTAGTTCAACACAAACTATAAAATCAAAAGTTACAGTGACCTTGGGCGATTTTATCAATACAGATGTGGCAGTTGAAGTTAGAAAAAAAATTGCTACTTATAGTAAGGATCTTTCCAGCTATTTTCCAAAGCCTGGCGAACTTGATGCCTTCGTTGATAAAGTAGTGACCGAAGGAAAAAATAATATTATTGGAAATGATTTTAGTGACGCCAAATTAATTCGATTTTACGAACATCTCGGAAACAAATTAATTGGAGGCGTAGCCGATAAAATTTTAAGCACTGAAGGTGTTAAAGATCCCTCTCGACGAGAACTATGGGTGAATAAAATCCTAGCTCCTTTTCAATCTTGTATCGGTAAATCAAAAAACTCACAATACGATGCCAGTCATTGCATGGACGCCCTTACAACCAGCTTGGTTCCAAGTGCAGGAATTGGTCTGGTATATGAACTCTCAAGAGCAAGCCTAAATTCTGCATTGCCTGAAAATCTACGCGCAAGCTTCAATGCTAACCAGGCCGATCTTTATAAAGAATGTATTAAAAAAACTGCTGGTGGAGCAAGTGATGTAAAAGCATGTGCACTCCAAGCGATGCGTTCCGGTGTTCTGAAAGTTACAGATTTAAAATTATCAAAAACTATTTCTGGAGCTTCTTCTTCACTTGCTGTTGCAAAGTCTGTAAAAAATGCCGTTTGGCCGGACTTTACTCTTTGTACACAAAAAGTGGGAACAGATAAAAATTCCAATACAGGTTTGAGCGAACAATTCATGGATTGTATCGATCGCTTGGTTAAAACCACCGGTATGCAATTGGTTCAGGACAAACTTAATACAAATGCTTCAATTAAAGCCAATTTTTCAAAAGCAGAATTGGCCAAATTAACTATTGAGAAAGTTCAAAGTTTTAAAGAGTGTATTGAAGATCAGAAGAAAAATAATATTCGAAAAGACGGGATGCTTGACACGTCTAAGTGTGAAACCTCAATTACCAATGACATAACTTATAAAGTCGTAGTGAAAACGCTGGCACAGACAGCAAATGATTCTTTTAAGTCCGATCATTCTGTTGCATTAAAACTTGGAAATGAAGGTAAACAGCTTCTTGATGAGTGCTGGAGCAATGATCAAACCCCAAAACAAGGTGAAGGATGCTTAAGAAAAACGATTCTGAACTTTTCTCAGAATATTGCCGCTGTAAAACTAGATAAAGCCATTCCTTCTGATTTAAAAATTAAAAAAGAACTTACTCAATCATCTTTGAAAGAGCTGGCAAGTTGCCTTGAAAAACAACTTCCCGCAAATATTTCTGACGCTCGTGACCTGGGGGCCCAAACAAGTGTTTGTTCAAATAAACTTACACGTAACGTAGCTCTTCAAGTGGCTAAAGAATCAGTTCGATCTAAGGCCATTGAAAATAAGATGAGTGAAGCCGATGCTGATCAATTGGTAAAAACTTATGTTGAACAAAAATTTATGAATTGTATTGGAACCATTCCAACAGACGCAAAACTAGATAGCTGTTCCGGTGAATTAAAGAAAAATGTTGCAGTAACAATGGCATCTTCTCAAATCCGCTCGAACGCAGCTGGAAAAGTAAGCCCTGCTGAAACTGAAGTTTTGATAAATACACTGGTTAATCAAAAATTTAGTAGCTGTATTGGAACTAATCCTTCCGACGCTAAATTAAATGATTGCGTTGCTGACTTGACTAAAGGTGCCACCAAATCAATTGTTCTCTCGTATGAAAAAAAGCAAATAAAAGATCAGTTAAATGCTGATAGTACCCCTACCAAGCTAAAACCGGTTGAAAATAATTTTGTTGCCTGTGTCGACAAGCCATCCCCTGCTGAAGAAGTTTCGAAGGAATTGGACGAATGTACAAAACAATTCGCCCTGGAATTTGCACGCACATTAGGCGACTTAAAACTTAACTCATTAATGAAGTCAGTACTAGGCTTAAGTACTTATAACGATCAAAAAAAGAATCTGGATCTAATTTTAAATAAATACAATGAGTGTCTGGATGATTTGAAAAAAATTAAAATGGAAGATGGTCTGCTGGATAAACTTACCTTCTGTACAGATGGACTTGAGCGACGCGGTCTTAGTTTCGTCTCGAGTACAGTTAATACCTGGATGAGTTCTGAAGAAAAAGACGCTGCTACAATTATGATCAAAAATGAATTTGCTAATTTTATTCCATGTTTAGGTGGATTAATGCCGTCTTCACCTTTTAGTCAGAAACTACAGGCCAATGCCGATTCTATTTTAAAACCTTTATCTATAATGATTTCACAATATATTGAATACTCTCCAGAGAATGCCAAACGCAATTTAGATGATATTATTAAAATGCTTTCAACAGACTTAAAAGATGTAGCCAGTAATCCTGCTTCAAGAAAAGCTCTCATCGACGGCCTCTATAATAATGGAGCTCTCGATCAGTTCATTAAATCAATGGTGCACTCAGAAGTAAAAGGCGCTTTCGATAAAATGTCTGAATCAGATCTTCCTAAAGATTTAAGAGCATTTCTTTTAAACAAAGAAAATTTCGATAAGATTTTTTTAAGTAAAGAAGGAAAGGTAATTAAAGACATGGTCATGGAAAAAATACTAAAACCTGTCTTAATGGATCAAGCAAGTATGAGCTCACCTTTAATGGTAGCCGCAAAAGACTCTGTTAAAGATAGAGTTATTAGCATGCTCGTCAACTCCCCTAACTTTGGTGATCAAATTATAAAATCAAGTGTGCAAAATCAAATTAACGATATGGGTGGGTTCACTCGTTTAATGGCAAAAGCACTCTATGGAAGCAATTCTCTTAACTGGGAAAACGTGAGAACGACACCGGATGGAAAAATAGCGGAAGCCTATATTAGAGATAATATACTTCTTCCAAAATTTAAGGGCATAACATTGTCTAAAGAAGAAGAAAAAAAATATAAAGATGAAGCCGGAAAATTAGTAAAGGTGGCAGTAAAAAAATACGATTAAGCATTATGCATGCATACGAAGAAAAAGATTTTAAAATTCTCATTGTTGATGAAAATGTCCAATTTAGAAATACTCTGGCCAGTCGCTTAAGGCTTCAAGGCTATAATGTAGAGTTTGCTTCGGGTGGCTTTCATTTATTACACGTCTTGGAAACTTATAAGGACTATTGTCTCTTGATCATGCATGAAGACATGTTCGACATGTCAGCCGAGGAAATCATTTTACTGGTTAGAACCAATAAGACCAAAACAGACCTCCCTATTTTATTTATATCTCAAAATAATGATAACGAAGAGATTTGCGATAAGATCTTCAAGGGAGCAAACGAATTTATCGTTAAGACGTCAAACTTTCAACCGATCATTGAAAGGGCTAAGAAATATTTCACTCTTTTGAAGAATTCTTAAGCAGATATCGGCACTGCATATCGACTAATAACTAATCTCTCACTTATGATTCTGATAAAACTATAACTAAAGGAATATGCGTATGAAAAAAATTAAAGTTGCCAACCCAGTGGTTGAGCTAGACGGTGATGAAATGACCAGAATCATCTGGAAATTTATCAAGGATAAACTCATTCTCCCTTATCTCGATGTTGATATTAAGTATTATGACTTAAGCATGGAACACAGAGATGAAACTAACGATCAAGTTACTGTTGATGCCGCAGAGGCCATAAAAAAATATAATGTCGGTATTAAATGCGCGACTATCACTCCTGATGAAGCTCGTGTTACTGAATTTAAATTAAAAGAAATGTGGAAGTCTCCTAACGGGACAATTAGAAATATTTTAGATGGTACAGTTTTTAGAGAGCCTATCATCTGTAAAAACGTTCCGCGCTTGGTTCCAAACTGGACAAAGCCCATAATGATTGGTCGTCACGCATTCGGAGATCAATACAAAGCGACAGATTTCGTTACGAAAGGTCCGGGAAAATTAACCCTAACTTTTGAAGGCGTTAATGGAGAAAAGATTTCAAAAGAAGTTTATACATTTAAAGGTGACGGTGTCGCTCTAGCTATGTACAACACTGATGAATCAATCATGGGATTTGCTCACTCGTGTTTCAACATGGCTCTTACAAAAAAATGGCCACTTTATTTCTCTTCAAAAAATACAATTTTAAAAAAATACGATGGTCGCTTTAAAGATATCTTTCAAAATATTTATGAAAATGATTATAAGAAAAAATTTGAATCTCTTGGAATCACATACGAGCACAGATTAATAGATGATATGGTTGCCAGTGCCCTAAAATGGAACGGCGATTTTATCTGGGCCTGTAAAAACTACGACGGAGACGTTCAATCTGATACTGTTGCTCAAGGTTTTGGTTCATTAGGTTTAATGACTTCAGTTCTAATCACTCCAGATGGTAAGACGATGGAAGCTGAGGCTGCCCACGGAACTGTTACTCGCCACTTCAGAATGCACCAACAAGGAAAGCCAACTTCAACCAATCCTATCGCTTCTATCTTTGCCTGGACACGTGGTTTAGGTCACAGAGGGAAGCTAGATAATAATCCTGAATTGATACACTTTTGTGAAACACTTGAAAAAGTTTGTGTAGCAACTGTTGAGTCTGGAAAAATGACAAAAGACTTAGCTGTTTGTATTTACGGTGAGAAAGTAACAACCGAACAATATTTAACAACTGAAAAATTTCTCGATGCGCTGGATTCAAATCTTCGAATTGCACTAAAGCTCTAATATCTAAACAGGCCCATCTTTATAATATATATAATGATGGGCCTGTCTTTTTTACACACCTCCTAGACGTCTTATCTCCCCCATTCTAAATACAGCTATAAATCTCTGGGGAGGAACAATGAAATATTTAATGCTCTTAAGCTTATTACTGGCTTTTAATGTAAAAGCTGAAACTAATTCTGATGACCTAACTTTAGCTGATGAAGCAATTCAATCTCCAACTATGGATATCGAAGGACAATACAAAGTAAAAGAAGAAGTTAAAACAGTCGCTGTAAAAGAAGTTAGTGTTGCAGCACCAAGAAAAGCAGTTAGAAAAATTACTCAATCTGAAAAGATGAAAATGTATAGAGAACGTCTTGAAGAACGAAACAAAATCATGATTGAAAGAAAAATGGAACAAATCCGTTTTAAACAAGAACTTGCGCTTGCTCGTCAACTTGAGCAATCAATGAACCAAACTCTTAAGTCCATTGATTCTGTAAAAAATTAATTAAACTGTCTAAAGTTTCGACAGGTAAAATTTATCTGTTGAAACTTTAGACATTGATTTTCAACTTGTATTAGTGTTTTCCTGATATCTCAATCACATAGTTTTTGGCACACCTCTTGTAATAGATAGCTATATCTAACTTCCAGGGGGATCAATAATGAAAGCAAATAAACTTATTTTCTGCACTGTAGCTTCACTCTTATCAATACAATCAATGTCACCGGACCTTATAATTAACCTACAACAATCAGCTGGTAGAATGCCTGCGAGTGCAGCAACTCCGGCAAAAAAGGTTGTCGTAAAAAAGGCAGTAACATCTAAAGAGATGAAAGATCTAAAAGATAAACTTGCTCAACTTGAAGTTGATCTTAAAAATAAAGAAATTCTACTTGATCAAAAAGCTAAAGAGATCGAACTCTTAAAAAACAATAAAACAGAAGAAAAAATCGATGCCTTAACTAAACTTATTGTTGAGCAAAAAGCTGATGTAGATAAATTGAAAAATGATATTAAAAATTCTGAAGTTAAAGACGTCAAAATTCTCAATCAAAATAAAGTAGCCGTTGAAGTTGTAGTTTGTAAATCAGAATCTAAGGGTGAAAAACTTGAAGCTGACATTAAAAAATTATTAGATGATAAAGAAGAAGTTTTAAAAAGAGTTGATGGTCTTAAAAAAGAAAATGATGAATTAAAATTAAAACTTACTGTTGCTGCAGAACCGAAGGCTGAAGTAAAAAAACAAGAAATTGCAAAAGTAGATGTTAAAGTTGATAAAGACACTGAGAAAGAAGAAGACAAAGCTCCAGTTAAAAAATCTCAAGCTCTAGAGGCAAAATCACAAAACTCCGAGTTGATGGCCCTTATGTCGCAAATGACTACGATGTTTTCTGCTCAAATGCAAAACCAGATGCAGATGCAAGTTCAAATGATGAACATGCTCTCGCAAATGCAAACCAACATGATGCCGCAAATGAACCAGTATAGCCCATCAATTTTTTCAAACTCTGGAAGATACTTTGGGTTAAGTGACAATATTGATTTATTAGGATCAGAAGTAGGAATTCATAGTCAATCATCTCCTTGGTCAGATTACTCAAACCCATACTCGATTATGCCAAGTATGAATCGTCAGCAAATTTCACACACGTCTGATTTTGGTTTCTCTTTTAACCAAACTCCAGAATTGATAAGAGGTTATGATTTTAATCAAGCTCCTGCAGCAACTCAACAACCTAAGCAGGCTCTACCGCAACAACAAATACAGAGACAACAGTTGCCATTTAATACAATTATTTCTGCTTAATAAAAAATAAGAAAAGGGACACTCAAAAGTGTCCCTTTTTTTCATCAATTTTCACACTTAATACCCGCTCGCACTCATCAACTAATACTGCAAAAGAGGAAAAATATTCCTTTTTTCTAAGATTATTTTTTAAAACTTCGAAGAGCTTAAGAAGCTAGCTAAACAAAGGATTATTTAGCTATTAAGAATAACAAAGGTCACGGAAGCCACTTCAATGAATAGGATTTATCATGAAGGTAGAATTAACTAACAAAGATACTTGTACCAAACTTCTGATTAAAAAGTGCCACTGTTGTGGTTACATAATGGAATCGGCTCAAGAAGTTCAGAAATGCGGGAAATGTAAAAAATCATTCTTGCCTGTCAACTACTTCTCAAAGATTCACTCCAAATCACAGAAAGAATATGAACAACTTTTCGCTCAGGGCCATGAGATTCACGAAGAAGATCTCATAAAAGGTCTTACAGTACTCTGGTAATAGTGCCTATTCATGACAGAAATGTTATGAATAGGTATGCAACAACTTCATCCAATTATTCAGAGACTCTTTGATAAAAAGGGCTTTGATCAAAAAAAAATCGAACAATTTTTATCTTGGGATTTAAAATCCCTACCCGAGCTTACAAAACTCAAAGATTTAGATGTAGCTTCTAAAAGAATTATAGAAGCGATTCATCTCAAGCAAAAAATTGGGGTTTATGGAGACTATGATGTTGATGGGACAACTTCCTGCGCCCTCCTTTTTCATTTTTTTAAAATGCTAGATGTGGAAATAGATATAGTTCAGCCCTCTCGCTTTATTGAAGGTTACGGTCTGCATCTTTCATCAATAGAAGAAGCTGTAGAAAAAGATATTAGAGTTTTAATTACTGTCGATTGTGGGATCACAAACAACGAAGCAGCAGACCTGGCCCGAACCAAAGGGTTGGATTTAATTATCACTGATCATCACAAAGATGCCCGCGAAACTATGCCAGATGCCTTCGCAGTGATTAATCCCAATCGTCGCGATGAAGATAGTGTTGGAGATTTGAAAACTCTTGCTGGGGTTGCTGTAGCTTTTGCTTTGGCAGTTCAAATTCGAGCAGATCTGGCCCTGAGTGGAAAAATTCTTCCCACTCTTTATCCCCTTCTCCAATTTGTTGCAATCGGAACAATCTGTGACCTGGCCCACTTAAGTCCGGTTAATTTAAAACTGGTTCGCCATGGCCTTAAACTTTTAAAAGAAACTCAGTACCCAGGTCTTCGTGCTTTTTTTACGGCCGACGAATTAAAAGCAAAAACGATTCCGTCCGAGAAATTAGCTTTTCATATTGGACCACTCATAAATTCTAAAGGCCGTCTCGATCATCCAGAATTGGCTTTGCAACTTTTAATTGCGAGCACTCCGGAGCGCGCCCGCGAGTGTTACGATCATTTAGTCAGTTGTAATAATGAAAGAAAATTTATTCAAAGTGAAGTCTCTAAAGAAGCTCGCGAACAAGTATTGCGTGAACGAAGAAGCCTCGGGCAAAATCTTGAACATCTTATTACGATAGTCTATCAACCTCACTGGCATGAAGGTGTTATTGGAATTGTGGCTTCGAAAATGGTTGATACTTTTAAGGCCCCTGCAATTATTTTCACTGATTCGGAACACCCGGGAGTGATCAAGGCCTCTTGCAGAAGTGCAGGCACACTCGACATGTTCAATCTCTTAAAAAAGAATGAACATCTTTTTATCAAGTTTGGTGGGCACAAAGCTGCTGCCGGCCTGTCGATGAAAAAAGAAAATTTGAGAGAATTCATTACGAATATGAACAATCTTCTCAAAGAAATTCCGGCAATAGAACGTACTCGTATGGAATTTTACGATTTAGAAATCGAGGCCGGTGAAATAAATCCTCAACTTATGCGTGATTTGGATCTTCTAGAACCTTTTGGAATGGGAAATGAAAAACCAATGTTCAAAATTAAAGGTGTTCACTTAGATTCATTTGATATTATGAAAGAAGCCCATGTTAGATGGAATTTCTCTCATCAAAAGACAAAGTTAAAAGGGATCAGTTTTAACTATATTGGAAAATATGAAGCCCGGGGCCCGGAAGAAATTTTCACGACTCAAAATATAAAGCGCGAAGATCTATCTGTTTATTTTACCTTGGGTCTTAATCGTTTTAATGGAAATGAATCTATTCAATTAATGATTGACCGCCTAGACTTCGGTGAATTCTAAACGATCAGTTTTTTGAAATTATTTTAAGATAGCTGCATCAAACTTCAAACCAATCAAGATAGATGAAGGAGATGTTTTAACTGTTGTTGTGTTAATTCCGGTTTTCACTGAAGACCCTGAATAAACAACGTGATATCTAAGCATATCGTCTTTAGATTCTTTGAATTCAAATCCAAGATCATAAGCCAAACGTGATCTAGTTTTAGTAGACTCAAGTTTGCTGGTATCAGAGATAAACTTTACAAATGGGGCGAATCTTTCTGTCGCATATCTGATTAAACCTACCATCGAAGTTGTCTTGAGATCTTTCTTTGCTGTCGTAGCTCCGGTTGCATCTTTTTCTATTAACATATCATAATCTGCTTCTATCGTTAACCCCATTGGAAGATTGAACTGTATCCCAGCTGCCATGAAAGCATCATTGCCTTTATTTACGCGAGTTCCTGCTCCAGTAGTAGTATTTGAAAGTGCTGCTTTAGGTACAACAGTGTAAGCTACAATTGGCTTAATTAATCCGTCTAGAATATTTCCATACCATCCTGCTGAATAACCAAATTTCGACTGTGCATTTGTATTGGTCTGACCATTCTCTTTATTTCCATTGAAATATTGAGCGATGAAAGTATTTCCTGCAAATTCTTGAGAAACAGTTAATCCGACTTGATTGGTCGGAGTAGCATTATAAAATCCAGAGAGAGAGTAACGATCAAAATTCAGGTAATCGTATTCTCTGCCACCAATTAGAACTGCTTTTTTACCAACTGAAAAAGAGGTTGCGGTTGAAAAAGTTTTTGTAACAAATGCTTCATCAATTAATGTTGAAGTTCCATCTACAACATCGCTCCCAGTTGTACCAAGAAGATCAACGGTTAAAAAATATTTTACAGATGGTGAAACGACTCCAGCAAAAGTAGTTCTCAGATAGTCCATGTTGAATGAGCTAGAATTCGCAACACCAGCTGTGTCGTTATTTCGGTAAATCCACCCCGTTTTGCCAACGGCATTTATTGTGTGCTCACCAGCGATAGCGCTTGCTGAGAATATTGCCATTGCTAATACGGCCGTATTTAGTATCTTCATTAAATCTCCTCGATTAGTTAAACCATATTGTTTTATATAAAATACTTTAGTTTGAACTGTCAAACTAAAGTATTTTGTTTATAAAATTTAAATAGTTAGAGGATTATCTAAGAATTGTAAGCTTTTCTATAACTATGTCTTTAACTGGGCGATCGCCATTTCCAGTTGGAGCTTTTCCAATTTTAGATACTACATCCATGCCTTTTGTGACTTTTCCAAAAACAGTATGTCTATTATCTAAATGCGGAGTTGGTGCAAGTGTGATGAAAAATTGTGAACCATTTGTTTCGGGACCAGCATTGGCCATAGATAAAATTCCAGCCTCAGTATGACGAAGAGAAGAATTAAATTCATCTTGGAATTTATAACCAGGGCCACCTCTTCCAGATCCTTCAGGGCATCCACCTTGGATCATAAAATTTTCAATTACACGGTGGAAAATAAGTCCATCGTAAAAAGGACCTGATTTCTTAGTCTCTTGTCTTCCCTCTGCAAGGTTAACAAAATTCCAAACTGTCTCAGGACATTCTTTGGCATATAATTCTACTTCGAATTCGCCTGCATTCGTCTTGAAAACAGCAGTTAATCGATCGACATTTTCTTTGTAATCGCTTTTTTTAGTTCCAAACATAAAATCTCCTTAATAGTTTAATAATTTATAAGTTCCTTTAACTTCATCAGTTGGAACTACATCTTTTTGTGAATAAAAATAAAGTTTTTGATCTGGCTTAAAAAATTGACCTAAGTCAATTTTAAATCCAGGAGTTCTGATTCCCTTGCTGTCATAAACAGAAAAGAGTTCAGCAGTAATCATCTTTGGACTGAAGTCAGGAAATTGGGTTTCAACTTCATCTCTTGTTAGACAAAAACTAACGAGAACTGGAACACCCAAATCCATAGAGCTTGAGTTTAAAAAGTTTTTTAATTTATTTTCTTTTTTTGGATCACCCAAAACTTCATCAAGCCAAATGAGGTTAACTCGTTTGTATGTTGGTGGATCAAAGAAAATAATTTTGCTAGAGACTTTTTCACTTACTTTGTAAAAAAGCAGCTCTTCTTCTTTAAGAGTGGTTAGATGTTTTTTATCTGATTTTTTAAATTGCGTAAATTCTTCATTGAAGGTGGACTGAACTTGAAGAGATTGATTATATGATAAACCATAACTTTTCATTAGAGCTTCGATATCAAAATAACGAATAGTAGTCGTTCGATAGCAACTGGCTTTTTGATCAAAGTTGGCCCAGCTGGGTATATCAGTTAAAAAATATTTTTCAACTCCGGTCGTTACATAATAGTCTTCAACTGTTCTCGACTGCATATTGGAGTTATTTAAATTGGCGCAACTAGAAATGAGACTTACAGATGTTACCAATAACAAAAATAGGCTAATGAAATTTCTCATCTGGCCCTCGAGAAGTATGCTAATAATTTTTCTTCAATCAATTTAATTTGCTCAAGGCCCAAGGTAAGGTTACTAGCTTCCAGGCGATAAAAACCTGGTTCATTTACTTGTAGACCTTTGGCCACTGAATCCTCAAGCTCTACTCCGCAGGCAATTAAAATAGCTTCAGCTGGAAGCGTTTTTAGGTCGTTGGGAGTCTTTGCATAATCTCTAAAGTCAGGTGTTTCAATAGTTGCAAATACGCCATCACGGTCCAACAGGCGATCTACAGAAGTGACATCATAGCCTTGGAAAACTTTCAACTTGGCTTCTGGTTCAATTGGTTTAGGAATTTTAACTTTTACGTAATCTTCTAAATCGCGCCAGTCATGCATCTTCTTTTCAAATTCTATTTTTTCTTTATCAAAAAGAGATTGTGAATAATGAAGTAATTTTTCCAATTCAATATTGAGCCAGTTATTATCTAATTTTTCACTTACAGGTAAATGTGTAACCCAAGAAAGTGAATGTGTGGGGTTTGAAAATATCCACTCTTTGCATTTTAACAACGTGAGAATGGCAGTCTCGTTATGCCCAACTAAAACTAAATGCTTTTTTCCTTCAAAAGTTAATTTTAAAAAAATATCTTTTTCATAAAAAAGAGCAGCTGAATCTTTTATATTATTTTCATTCAATGCCATAGCGTTTGAAGGTCCCATACCACAAGTCGGCCGGCCCCAACCTCTAGCCTCAATCACAATATCAAAATCTTCAAAACTCTCAACTGGCAAATGAAGTGAATTCATCACTTGTTCGCCTAATTGTTTGAACATATCTGGATTTTCTTCAAGTTGCTTTAAAATAGCTTCTTTTGGATTTACTGAATAGATCACTCTAAATAAATCATGCAATCGCGATTTATTAGAAACAGTTTCTGAAGGATGAAGAAAACGTTTGTGTACGCGCAGAACTTCACCGGCCTTGGTGAGATTTTTTTCTTCAAGAGCAGTAATGACAGGAGTTATGTTTTCATCCCATAAAGATTTAATCGTTTTAATTTGATTTTGATAGCTGACTTCCATTTCAGGAAAATGATCGAGAAGAAAACGCAAGTTTCCACCCAAAGCATTTTTTTGAAAAAGTGTAACTTCTGCTCCAATTTGATCAAAATACTGGGCGCATAAAATAGCAAGTGGGCCTGAGCCGATAATGGCCAATTTCATAGTCTTTGTACTCCAGAAAACTAGAGTACAAAGCTACCATAAAAGAATAGTTATTTGAAATAAACTTTGGTATCGCCCTTATCTATTGCAGAATGTTCTGCAAATTTATAAATGAAGTCTATGAAGCTTTGCATAGCTTCAAATGAACCTACACTCTTATCAAACTCGCAACCATACTGAATATGAGTTGTTCCGTCCCTTGCAATGACTTCTTTTGCGTGACGCACTTTCATTATAACTGGAATGTATGAAGCGTTAGTAAAATACATTCGCATTTGCACTTCGAAATCTTGTTCTAATTTTTTATCTTTTAATGGGTTCCAAGGAACTTGAAATGAACAACCGTCCCCAGCTATGTCGACTAAAGTCACAGGATAAATGCTCCCGTTATCGTCGATAACAGAATAAGCACCCAAGAAATTTTGAAAAACAATTCGGTTGAATGCTCTTCTTTTTTGTTCAATGGTATCTGCTTTTTTCTTGTTGAAATCGAGTACTTTAAATTCAGACATGGTCTATCTCCCGAGTTTATACTTAAGTTACTTCTCGGATAACTAAATTTATTTTTGACTATTTTTTAAGATAACTTGGCGTTTCGGAAATTTCTTCTTTCATCCGACAAAATGAATCAAGTCTGGACATAAGCAGTTGGGTTTCACGTGTACCTGGATCAAGAGTATAGAAATAACAACCTTTTGAATCTTCCAGGTGATCACAATTCGAGAACTTACACTTCACAGCTCCCTCTTCGAGGTCCGGAAAGTACGTTATTAAGTCTTCTTGTAATAAGTCTTCAACTCCAAATGACCTGATACCCGGCGAATCAATTAAAGACATACTTTCACAGTCAACAATCTCACTCCAAGTAGTAGTGTGTTTTCCCTTTCCAACTCTTCCTACTTCATTAGAAAGTAAATTTATTTTGCCCTCGGACACTTGGCTAATGAGCTTGCTCTTTCCCACTCCAGATTGCCCTAAAAAAATAGATGTTTTTTGATGAAGTCTAGATTTTAAATCTTCAATACCTAATTTCAAAAAACGAGGCTTGTAATTATTTTCAACTGCCGAAACTTCAAAGCATTCGATACCCAAATTATTCATTCGATCAAATTCAAATTGAATATCGAGAATATTAGAATCGTATTCATCCATTTTATTAAAGACCATTAAAGGCCGAATGCCCCATTGGTGGGCGCGCACTAAAAAGCGATCAACTATTCCTCGTTTATATTCTGGCTTTGAAACAGAGCTTACGATAACCAATAAATCACAATTAGAAGCTGTAACTTTCTTTTTTTGCTCGCGAATAATCAAGCGGTACATTTCATTTGTGCGGGGAAGAACTTCGACAATAGTGTTGTTATCAATCACGACATAATCGCCGACGACAATAGTATTCTCATCCCCTTTAAGAAGATTTCCCAAAGCGGTGGCGACAATCATCTGACCGGTCTCTTCGATTTTACAATCAAACTCTCGTTTGGCGGATTTAAAAACACGTGCCAAGACTTTCATGACATGAATCCCTCGGGGAAAAATTGTCCTCTAGGATCAAATTCTTTTTTAAGAGCGCGGAAAACAACTTTTTGATGTTCAGTAAAAAATGGAGCAATAAATTTTTTCTTTAATAATCCAATTCCATGTTCAGCAAAAGGAGAGCCATGCCATTCAAAAACTTTATTATAAAGACGTTCTAATTCATGATTACAAAAATCATTTTTATCTGGAGTAGGCATAAAATTAAAATGCAAATGTGCATCGCCAAAATGACCAAAAAGATTATAATCAACGCCACGATTTGTGTAACTTCTATAAAAAGTAAGTAGATCTCTAAACTTTAGAGCAGATACCTGGACATCTGTTCCCTTCTTGCTAACACCCATGCGACTATTAACTTCAAAAATAGCACGCGGAACACTCACTCGAAGATCGCGGCATTTACCAGAGGCCATTTCAAAAATATTTTCTTCATTTGTTAACTTTAATTTCGCCAGTAGATTTTCATGAACTGTATCAAAATTACTTTTCCTAACTTCTAAAAAAACAATATCCTGATTTTTTCCTGGATTTTTTTCTGCCGGCAAATAAGAAAGCGAATTTGAATCAATAAATTCACAGGCTCGAATCTCATTCCTAAAAGCTTGAACGGCATGAAAAATTTCTAAATGGGGTTCGAAGTTCTCTTCCCACTTCGGAAGCAGAATAAAGAGATATGTTTCTTCTTCATAGAGAATCGTTTTCAATACAGCGGAAGTAATGATTCCCAATTGCCCTTCAGTACCAGTCATCAAGTCTGTTTCGACCAAAAGTCTTGGATAAGGTGCGTTTTTAAAATTCAAATAGGGAGCAAAATCATTATGATAATTTGTTAGGTCAAAAGGCAAAAGTAATTTTTTATCTGCGGATAATTTATTCTCATTACCTTTGTAATCTAAGTAATGAAGCTCAACAATTTGTGACCTTAAGTTTTTAAATCCAAATGATCTCTCGCCTGTGCAACTTGTAGCAATCCCCGCCAGAACTCCGGCCAGCTCTTCAGTAGGCGAAGTCATAATCTCTCGACCATGACTTCGGCAAAAATCCTTAGCCTCTTTCCAAGTCACAAAACCACTTACGAAAAGATCATTGTTTGATGTGAATTCAAGATGCCCTTCAATGGTTGAAAGATTTCCCAAAATAGTTTGAGGATTCAAAAGTCCTTTAATATTTTCAAAAGGAATTACGGTAGAAGTTTGAGAAGAATGAAAAAGAGTCGGCAAGCCGCTCTTGATATGAGTAATCAGTTCTTCATTGGAATAAAAGCTTTTTATCTTTTGATCTACCATAGGTATAGTCTATGCCTACTGCTTTAATCAGCATAGATTTATTTAAAATTCTAGGGACTTAGAGTGCGTAAAAGGTAATCTTTCGCTTGACATTAAGTCACTAAACCATTAATTTTCTCTTCACCAATATTCTAAACGGATTCGTAGCTCAGTTGGATAGAGCAACCCCCTTCTAAGGGGTAGGTCGTAGGTTCGACTCCTACCGAATCCGCCATTTTCAGTTATTACTCATCTAAAGAAAAAATAATTACACTCCACTATATAAATCCTGCGAGCATTACTTTGATGAAAATATTAAAGCACCAAAATGTCGACGAATTCCTAAGTTATAACGAAGAGCTACTTTTAAAAAAAGAAAGTGTTTATAATTTGATACTTGGTCTTGCTTATGGAATTCAAAATAAAAAGATTGAACCAACAGAACCTCTTTTTTATTCATTGATAGAAAATAAAAAAGTCGTTGCCTGTGCTCTAAGATCAAATAGCGATAAACCATTAATTGTAACTGAGATGTCTAAGGTCAACTTAGATTTACTTGTTCAGGACTTAGTAAGTAACAATGATGAATTAGCGGCCGTGGTTGGAGAAGAAGTCTCAGCGACATATTTTAAGGATCAATGGACAAAAATAAAAAAATTAAATTTTAAAATTAATATTCATCTTGGAATTTATGAATGTTTTAAAGTTGTTTTTCCCAAAACAATTTCTGGCGAGTTAATTCTGGCAACCGAAGAGCATAAAAATATTTTACGACAAAACATTAAAGGTTTTTTAGTTGATTGTTTTCCTGATAATCCAATAGTAGATGACAATATTGAAAGTATTATGAATCGCAATCTCGATAACAATAGTCTATTCCTGCTTAAAGATAAAAATAATGATATTGTCTCGATGGCCGCCAATACCCGTTCAACTTTAAACGGTGGAACTATCTCTCTAGTGTATACGCCCACTTTACTTCGAGGACATGGATATGCAAGTTGTATCGTTGCCCTTTTGTCTGAAAAAATTATGAATAATGGTAAAAAATTTGCCATTTTGTTTACTGACCTCGCAAATCCAACTTCAAATTCTATTTATCAGAAAGTTGGATTTGTTAAAACCGGGCAAAACATCCAATATGAATTTATTAAATGAAAATTTTTTAAATAAAAAAATTTAGATAAGAAAAAGAGTATTTGTCTATTAAGCTATGAGAATTCCTTAAAACTAATATCAAGACAATGAAAAGAAGGTTGATTATTCAATCAAGATCTTAAGCTTGTCTTGATAATTTCTTTATCAAAAATCAACTACTAATTCCAAAAAACTTATTCACAATTATAAGAGAGTAATTAAGCTAAACGCTGGAAAAAAATCATGAGAAGATTTAACAATATTGCAACTCTCGTAAAGACAAAAAGAATTCAACATCCAGAATGTTATTCCCAATTAGAACTAGCAAATCTACTTGGCTATAAATGTGAAAAATTAATTGCGCACATTGAAGAAGCTGAATGTGATGTTCCACTAGAAGTCATGCCTAAATTATCTAAAGTTTTGAATATAGATCCTGATGATTTTATTGAAGCAGTCTTGAAAGATCATGAAGAATCACTAGACAATTTTTTCAGCACCACTTTTCAAGAAAGAATAATCTATATGTGAGCTACAAATCCTTAATGTAACGCAGGTAGCGTTGTGCCCAAAGAAGAACCGCAATTGAAAGAATGATTGAACTATACCCAAGATGCCTTAAGTAATTTTCAGGCATAATAAAAGCACTAACTCTAGTAACCCCCGCAAAAATAATTAATATTGTAACGACATAAAGAATTTTTAAATTCTCAAGTTTCTTATCTTTTGGGCCGTGGGACTGAAGGACTCTTGTGGCAATAAGCAAAGTAAGCTGAACAATCCCACTGAAGAAAAATGCGTGACTGGCATGAATGACTCCATCTTGCCAAAATACCTTAAGAAGAAAGCTTGCAAGAATAAGCCAGCAGGACATCCAAATACTCCATGATAGTGTCGTTTTTTCTTTCGGTAGTTGATAGAGCTTCCAGAAAAAAAGACCAACGAATACGACTATAAAGGCTCTGATAGCAATACCTATAGGGCCAATTAAAAAATAGCTCATCACAAAGAAAAAAATCATGGCATAAAAATAAAAAGGAACTGTAAGTAAAAATGGTTTATCTGTTTCATAGTGTGCTCTTTGTGATTGGACAATTTCAACATGCCCCAAAATACCAGGAACCAAACGACTTCCTACTCCAAGAATGATGGCCGCAATGGATCCTTCATAATGCAAATTTTTGAATGCCTCACTTTGAGTGAGAATTCCCATGAGAGCGGATATAATCCAAAGAAGGAGTCCAACAAAAATAAAGACAAAAGAATAAGGAGGATTCACTTTTCTTTTCATTACTCTTCTTGATAGGAAAAAAAGAATAATTCCTGCTTGTAAGGCAGAAGCAGCGTAGGAAATTTTTTCATAGTCCAAAAATGCACAAATTAAGCCAAGTACAGTGATAGTAAAAAATAAAAAAACTTCTTTAAAATGTGCCGTTTGAGTTTGGGAAAATTTTGGAACGGCAGTCATGAGGAACCCTGCAATGAAAGTAGCGGTGAAACCGTTTAACATTAGATAGCGATGAGCGAGTACGGGGTAGGTTCCGGCATTCCAAATTTGAGGAAGCCATAACAATGTTCCCCA
The DNA here is from genome assembly GCA_014377485.1 of Bacteriovorax sp. GTDB lineage: Bacteria > Bdellovibrionota > Bacteriovoracia > Bacteriovoracales > Bacteriovoracaceae > Bacteriovorax. The sequence goes on along the minus strand of JACMPM010000009.1, from coordinate 17,938 downwards.
CAATAGATAGAGAATTCCAAAAGGAAAAAAGATTCTGTAAGGTTCTTTTATGGCAGATAAGGAAAATGGTTTTAACATAAATAATTCACTTTAAATAGTTTGGCTAAATTTAACTTTAATGGTTTGTTCGCGTAGATGGTAATCAAAACTCATCGCCACATTGCGGACAAACCCTTTCCCTAGTTGAGTAATTCGAATTTGATTATTTTTTATTTCTACAATTCCATCACTTTGAAAAGCACGGAGTTCCGTTTCTATTTCCTTCCAATAAGGAAGACTTTCTATATTGTTGACTCCAATTTCATTATGACACATCATCTCTAAAATAATTTCTTGAATAAGCAAATCATTTTTATTATGTGTATGTCCAATTGCTAACGGAAGCACGCCGCCCTTAACTTTTTGTTGGTAGTTTTTTACATCTTTGATGTTTTGAACAAAACTCATGGAAGAATCTGATATTGAAGTTGGGCCTAGTCCTAATAAAATTGGTGATTTTTTATCAACGTATCCCATAAAATTCCGATGTAATTTTTTTTGCATCATGGCCTGATAAAGAAAGCTTGTAGGTAGTGCAAAGTGATCCATTCCAACATCTACATAACCATTTTCAATAAGTAATTTTTTTCCTAACTCATAAAGTTCTCTTTTTAGATCCGGAGAAGGCAGCTCGCTCTCATCAATTAAACGCTGATTTTTTATTCTTTCCGGCAAGTGAGCATAACTGTAAAAAGCAATCAAATCAGGCTTCATCTTGGCCACAAGTTCAATGGTGTTTGAAATAGAGTTAGGTGACTGCTTTGGTAGTCCATAGATAAGATCGAAATTAATAGAGGACATTTTATAGTTGTGTAGTTTTTCGACCAAGGCCCAAACCATTTCAGGTGATTGATCGCGATTGATTGCCTTTTGCACTACTGGATCAAAATCTTGTATTCCCAACGAAATTCTCGTGATGTCACAGCGAGAAAGAACCTCCAGATGTTCATCATTACAAGTACGTGGGTCAATTTCGATTGATCCGATAAAAGAATTGGATTTGTTTTGAAGTAAGGTCTCTATTAATTTTTCTAAATTCTTTGGAGATAAAAAAGTAGGTGTCCCACCACCGAAATGAAGCGAATTAATTTTCAAAGTAAAACCTAATTTTTCATTATATAGTCCCCACTCTTTCAATAGAGCTGCCAAGTAGAAATCTTCGACATCGTGGTTTTTGGTAATTGTCCGGCTGCAACCGCAGTAGTAACAAAGACTCTCGCAAAAAGGAACATGGACATAAAGATCAATGCCAACATCTTCTTGATAAATATTTTTGATATGAGAAATCCATTCTTTTTCATTAGGAGCGTTATTCCAAAAAGGAACAGGTGGATAACTCGTATAGCGAGGTCCAGGGCGATTGTATTTTTGTATTAGTTCGATCATTGTCTTCATTAGTTGAGTATGCTCTGAAAATACTTGAAAAAAACTGATTACGATCAGGGTTATCTAAGTATTTTTAGTTAACGATAAAGCTCGACGACTTCTTTTAAAGTTGGATCAAGAGTTTGTTCAACATAACAATTTTCAGTTTCCCAAAAAACTATTTTGTGAACAATTATACCTCTGCCCTTAAGTAGTTCAGGGCAAACATTCCAAAGAAGATAATGAGCTAAATTCTCAGCAGTAGGATTTTTATCTAAAATAAAAAGCGCCTTTGTGGAAGGCGCTTTGGATAAAAGTTCTAAAGTTTTAAAATCGTCTTTGAAAATAATCATCGTGTGATCCCAATTTTCAAGTACCCAACTTCCAACAACTGATTTCACAACAGAGAAGTCTATAATTCGTCCTATTGAATCGAGATCGCCCAAAGGTGTAACATGTATCCACAAAACTCCATTGTGCCCGTGAAGAGATGCGCATTTGCTTTCGTGATTCATTACACGATGACCATAACAAAAGTGAATTTTTCTAACAGCCGATTGCATAGTTAATTGCACATACCACAGCAATTTTCTTCAGAAGCTGTAATTTTTTGTTTATAACTTGAATAGAGAAAAACTTTTCCTTCAAAATGAGCTAAGTCTTTTTCAATTACGCCTTTCACATCTTTCCAATCAAGTCCACCAACACCAGTCGAAATTTTAGTAACCGCGACAGATGAAATTCCTTGAGCATCCAACTCTTTTACCAAATTTTTTAAAGCGTGATTGAGATTTTGAATTGATGCTTTGGGAGGATGGCCACCTTCATGAGAAGCCTCTGCCTGGGTAAAAAGACTAAAGATGACAGGTGTATTTGCCCCTTTCCATGCCCAAACATCACCTTCTTTGGGTGAAGCTGTTTTACAAAAATGTCTAAAATCTTTATATAGAGCAGGCCATTGCTCTTTTAATTGAGCAGCCAAACCATGCTTGAAATCATCATTAATTGCAATTCCGTGGGCAAGGGCATGCGCCTTTGTGAAAAAGATATCCCCTTCAACTTCCTTAATCATACAAACCTCTTTTTAAACTTTTAAGCTGTTATGATCTCATTATGTCATTTGTAAAAACATGACCTATGTTGGAAAATTAGAATCTTTATATCAGGTGAAATCTCTTTTTTGACTAAAAAGCCATCATTCTTAACTTTCCTCGATGAACTTTGTTGAACTTTTCTTTTTGCTTAGTTGCTTGTTTTTCAATTTTATTTAATGCCATATCAATACTCTCATACATATTATCCGAGTATGCTGTGGCATGATATTCACAATGAGCTGCCATGTAATTGGCTTCAGCGAAATGATCGCCATTTTTCACATAACAAGACCACTTCACAGTTCCGTTATCATTGAAAAATTTTGACAGTTTTCCAGAAGCTTCTTTAATTTTTTCATCGAGGGCCGGAGTATGTTCAAAATGCAAAAACGCGCTTGATACTTTCATATAATTCCTTTTTTTAGATTTGTTATCAATCCTGTATAAAAAAGTATAATCCTCTCATTTAAAGAAAACATGACTTGCATCAGTGCTCAATTAAAATAATGAATTAATATCATTATTATTCAAAAATAATTCTGGAGAAAAATAATGTCTAAAATTATGTGGGATATTAATTCGATTGATAAATTTAAAATCTTTTATTCTTTTAGTAATGAAGCTGCCGAAGAAGTAAAAGCATATACTGCAAAAATTGGAAAACATGAATTCATAGACCAAGTAACAATTGAGACCACTTCTCTTACGTCATTAATAAAAGAAATAAAAAAAATACAGCGCGAAGTTGATGAAGGTCAAAAATTTGTTGTACTAAAACCAATTCATGGATTGAACTATTACGAAATTGAAACTCTTCAATGGATCATCTCTAAAATTCTTGGTGAAACAATTGTACAAAATGAAGATGGCCGGCACTTGATTCATATTTTCGATAGAGATCCTTTAAGAAGAATTAAAGATGGGGCTCGATATCACCAAACTCACGAAACGGGCGCCATCCATACCGACAACGTTAATATTCCTGAAAACTATCAATACTTGCTCGTAGGATGCGTGGCCCCTGCAATGATTGGAGGTGAAAATATTATTGTTAATGCCCAAGCAGTTTATGAGTATCTCAAAGAAAATGCACCTAAAGAACTTGAAATGCTGATGGATAAATTCACGTGGGAATACAGAGGGATTTCCAGAGAACTATATGAAGCTCCGATCATTACTATCGACGCTTCAGGAGATGCCCAATTTCGCCATCTAAGAGTCTATATGGAGTCTGCTCACTTACGGGCAAACAAACCATTAAACCAAGATCAGGTTCGTGCTCTGGATGCTTTGGACGCCACTCTTAACATGTCTTGTTTTCAATTAATTTATCGCCTTCAAGAAGGTGAAATTTTAATTGCTAATGATAGTAAAATTCTTCATGACAGAAAATGCTTCGTTGATTCTATGGACTCAATTTCGATTAACGAAAAAAAAGCGGACAAAAAAGGAAACATCCGACGTTCACTTTTGAGAACTTGGGTAAGAAAACTTTAAGAAACGTTACTTTACTTTCTCTTTATTAACTTCGACTTAGGAATTTTCGGATTTATGAATCAAACGAGAAAAAATCTTTTTTGTACAATTCGCCTTTTAGATTAATCGAATAAATTTCAACTCCATCCAGGGCTTTATTTAGTTCATTCGTTAAATCAATATCTGGATTCCAGTTATTCCAATAATCATGACTTGGTTTTATAATTGGATTTTTAGAAGCGAATAATGAACAGGCATCATCATGAGGAAGAATAGATACTTTATGAGTACCAATAACTTCACTTAAATCTATGACCTCTTGTTTATTAAAACCTATCAAAGGTCTCATTATCAAACGTCTTGATGATTTATCTATTAAAAATAAATTCCCAACTGTTTGACTTGCTACTTGCCCTACAGAGTCACCCGTAATGATGGCCTCTGCATTTATCCGGTCACAAAGCATATTAGTTATTTCAACCATGAACCGTCTAAAAAACATCGTTCGATATTCTTCTTTGCAATTTTTAGCAATGAGATTTTGAACATTCCCAAAAGGGACAATGTATAGGTGTGACTGTTTTTGATACTTGGCCAATAGAGAAGAAAGGGTTTTAATTTTATCCAGAACTTCGGCACCTACAAATGGATAAGCATAAAAGAAAACAAAACTTTGTCTGATTCCTCTTTTCATCATCATGTAACTGGCCACTGGAGAATCAAATCCCCCAGAGAGCATTGTTACTGCACTTCCAGTACTTCCCCATGGAAGTCCTCCTATACCTTTTTTAGTGGTAGAAGATATAGAAACTCCCGAATCTAGAATTCGCACATCAACAACGATTTCAGGAGTGTTGATATTCACCTTTGATAATGGATAAGCAACTAATATTCTATGACCGATTTCTCTAGCTATTTCAGGTGAAGTCATTAAAATACTTTTATCATTTTTTCTTACGGTAGCTCTAAATGTCTTACTTTCTGATTTAAAAAAACTAACTTCTTTTAAAACTTCTTCATAAATATTTTCTAAATCTTGTCCTTCGCTTCGATTAATAATCCTGCACGGGGAAACAGCTGCCAGCCCCGGAACCTTTAAGACTGCTTCTATAAGTTCCTCTGTAAAAGGAGTATTTGAAGTAAAAAAAATTCGTTGCGATAATATTTTTTGAGAAAAATTATCGTTATGATAACTCTTTAGAATGGCGTTGATATGTCCCAAGGCTACCTTTAAATAAAGGTGTCGGTTTCGGCCTTTAAGCCATAACTCATCAACAGAAATAGCAAAATTATTATACATATTATTTTTTTGTTAAAAACTTTAAGTCATTCCAGACTTCACCAAAAGCTTCCAATAAAAGATTGACTGAATCAATACATGTATCGTGACTAAAAGATAAACGTAACACATTTTTATGAAATATTTCAGGAATATTTAACGCCGCTAATGTAGGATTAAACCCCTTTATTTTCGAAGAACAAGCCGAAGTAGATGAAAGACAAAAACTGCGTGATTCGAGATGTCTCAAGATAACATCAGAGGATATTCCAGGCAGTATAAAAGTTAAGATATAAGGAGACGTATTCTCAAATGGGAATTTAATTTGTGGAATGAGATTTGTTAAAAATCCTTCAACGATTTCTCTTATTTTACAAAGTCTTAAAATGGACTCGTCGCATTTAGAAAAAGAAATTTTTGAGGCTGCTTCAAATGCAATTATTAAGGGATAGGCTTGAGTACTAGATCTAAATCCCCCCTCTTGTCCTCCCCCCATTAACAGTGGACTCACTTTATGATTTTTCTTTAAAAAAAGTCCGGCAATTCCTTTTGGACCACCGACTTTATGAGATGTAATACTTACAGAATCGATATTATCAAAAACATCAAAAGTAATTTTGGAAAATGATTGGGCTGCATCTATATGAACATGAGCTGAAGTATTTTCTTTAACAAGTTTCGAGAGAAAACCAATATCGTTAATAACTCCACTTTGATTATTAACATGAGTTAAAGCGACTAATTTTATATCTTCTTCTAAACACTTTTTAAATTCTTCTATATTTATAAATCCGTTCTTATTGAAAGGAATCATTTTAAGTTTAAGTTTTTTAAGAATAGCCATTTTTTCGATTGGTTCTACTAAGCTCGGATGATCAGCTTTTGAATAATAAATGACATCTCCTTCCTTAAAATCTAATCCTCTCACGACCGTATTATTGGATTCAGTCGCGGAAGAAGTAAACACAAACATATCGTCTTTGTTTGCTTTCAAGGCTTCTAAAAAATAGGATCTCGCCGCATCAATTTTCTTTAAGAGATTCGCTCCAAACAAATGTTGGGAGTTGGGATTAGCATAATCGTCTTTAAAAGATTTATTAAGTAAATCTAAGACTTCTGGATAGATAAATGTAGTAGCGGCATGATCAAAGTAATTCATTATCAATATATTACTCCAATCAGCCCTCTGTTGTAATCAATAATACATAACTAAATATTATTGATTACACCTACTAATCCCCTTGAGATGTCCTTGATTTAATCTTGAATAAAAAACAACTTTTTAAATCTTAATAAATGATCAAAAGTAAGCTGAAAAAATAAAATGAAGTATTTTAAGGATAAAAAATCATGAAAACATTTAATAATATCGCCTCCCTGGTTAAGACAAAGAGAACCGAACACCACAAATGCTATTCGCAGGCTGAACTATCATCCCTCTTAGGTTTAAAAAGTGATTATTTGATAGCGAATATAGAGGAGGCAACATGCGGAGTGCCTTTGAAATCAATTTCTAAACTTTCAGAAATTTTAGAAATACATCCTGATGATTTCAAAGAAGCAATTCTCAAAGATCACCACGAATCCCTTGATATGTTTTTCAATAAAAAGTTTAATAAAAAACCTATGTGCATGTAAGCAGACACCAAGATTATTTTTTTAAGTCACGTTCCATTTCAAGTGCCTCTAGATAAGGTGAAACCTGTTCATATCCACCCTCAAAATTCTGAAGCTTACCGTCTTCAAGCAACCATACTTTATTCGTAACAGTACTAAGGAAAGTTCTATCATGGCTAATTAAGATAACTGCACCTTGGAAGGCACCAAGTTTCTCTTCGAGGATTTGAATGGTCTCTAAATCGAGATCGTTGGTAGGTTCATCGAAAATAAGAATGTCACCTACCCTTGTTAAATTCAAGGCAAGTTGCAACCTGCTTTTTTCACCACCAGAAAAAGTTTTTAGCGGGCGATGAATATCATCGCGGTGAAAAAGGAAACTTTCGAAATATGAGAATACATGTTTTTTAGATCCATCCGGAAGATCAACGAAATCTGATCCATCACCAAGCACCTGATAGGGAGTGCTGTTGACCTCAAGCTCATCTCTTTTTTGAGAAAAATATTGAGCCTTCAAGCCATCTGCCGTTTTAATTTTTCCTTTTACAGGCTGAAGTTCTTCTAATATTAGTTTTAAAAGGGTTGTTTTACCGACTCCGTTATTACCAAGCAGGCCGATCTTGTTTCCTTTTTGGATTTCTCCCGAAATATTATCAAAGAGAGATTTATCGGTACCAGGATAAGAAAAACTCATATCGGTAAACGAAGCTAAAACTTTTGTTTGGCGATTTGACTTTGAAAGATTAAGATCGAGGTTTCTCTTAGCTTCAGATTTAATCGTTGTAACTTTATCTTTAAGTTCATTGAAATCTTCAACTCGCTTTTTACTTCGTGTTCTACGTGCCTTTACCCCCTGTCTCATCCACGCTTGCTCACGCTCCAGGTTATTCTTAAGCTTTTCAAGCAACTTCATTTTAGAATGCTCTGACTCTTCTAAAAACTGCAGATAATCAGTGTATGAACCCGCAAAGCTTTCAATCACACCATTTTGGATATGGAGAATTCTTTTTGTTAATTTTGACAGCAAATAACGGTCATGGGTAATGAGCATAAATGCTTTGGTAGTTGAACTAAGTTCATCTTCAAAAAGTCTGATTGTTTCAATATCTAAATGGTTTGTAGGTTCATCCCATAAAATTAGATTGGCGATACTTGAAAGACCCAAACTAAGAAGAATCTTTTTTTGCTCCCCTCCGCTTAATTCAGAAACTATTTTATCAAGATCGAGAAGATTGAAATATTTTAAGAAAGATTCGTAGTTTTGAATTAACTCCCAACCATGATGTTGCTCGAATTTTTCCAAGTCCTGTTCAAACATAACTTTTAATTCAGGGTAAAAAACAAAGAAATAATCATTGATTGATAAGTTTTCATTTCCATCAAGTGGCAATTCTTGAGGAACATAAAAAAGAGAGAAACGAAGATTATCGTCACCACGAGCTTTGTGAAATTCAAAAGGCGGAGTGGTATGATCCGGAACAACTTCATCATTTAGGATTTTAAAAAGAGTCGACTTCCCTTTTCCATTCAATCCCAAAAGTCCAATGCGATCGCCAACGTTAACTGTTAATTGGGCCTTTTTGAAAACGGTTTTTAATCCGAAATTCAACGAAATATTTTTTAAATTACATAATATGCTCATGCCGAATTATAGAGGGAAATACAGCTTACGGCAATTGAGAAAGGTGTTTACTTCATAAACTCAAGCCTGGTAAAAACAAGCATTCTATTATTGGCAGGCATTTCATAGTCTTTAAAAAGAACAAAACCATTTTTAGTCATGTTTTTATTTATATCTTCAAATGTGCGAATTCCTTTTTGCGGGTCTTGATCTTTTAACCACTGATCAAATAAGGCATTGCTTTCAGATGTAAATTTACCATCATAATTAAATGGCCCATAAATAATGACTTGAGATCCTTCTCGCAAGCGATTACCTAATATTTTCATTAGATTTTTACATTTTTTCCAATTCATGATGTGAAAGGTGTTTGCAGTAAAAACAATATCGTAATTATATTTTGGAAAATCGTCCTTCCCAATTTCAAAGGCAAGAGGACCTCTGAGGTTTGGGAGTTTGGCTTCATCTAAAACAGATCTAATTCTAGTGTGCTCTGAAGCAACATCTGAAGTAGTCCAGACAATATCTTTTAAATTCTTAGCGAAAAAAACCGCATGCTGAGCACTTCCAGTACCAATTTCCAAAACTCTAATATTCTCATCAGTAATGATTTCTTTTAAAACAGACAGGATGGGATCTTTGTTTTGATCACAAGCTGGAGGGTATTCTTTATTCATAATGGGGGTTATTCCTTTTAGCTCTTTAAAATGGTCAAGTGCTTAGCTGTGATAGGCAATATTAATGGTCAAATTTGAGCCTATTTTTAATCGGCAGAAAAATCCTTAAATAAAATAAAATTATTCATATCTTTTACTCTCTTCAATGACTTACCACTTAAATCAAACACATACCATGTAAAAAGGATACAGCATGATCTGTAGAGGCAGTAATAGTTTATAATTCATCAATGATTAACTTATCAACTAAAAAACTTACCCATATGGCAAACATTTTGCTTACGGTATTATTTCTTCAGAGTTGTTCAAGTGTAAAGACTGTTCCAAGAAAAGAGCATAAAAGAATCAGTAAAAAAATTAAGAGCAGTCTTCCTCCCAAGTTCGAAAATTTCGACAGAAAACCATATCCGAATGAAGCCTTTGTCATTGCTAATATGATCGCGATTGTTCAACCAGAGTTAGATGAAGAGGAACGCGATACCGTAGCTTCACAAATTTCACTGGCAATCAAAAAGTATAAAGTTGAACCACAGATTATTGTAGCAATCATTGATACTGAAAGTGATTTTAAGGCCGACAAAGTCTCAAGCACCGGCGATCTTTCTGTTGCTCAAATCAATGTTGATGTTTGGAATAAAGAATTTCTTCGTATGAAAAAGCCGATAATGATAAAAGAAAAAATTAAATGTGATCAAGAGTATGCTTTGATGAAGATGGCCGAAATTTTAAATATTATTAAAAAGAGATATGAAAAAAAGGACCGTCGCTGGTACGCACGTTATCATTCAAACACTCATAAATATAAAAGTGAATATTTGCATAAGCTAGAAATACGCATGAAGATGCTTGCCACTTCAACTGACCTCAATACTCAGGTCGCTCAATCCAATTAATCCCAAGCAAGTACTTGGTAGCCTTTATTTACTAAGCATTGGTTTACATAACCTCGCTTAACATCTATGCCACTGACTCTGTTTCCACTACCAATTCCTACACCTAGTCCGACTCCGCCTGTACCAAAGCCAATAGAGCTGCCAACTGAAGTCGTTGATTCAGCCCCGTTGGCAACTCGTTTACCTTCAGGAGTGTTGAAATAAACATCGGCTTCTCTTAAGCATTGATCAATATCGGCCCTAGCGATTATGGGGCCACGTTGTTTCAAAACCTCGTTCGGATATAAAGTAGGTCTACTGTGGGAAGCACAAGATCCTATGATTGAACAAATGAAGAAGATACTAAATAGTTTTTTCACCCTAGATATTTTCATAATAAAATTATGTCCGGAAATTTCCTGAAGGTCACTTTCATTTTTGTACTTTTTTGTCTTAATAAATTTCTGAATTTATAAAATAAATTATTTTTTCATGTAATTTAAAGCTCATATGTAATGGCATTTTACTTGCTCTCTGGTTGTTGTTAACAATGACAATAAAGTCATAGATAAAATCATATTAGAAACAAAGGAAAAAACTATGAATGAAATAAACAGAGACTCCAAAAATGGAAATAATAAAGATAAAGAATCTTCTTCCGAGAATTCAAAAGAAACAAATCCGTACCCTAAGCAAGACAATCCCTATATTCAAATCGACAGCGAAATCATAACGAGTGATCCATTCTTTATGTTCAATACCAAGCAAGAACTATAACTAATCTTAGATGTGCCATGTAAGTTTTACCTACCCTAGGCAATTAGGCTTGTAGGTATTTTGGCAACTGCTAACATATAGTTATTAACTCCACCTTGAACACGAGAAAATAAATGAAAACAGCATTGCTATTAAGTTTACTAGCTACACTTATTACTTCTAAAGTGCAGGCTTCAGTAGTCAAAGGATTTGATGCTGAGAAATCTTGTGTGCTTTATAGAGTTTTACCGGCGCCGACCGATAGCAAAGTGAAAGTTAAACTTAAAACTGGCGAAGTGATTGTTTATGATAAAGATGCTTACGGTCTTTCATTTCAGGATATGGAAGTAAATTTTGATAACCGTGAAGTTCTGATTCAACCTACAATTAATATTGTATTGGGATTTAATCGTCCACTCATACAGGGAAAGGCTATAATTGAAGCCGAGAATCCAGATTTTAATTTTTTAATCAACCAATTGAATAGAAAATTATATGTTTTTGAAAAAGTTTGTATCGCTGACGGAAAGATCATTTATGCTAAAATGTTTGAAGACAAACCAGAATCTACTAAATAAGTACGACTTAAAATAAATTCATTTATACGTAGTAAATATTCTATCAACTGATAGAATATTTACTACTCGATGAAAAAATTATCTACTCTTACAGCTATAGCCACCTTTGCAGCCACCATGATTGGCGTCGGCTTAGTTGCAATTTTAACCTATACTCTTATCGAACGCCTGGTAAACAGCCATCTTCAACACGAAAAAGCTCAAGCACTCGTTATAGCCAAACAAGCGGTTGTTTTGCCCTTATGGAATTATGACGAAGTCTATATTCAAGAAGTACTAAATTCTTTTTTAGATGAAAAAATAGATACTATTATTGCAGTCAGAATTATAAGTGCTGACCAACTTCATCAATACCAGGCGATCAGCAAAAATTATCAAGAACAAACTCTAAGAGAACTAGTCAAGCAAGACGAAGTTGATATTCTTTCCGACACGATTAGTTACAGAGGTCGCAACTTAGGAACGATTGAAGTTTATTATTCTACCGTTCAGTTTTCAAATGCTTTTAGGAACCTAAAAGGAATCATTTTCATTATCACTGTAAGCATGGGAATAGCGGTTGCCAGTGGAATGACTTACCTTATTCGTCGTTGGTTAACATCTCCATTATTTGAAATTGCCAGGGGTGCCAGAAATGTTGGTCACGGTAATTATAGTATTAAATTCAAAACTGATTATGCTGGAGAACTCAATGTAGTTACCAAGGCGTTTAACGATACCTTATTGGCCATTCAAGAAAGAGATCACAAGCTTCTTGAGCAAAACACTCAACTGGAAGAGTTGGTTGATAAACGAACAAAAGAACGCGATCAGGAACAATTGAAAAGCTTCCAGGCAAGTCGTCTAGCGTCTCTTGGTGAAATGGCAGGTGCCATCGCTCATGAAATTAATAATCCTTTAACTATTATTCAAGGTCATTCAACTCTTTTAAAATTGTCACTTCAAAAACTTAATTCAACTGAACTAGTGCACAAGGCTGAAAAAATTCATGAGACTAGCGTGCGTATTGCAAAAATTATTAAAGGTTTAAATGCTTTTTCCAGAGATGGTGCTAATGATCCGGCCGAGTTATTCAAGATTGAAACTTTCGTCGAAGATCTCACAGGTCTTTGCTCTTTTCGCGCAAATGAAAAAAAAATTGCACTAAAATTTAATTTTACGAATGGCGATATGGTTTTTGCAAACTTGACTAAGCTTGGTCAGGTCTTAATCAATCTCATCAATAATTCAATTGATGCCGTAGAATTTCTTGATGAGAAATGGATATTGATAAATTTTGTAAATGAAGAGCAAAGTACGCGTATAACTATTACTGATAGCGGTTTAGGTATCAACGAAAATATTCTAGATAAAATTATGAATCCTTTTTTTACAACTAAAGAATTAGGAAAAGGAACAGGTCTAGGCTTGAGCATTAGTCATGGTATTATATTTCGCCAAGGTGGCGATTTTTATTACAACACTTCCTCTAAAAATACTCAATTTGTAATTCTGCTTTCAAATTCAACCAAGAGACCAAGAGACCAACGCGATTATGATGATTAAAAAAAACATTTTAAGATTTTCTTGTCTTTTTATCCTTTTCACATCTTATGCTTTTGCTACAGTTGTTAAAATCGGAGCCTACGAATTCCCTCCATTTGTAACCTGGGTTTCTGGAAAACCAAATGGCGTATTGGTTAAACTCTCCAAACATCTAAATGAAACTCAAAAAAAGTATTCTTTTGAATTGATCGAAACTTCTTCTAATCGTCGCTATGACGATATGAAGAATAAATACTACGACATTATTTTTTTTGAAAATATTCAATGGGGATGGTTAAAATATCCGGTGCAGGCTTCGAAAGTTTTTTTAGTTGGTGGAGAAGTTTTTATTACTAAAATTTTGGATAATAAAAATCAAACTTATTTTAATGATCTTAAAAACAAAACTATCCGTGGAATTCTTGGTTACCATTATGGATTTGCAAATTTCTTAACAGATCCTTTGACTCTAAAAAAATGGAATATTGAATTAACCAATTCTCACGAAGGTAATATTGTGGCGGTATTAGAAGGAAGATCCGATCTGGCCATAGTAACAAAGGAATATCTCGATATTTATTTAAAGAAAAACTCCGAAGCAAAAAAAAATCTTTTGGTATCTAACAAAATGGATCAGATGTATCATCACACGGTTCTAATAAGAGAGGGCTCTCCGATTTCAGTCAGTGAAATCAATGGACTTCTAGACAATATTAAAAAGGATCAGTCATTAAAAAATATATTAGATTATAAGTAAGCTAGTGCACACTTATGATTTTATAAGTTCTCATTTCTTTGGGCGTTTCTACTTCAAAACTCTCCCCTGCCTTCAAGCCTAAAGCTTCGTTCCCCAAGGGAGAAAATACCGAAATAACCAATATGGTATTTCCGTCTACTGTCAGCATTGTGCCTCCAGAGGTAGAAGTTAAAAAATAATATCTTTCATTTCCCTTGTGTTCGATAAGGGCTAAAGACCCCATCTGAAGTTTATTTGCACTTACAAGCTCGGTCTCTTCTAGCATTTGAATGTCAGTTTTTATTTCATCGACTCTTTTTAGTTGAGCGCTTGCCAGGTAAGAAGCCTCTATGGCACGAGTATCGTACTTTCCTTCAGATTTTAAATCATCCGATGTAACCAAATCTCTCGTTGATTTGGCAGCACTTTCAACTTCACTGAGTTCTTTACGTAAGTTTTCAATTAATTTTTCGAGAATTATTTTTTTATCAATCATAGTCGTTAAATATTAACTCTTTTTTAAAGCTTGCTCGAATTTATTTACCAAGTCGAAGTCGATTATCAAATTCTGTTCTTGAAGAACGAATAGTGGACCAATTGCCTACAATCCATACACCAATTTCTTTCATCGGATCTAATTTAGCAAATATTTCACGTTGTAATATTCCATAGCGCTCTAAATTGCGTAGTGTGGCTGTAAGCATTCTCTGCGAGATACCAGGAATGCTCCTCTTGATTTCTGAAAAGTGTCCACGCCGCTCAGGCATCTTAGATAATGTTAAGATTGAGTAAAACACTCTACTTGCCGCCTAATCGGGTCAATAGCTCTCTTAAAGGGCAAATCCCATCATCCTGGCCATTAAAAACATTCTGATTAAAGAAAGCAATCCCAGAGGCGAGCTCTCGCTCACAAGGAAAATCACTCAACAGTTTATTGGAAAGCTAAAAGCTAAAAATGCATCTACTTATTTAGTCATTAGAGACCTCATGCTTACCCCGGTCCCTCATTTAGTGGAAATGGCTATTTAAGCTTTTTTCACTCCTCCGGATCAACAATCTGTAGAGCAGAAAAACAAATCGATCTGGCTCATGCTTAAATTATTTTAGGCGTGAAGGAAACGCGAAAATCTTCAGGCTTATTTTTTTAAAATAAATTCTTGAATGATTTTTTGATTCTCTTTGGATGCAATTACATCCAGATGAGAAAAATTTGTAGGATGCAATTCGAGGTTCAAACTTTTGAAATAATTTAATGGTTTTCCTGATTCTGAAGTTACTGTTCCATCGCCTTCAACTTCGCTCTCAGATAAAGTAAAATCGATTTCTTTGCCGGAATTTCCTTTCTTTGCATCACTTACAAATCCTTTTTGCACAGTTTTATGTTCTGCGCCCCATGTATAAAGAAGTGAGAATTTATTATCAGGATAGTTTTTTATAGGAGCACGTAGTAAGTCATGAAATTTTTGAGAGCGAGACATATAAGTCTCTATAAATTTTCTTGCAGCTTCTTTTTCAGAGTCTTTAATAAATTTAAATAGACCCCAATTATTTTTTTCCCAAGTCTTTGCATCGTGCAGATTGAGTAATATTTCTTTCTGATCGGCTGATTTATAGCCGAAATCTTCGCCCTTAGGGGGAAGAAACATATATGACGATTTAAAACTAGAATAGTCCCGAGCTGATAGTAACTCATGGTTAAAAACTTTAATTGTTCCGTGCTCCGTATCTCTTAACAAAACCATCAATCCATGAAATGGGGCTGCGGCTAAAACTGCTTTTTTAATATACTTAAGACCTTCCCAATTTTCTTCAACAACTCCATCTACATCTTGAGCCCCATAACGAAGATAGTAGGCCATGAGAAGTGAACCAGTACTATGTGAGACGACGTATAGTTCATCATTTGAATTGAGTTTGAGACTTTTGATTTTCTTATCTATAAGCTTCAAACTACTGCCAAAATCATCTCGCCAATCATATGGCGCAGTTTCAACAGTCATCTGATGCTGACTCGCGAATTCTTCCAACATTGCCAACGTTTTTCCGTATGAATCAATTTTTAAGAGGTAAGGAATAACCGTTACATGTTTTAGTACTTCGGTAGGTATTAGTTCTTCGGAGGCAATAATATTTGTTCCAGGAACAGTGGTTGCTATTCCTTGCTGACTGAAGAAAAAATTACTAACACGTGCCCAACGAACTTTGGAAGATTTTTTTTCTACTAATGTAGAGCCGTAGTAGCCAGGGACAAAAAGAATAATTTTGCGAATCTTGTTTTTAGTCATAAGTGGGTTCTCGCTAGTGGCACAGCTAATAAGAAGGGTTAAGAAAAGTAAAATGAATGGGGTAATAATTTTCATTTAATTATTTTAGTCAATTTGATCATTTTGGATACCAATAACAATTAAAGGAACTTAGACAAATCTTACATTTCATTTCAGCACATTGTAACAAATGCGTAACAAGTTCAAGCTTGTCAAAGTTTCAAGAAATTAGGATTCTAGTGCTGTCAAAAAGACTTTAACATTGGACGGCTTTGGATGAAAAAATTTCTTGTACTTTTACTTGGAACAATATCGCTTTCAGTTCAAGCTCAAAACTTTAATAAAGTCTTAGTTATTGTCTTTGAAAATACTGAATATTTGAATGCGCTTAAGCAGCCATTTTTTTCAAGCCTTACAAAAGAAGGTGCCCTGCTTACAAATTTTAAAGCTGCAACACATCCCTCTCAAGGCAATTATATTGCCATGATTGCAGGTTCTACTTTTAATATTGTTAACGACAAACCTATCGATATCAATGACAGACATCTTGGAGATCTATTAGAAGAAGCAAAAAAAGACTGGAAAGTTTATGCTGAAGATTATCCAGGTAATTGTTTTACCGGAAAAACATCTGGTGACTATGCAAGAAAACACGTTCCATTCATGAGCTTCGTGAATGTTCAAAAAGATCCAGCTCGATGTGCGAAAATTGTAGAAGGAAAAGAATTTTTCACAGATTTTAATGCCGGAAAACTTAAAGATTTTTCAATGTATATTCCGAACCTAAAAAACGACGGACATGACACAGGAGTTGCCATTGGGGACAAATGGTTTAAACAAGCGTTTGATTCAATATTGCACTCGCCAAAATTTCCAAAAGATCTTTTAGTGGTTGTTACATTTGATGAAGGAACTTCACTTAATAATCAAATCTACACTCTTCTGTATGGGGCAAATATAGCGCCAGGAAGTAAGAGTGCACGACCTAATAACTTTTACTCTTTATTAAGAACTTATGAAGATGGTTTAAGACTAGGTTCTTTAAATAAGAATGACGTAAGCGCACCAATAATCGATGACGTTTGGAATAAATAATTCCGAACGACATCTCTATATTCTATTTTATTCGTTTAAATAATTTATCGTAAGACTTTTGATATCGATTCGAAATCAAATCAAAAATTGATGAATCCTTATCTTGGGTAATATCATTTTTCAGGACGTAATCATCCATTGAAGCCGTAGTCGTTGCTTTCGCGGCTGCTGCAGATGCTTCATCTGCAGCTTGTTTATCTGCCGCAAGCTTAGCTTCTAGGTCTGCATCTTTATCAAGTTTCGGATTGAAAGCAGTTGCTGCAGGAATGGCAATAATACCACCGGACCCAAGACCGTTTATATTAGCCTTTGCATTTTTAGTTGCATCAGTTGCTATTGCGTTTGCGGATCCCGATCCTGAAGAACTTCCTCCAAAGCTAGCGAGCATTGCTCCAGCAGTTGTTTTTCTAGAATCAAGTTCTTTTTGAACAGCAGCTTTCATACTCGCTTCAAGTTTATCGCTTTCACGGGCCAGATCGACTTTACTTCCACTAGCTTTTAATTTTTCTTGGAGAGACTTTTGTTGTTTTTTTAATTCAAGTCTTAAGGCATTTTGCTGACCGGCTAAAGCCTGAGCTTGATCAAGTGTTGAAGCTGAAATCTTGCTTTTTCCATTGATTCCATCAGTAAGTTTTGAAATACTTCCAATTTGAGCTTGAACAAAATCAGGCATAGATTTTACATCTGCCAGAGAACTTAATTTTTTACTAAAACTTGGACAATTATCCGGATTGGCACCTGTAATACATGGAAGACTTCCAGGACCGCCATTTGCTTTGAGATCTATCTCTTGATTCTTAACATCGTTCACATTAAAGGGCTTATCTTTAAGTATAGTTTTCTCAATCGTTGGGTTGCTAACACTAGTATTGTTGGCTGTTGCAACACCATTTTTTAGTGCATACATAGAATTTAGGATTGCATCGATTTTATCAATATTTGTTT
>JACMPM010000083.1 GCA_014377485.1 Bacteriovorax sp. | reverse complement strand
TCAATCTTAGACAGAATTGCGGCTCAATTCAGATAATAGTTTAAATACAGAGTGAGGAATGTTTTTTCTTAAGGCATTCCTCACTTTTTGTTACTTTAAAAATAATAATGCATCATTAAATAAGCATAGTCAGAGTACTTATCCGATTGAATCGCCACTCTTTTTTTCGACCAAACACCTTCAAATTCAAAGTGGGGTCTAGGGTACCATTCTAGTCCCGCACCGAAGGAATTTGCCAAGGTCAAGCTGTCTTTAAAATCTTCTTTTTGATAGTCCTCTAAAATAATGCCATGGAAGCCTTTGAAAAATTCATAGCCAAGTTTACTAAAATGGAAGAGGCCTTTCTTTTTTTCAAAATCTTTTTGAAAATCAAATTCTGTTAAATAGTAAAACTTTTTAGTAAATCCTAAAAGTGCATGGGCACCTACTATTTGTCTGCCTTGGCCTTCTAGATTTCCTACCCACAAATCTCCGCCAACTCGATAAGAATCTAAAAAACTATAATTCAGTTGTATATTACCAGCTTTTTCAGTCTTAGGGTTTTCATCAGATTTAACTTGTTTAGAAAAAGAGACAGACGTATTCCAGTTCTCACCACTCCACATTGCTTCGACCTGATTACGCTCAGTACCTTCATCAAAGCCTAATCCTCTTCTGGTTGCTAGGATATGTTCTGCTATATTGATACCAAAGTTTGGGATGAATCTTCCAGCTCTAACAGTAAGTTCATCCATTGCTTGGTATTGTAAAAAAAATCTAAGGAATTTACCTCTTACCATATTGTCTACTTCTTGTTTTCCAAAAAAAGAAACAAATTTTACTTTCATATATTTTAGCGAAGTCTCAATGCCAGTTTGCATTCTAATAAATTTATCTTCGCTGCCTTGAGAGTTTTTAGTATGAAATTGTACGGCCCTAAGATCACCACCTACATTAAACCAATTCTTCAAGAATGGATGATCAAAAGCTCCATAGAAAGGCTTGGCTTCATTAGCTCCTCCCCAGGTACTAAGTAATTCTGCTGAAAGGCCTCTACCATAAGGTGTTAAAAGTCCTCCTCCAGATGGAGACTCGTGGCAGGCCAGACAGTTCACATAATTTTGTCTAATCATTTCTGGATAGGCGAATGCTTTAGTGGTGTATGCATAGCTTACTAAAAATAAAAAAAATATGAACCAATTTTTCATTTGAACCTCATTTATAATCACTGTGTTTGTAGAAGTACTTCTTTAAAGTTTCAACTTTTGCTTATACAGATTTACAAACAGGTTGTTCTTTCGCAATAGAATAAATGTTTTACGAGATTTTAAATTCTGTAAATTGAAATGAAAGATTATTGATAAAATACTGGATCCAAAATTTGAATTAATTAGCCGAATTGTTTATCATCCAGAATATTTCAAAAATACAAATAATCGTAATATAGCCTCAGAAATAAAAGCTCTAAAGTTTTTTAAAAAATGAGCTCAAAAAATGAATTCCATTCTTGAAATTCTTTCTAAAATTCTAGATTTAAAATGTAATCAAAGATTCGCTTGTGATAGCTCATTAGAAAATTCTCATGAACGTGGGACTTTTTCTGGTGGCAAAAGAAGCGATCCTTGCAAGTTTCATTTTCAACGCCCTCCAGTTATTAAATTCCACCATCTTTTCAAAATTAAATGCAATTCCAGAATTTTGACCAAAAAAAGCCCGGGAGGTTACTCCGAGCTTTAATATAATAGACTCCCGAGGGAGGTTCTTACTTCTTTTATGGGGTGGCATTCACTTGTAAGGACAATCATGTACAAAAGCGGTCAAGTATCACGCCCTGTTGAGCGCTATCTAACCGGAATTTCGGTAATTTTCTGAAATATTGATTCAAGTTTTTCATACATCTAATTACAGGAAACTTGATTTTATTTAGATTTGTACCGAAAGGAATAAGTGGGAGATTTCATAATGAATTATGTATTTAAACCTAAAAACTATTCGGAAGCTTGGGATTATTTTAGAAAAATTCCATTTTATAAAATTTCAGATTTTTTGAAAAAAAAAGAACTTGTTTTTAATAAAGGTGAAATTATTTCGGTAGAGAAGTATTCGTTAGATTCTTTGTTTTATTTGATTTATTACAAGACCCATTATTTTGATGGATATTTTTCTTATGGGGGAAATATCGATGAACAAATTTTTGGAGATATTAAAATAGAGAACAAGGGAGAATATAAGAGTTCTGCTTTTTTTAAAGAATTTTTAAGTTTTTGCTTCTCCTTACAATCTCCAGTTTTATGGGCCATATTGTTTAGTTTTATTTTTGGTGTAATTTGTATTGAATACAAAGGTTATATATTTCCAGGTTATTTAAAACCTGAGTTTTATGCAAGTACTTACTGTGGAGTTAAGTGTGTAAAGCTAGCTTCTTTAGCCTGGAGTGCGTTATTACTACTGATAGGCACAACCTTAGGGGAATTAATAATAGGGTTAGTCTTCTTTTTTTATATTTCTACAAAGATTAGAAACACGCAAAAATATGACTTTGTTAGAACATCTTCGTTCATTTTGATTCTCATGAACTTATCGATTGGAGTGATGGTTGTTAGAAAATCCATTGAGCAAGATAATTTTAAAAAAGCAGTTGTGATTTTTCGACTTGCATACACACCAAAATATTTTAAAAATCCAATAAATAGAAAAATTGCTTCCGAAACTTTAGGGGCTGAAATCAAAGAAAATAAACTCAAATAATTTTATTATTTTTGAAATATCTTTCTAAAATTCTAAATTAAAAATGTAATCAAAGATTTGCTTGTGATAACTCACTAGGAAAATGCTCATGAATGTGGGGATTTTTCTGGTGGGTGAAAGAAGCGATCCCTGCAAGTTTCATTTTCAACACCCACCAGTTTTTAAATTCTACCATCTTTTCAAAATTATTTGCAATCCTTGAATTTTGACCAAAAAAAAGTCCGGGAGGTTACTCCGGGCTTTAATATAATAGACTCCCGAGGGAGGTTCTTACTTCTTTTATGGGGTGGATGATGGGGCTCGAACCCACGACACCTAGAATCACAATCTAGTGCTCTACCGACTGAACTACACCCACCATAAAATAGATAGGTCAATTTATAGGGTTTCACAGGGTTTTAGTCAATGAAAACTTTCTGTAGTTTACGCATATCGTGTATATTTTACGGTAAAATTTTGACTCTTCGTATTTTGTGCTATTAAATAAAAATACGACATTATGGTTAGTTAGGATGGTAAAAATGAAAAATTTTAAAGCAATTTCAGCAATGGCCCTACTTGCCATGACGGTAGGACTTAGCGCCCAAAAAGCACACGCGTATGGTACTGGTCTTTCGACTTATCCGTTAGAAGTTGAAACGAAACTTATTTCAGCAGAGCTTACAGGAATTACATCTCAAGGTGGCGGACTCGGAATGCAAGCACGTTTCACCGACAAGCTTAGCGAGAAAGGAACTATCGACGCTGGTCTTGGAATTTCAGGTGGAGAACGTAGTGCACGTTTATTTGCAGGTTATGATTACGAACTTTTTCCAGACTATGAAAATCAACCACGCACTTCTCTTAAAGCGTTTGTTGAAAACTCAAAAGAATTTAATGCTAGAAGAAACATTATTGGTCTTGCTCCTTCAGTTTCAAAAGGTTTCACTTTTTGGGGTAAAGAAGCTTTCCCATATCTCTCGATTCCATACGGAATTAGCTTGAATGGTAACAACAGCACTTACAGCACAACTTTGAGCGCTAACATTGGTATCTCGGGCGTGATCCCTGCTGATGTTGGACCGACTAAACAGCTTACAGCAAATGCTGAAGCAATTATCGGCTTAAAAGACAGCTTCTCAGGAGTTTTCTTCGGTGTCGCTTACCCAATTGAATAAATTTAAAATTGTCTTTTCTGATTTCGACGGGACTCTCACCTTTAAAGAAGGTTTGAGTCCCGTTTTTTTTGAAATCATTAATCTCTTAGAATCAAAAAAAGTACCACTCGTTATTGTCACTGGAAGATCTTTATCTTGGGGACATTTTCTTCTTACTCATTTTCCATTTCTACGTGATGTAATTGTTGAAGGTGGCGGGGCCATAGTTTCTCGCTCCGGAAAATTTATCACTGAAGAATGTTTAGTCAGTAAAAGTGATGTTTTAAAGCTTGCGGATTTTACCAAAGATTTTGCAGAAGAATTTCCCAATATTAAATTATCGGTTGATAGTTTTGGTAGAAAAACAGACCGGGCCATTGAACTTCATGACCTGCAAGACGGTGTGCTTTTTCATCATATCGAAGATTTTCTTCGCGATCGTAGTATTAATTTTTCAACTTCAAATGTTCATTTGAATTTTTGGTGCGGCGAAGTTTCTAAATTCATGGCCGTTGACCATTTTCTAAAAAAACATAAATCAATTGATACCGATTGCGTCTTCTTTGGAGACTCATTAAACGATCAAGCGATGTTTAAATCATTTAAAAACTCTGTTGGTGTATCGAATATTTCAACTGTAATGCATCTTCTTGAATTCAAACCTACTACCATATTAAAAGGTGATGAAAACATTGGCCCATTCGGCGTGTTGAACTACCTTCAAAATAATCTTTAATAAATTATTGACTCCGTACCTAGGTACAGGGTTTATAATGAATCTATGGAAAAGATCACAATTGGTAAATTAGCTGAACTGGTAGATGTAAATATTGAAACGATAAGGTTTTATCAGCGTGAAGGTATTCTTAAAGAGCCTGCTAAGCGCGCTAATGGATATCGCTATTACAATGAAGATGATGCTTCCCAAATTACATTTATCAAAAAAGTTAAGGAGCTGGGATTTAGTTTAAGAGAGATTAAAGAACTTTTAGAAATAAATACTAAGCCTCGAACGACTTGTGATTTAGTAAAAAATAAAGTTGCAAAAAAAATAGAAGAAATGGACGAAAAAATAAATGATTTAATACAAATCAAAAATTCCCTACAGGCGCTGTCCTGCGCTTGTGATCTTGGAAGTGATGAGATGAAGAAGGTGAAAGTAATGGATTGTTTTGATTCGAAATGTTGCTAGGAGGAATTTATGAGAGCTCATTTGTCGATTAATGTAAAAAATGTTGAAGAGTCTGTAAAATTTTACGAGAGAGTCTTCGGAGTAAAGCCTCTGAAGGTTTCTTCAAACTATGCTAAATTTGATTTAAAAAATCCTTTATTAAATTTTACGATGCATTCTACTGAGGGGCGTGAGCTGAGCCGTGTGAATCATTTCGGAATCGAAGTTGACTCAGCTGAGTCTGTTGT
Organism: Bacteriovorax sp.; assembly: GCA_014377485.1. Classification (GTDB taxonomy): domain Bacteria; phylum Bdellovibrionota; class Bacteriovoracia; order Bacteriovoracales; family Bacteriovoracaceae; genus Bacteriovorax. The sequence continues at coordinate 31,666 of JACMPM010000083.1, read as the reverse complement.
ACTCTGGGAATCGCTTTTAACCGAAAGAGGAGTTCTATCTAATCCTGAAATGAATACTGAATGCTGTTTTGCCCGTCAGGATAAAATTTGGTTACAAGATCCAGATGAAAATTCATGGGAAATTTTTTATGTCCATGAACAACTTCCGGTGGTGGAGCAAAAATCCGTATGTGGGCCTAGTACTGCTTCTGGGAAAAAATGCTGTTAATGAAAACTAACGAAAAAATTAAAATATTGTTTCTGTGCACCGGTAATTCTTGTCGATCTCAAATGGCTGAAGGCTGGTGCCGATATTTTCATGGGGACAAATTTGAAATATATTCTGCTGGAATTGAAAAACACGGAATGAATCAACGAGCAATTAAGGTTATGAAGGAGAGTGGAGTAGATATTTCCTCGCACATTTCAAAAACTCTCGAGGACTTAGGACCAATTTTATTTGAATATGTATATACCGTTTGTGGGCATGCAAACGAACTTTGCCCTATTTTTAACGGCCGGAGCGTTGTTAAACATGTTGGCTTTGATGATCCTCCAAAACTATCTTTTGGCTTAACTTCTGAAGAAGAAATTCTTTCGCATTACCGTCGGGTAAGAGATGAAATCAAAAATTGGATTCAAAATTTAGAATAAGGTCTTTATGAAAAAACTTTCTTTTTTAGATCGTCATTTAACGATGTGGATTTTTATTGCAATGGGAGTAGGTTTACTTCTGGCCCATTACGCACCAGGTTTTGGCCAGGGTATCCAAGCTATGAGTATTGGATCTACATCTATACCTATTGCCATTGGATTGATTGTGATGATGTATCCTCCGCTGGCCAAGGTTCGTTATGAAGATCTTGGAAGTGTTTTTAAAAATAAAAAAATACTTTTTTTGTCACTTCTCCAAAATTGGATACTGGGCCCTCTTTTGATGTTTTTGTTGGCCATTATTTTTTTACGAAATCATCCCGATTATATGTTAGGACTTATTCTTATAGGACTCGCTCGTTGCATCGCTATGGTACTTATATGGAACGACCTGGCCGATGGAAACAGAGAATACTGTGCTGGATTAGTAGCTTTTAATTCAATTTTTCAAATTCTATTTTTCCCAATTTATGCGATGTTTTTTATAACAATTCTTCCTAAGTTTTTCGGAGTTCAGAGTTTTGAAGTGAATATTTCAATGGGTGAAATTGCCAAGTCGGTTGGTATATATCTGGGCGTACCATTTCTTGCAGGCTTTCTCACCCGTACTATTTTTATCAAGAAAAAAGGCGAGAAATGGTATGAAGAAGAAATCGCTTCTAAGATCGGACCACTTGCTTTGGTTGCTCTTCTTTTTACTATTATTGTTATGTTTTCTTTAAAAGGAGAGAAGATCATTGAATTACCGTTTGATGTTCTTCAAATTGCGATTCCTCTCATTATTTATTTTATTGTGATGTTTATCGGATCTTATTTCGTCAGCAAAAAAATGGGAGCTGACCATAAACAATCGACTACGCTTTCTTTTACAGCTGCTTCTAATAATTTTGAATTAGCGATAGCAGTGGCGATTGCTACTTTTGGAATTAATCACGGGGCTGCATTCGCCGCAGTGATTGGTCCTCTAGTTGAGGTGCCAATCATGCTAGGTCTCGTTCATGTAGCAAATTATTTTAAGAAAACTATTTCATAAATTGCTTAACTTTTGCGTAGTAATATTCATCTAAATCACCAGTAAAAATACGGTGCAATTTATTATGTCCTTTTGCGATCCACTCTGCTCTAGCAGATTCAACGTTTGCACCTTCGAATTTGACTCTATATAAAGCAACAAGTAGTCCTGTGCGATCAGCACCATGCTCACAGTGAATAAAAACAGGCTGATTGTCTTTGTTATTCATGAAGGCCAGAGTGTCATCAATTTCTCGGTCTTCAGCTTTAGTAATTGGTTCAAGTGAATTTAAAGGAATATTAACAAATCCTAGTCCTAGTGAAAGAGATGCAGCTTTTTCCTGAGCAATTACTTCTGGTCTTTCTCCAGGTTCTGCCCATGGAATAATTACGCCGATATCGCTTTCTAAATCGCCACCTTGTAGATTAATAACACTTTTAATATTAAGTGATTTTAAATATTGAACAGCTTCAATAGAGGTTAATCTCGCACCTCTATAAATGACATCATTAACTTTTGAGAAATTAATAATCAGTTCATTAGATTTTGCAAAACTTTCTGATGAAAACGAAATTAAAACAAATACAAAAACGGATAAAATTTTTTTCATATCAATCTCCTTAAAAAGTTATGGCAATATAACATAGTTACAATACCAATTTAAGTCATTGAAAAGTTTACAATTTTCTGTGCTAAGATGCTGTTTTATCAAGAAGCTCATGATAAATATCTTTAACATAGCTTTGTTCTACAACTGGCATAATCAAATCTTCTTTCTCTCTCCAACGATCCAAAGAAGGTTTATTGGTCGTCATAATTTCTGGGAAAAAAGTTTCAACAGGTAGTGGACTTAGGTTAATTGAGTTTAAAAAATGATTAATTTTTAAAAAAGCAATATCGGGAGTAAAAAAATCTTCGTATTCAATTGTTGCAAAATTTTTATTAGCTAAAAATTTTAAAATAAATTGGTATGCACTAGACCATTGAAATGCGCAAACTTCTGGCAAAGTAGAATTTGTAAATTTTTGCCAATTGGGTGGAAGATCAAATTTCCACCAGTTTTTTGATGGATACAAATCTATATTTAATTCAGTTAAATGCCCCAGAAAATGAGAATGAAATCCAGAAGAATTCCATCCGTCCATAAGACCATTTATTGCACCTTCTGGTTTGCGCTTAATTAAGAAATAATGATAATTGGCTTTCGGAAATAAGTTTTTGATATGATCCATGCGGTATGAATTACTAGATGATTTCAAAATTAAGATATTTCGTTTTTTATTTTTAAATGAGCGGGACTTGGGAAATAAAAATGGTGGCTCCTCAATAAACGATCGCTCAATATCAAATTCAATAGTTTTATTTAATAGATAATTTTCATACAGATTCAAGTTTACGCCGATTTTATTAATTCCTTCTTCGTAATTCTTCGTAGAATCAAAAACTGAAAATAAATAATCTGGATTATGAGCGTGCATTGGCCATTGAAGAATAAAGCGGTTAACTTTTTCAAATGTATTGGGAGATTGTTTTAATTCAATTGTTCCAGCATCTGTTAGAATGGTCCGAGCTAACTCGGGATAATCAATTACAATATTGTGTAAACGATCATCTTGACTAAAATGATCGACCTTTTGATAATCATGCAGCCTAAAATAGGTAATATCTTCACCAGGCAGGGAATTTATAACAGGATGCTGACTTAAAATTTGGTAAAGAAGGCTTGAGCCACTTCGAGAGGAACCCAAGAGAACAATGACATCGTCTATTTGCTCTGGTGTTGCCACAGGATGTTGCCAACTAAATTTATTCAAAACATCCAGTCTTAGTTGTCTTATTTTTAAATTGGGATTTATCATGAAGCTAAATTATTAGAATTTATCTGTACTGTATCAAGTTGATAAATGTCACTTAGACTTATTTTTCATACGAAGATAACCTTTTCTATTGGAGGAATTTATATGGCAGTAATTACAGGTCCCAAAAAGTCGGATTTTGACCCTACGTTAAATCGTCTACTAAAACTCCCACGACCACATGAAGCTAAGCAGTTATCTTCGCTACATTTTGGTCTTATAGTTCCTCCATCTCCATTTGTTATGCCTTATGGCTGGGAATGGGCCAATACAGCACCCTTCGAAGGTCCGTCAATGATCGCTGGCCTATTAAAAGGATTGGGCTACAAAGTCACATTGCTTGATCAGCGAGAAATTTATGAGCCCGAAGATTTAGCAACTAAAATTTCAGATTTCGATATGATTGGTATTTCCACTTGGGGTGATGGTTTTAATTACCTCCGCAAAGCTTGTGAAGTCATCAAAGCAGTTAAACCTAATGTACCTATCGTTTTGGGTGGACCACTTATCACATCTCTTCCACTTGTTATTATGAAGCATCTCAAGGCAGATTACGCTATCTGTGGAGAAGGTGAATTAACTCTTACTGAATTTATGGATTGGTATACTAAAAATCAATTTGCAAAACCAATAGAAAAAATTAATGGATTAGTATTTCGTGATCCTGCTGGAAATCTTGTAAAGAATACAGCTCGGGCTCAAATTGAAGATCAGGACGCGCTTCCTTATCAGGATTTTTCAGTCTGGGACAGATTTAAAAAAGATAGCATTATTCCAGAAATCTTCATGAGCTATTCACGTGGATGTATTGCCAATTGTACTTTCTGCTATAGAGCTTTTCCAAATTTGAATGTCAAAAGTGTTGAACGAGTCCGCCAGGAAATTGAATACTATGCTCAACAGTACAAGTTTCGATTTGTCTGGTGGAGCGATTTAACTTATATCACTGACAAAGATTACACTAATAGATTAACCGATGAAGCTTGGTCAGCACACGATTTTAGATCCGTCGTTTTTAGCCGAGTAACTGGAATAGATGTTCCTGTTCTAAAACGAATGCGCGATCGCGGATTGGATTTAGTTCTTTATGGAATGGAATCAGTGTCTAAGGCAACTCTTTCTAATTATCACAAGGGAACAAGCAAGAATGCAATTATCGATTGCATTAATATTAACCGTGAAGCTCAGGTCAAAATTGGTGGTTTATTTATTGTTGGGGCTCCGACTGATACTCGAGAGGTCTTACAAGAGACGATTGATTTTTGTGCGGAATTTAAAGAAATAACAAGAGTAAAATATTTATCGGCCATAACTGGAACCCAAGATTATTTCCGCTTTCTTAAAGAAGGGGTTATTAAAGATGAGCTGACTCATCTAGACTGGTTGTCGAGAGAGAGATCGGTAGAAGAAGATATTTTGCAACCAGGATTTATAAAATTCACACCTCATATGACTCATGAGGAATTAAGAGAAGTTTATCAAAAAATTAATGGAAATATTGAAAAGAGACCTTACGATTACAGAAATCCACTCAATCATTATTTGCCTACACCAGACGCGAAATTTTTTAAAAGACCTGTTTATTTAGGAAACACTTTAATCGGCTCAAATATACAAGTATACAGTGGAGATGTGCGAATGGATGAATTAATGCAAATTGAAAAGCATTCAATTGAAGAGACTAAGCGAATTCATGAACGTGCTGAAAAGCAAAACCAGGAAGCGAAAGCGCATTTTAAAAATCGTTCATCACTCTATAATAAATCTTCAAACTGGGTTAACGACCAAACACTTATTTCTAATATTTTTAATCATGCAAAAATAAAAGGTGATGAAGTTGTTTTAGATATTGCCACTGGAACTGGTTTAGTTGCAAAAGCATTCAAGGGAAAAGTAAAAGAAATAATCGGTCTGGATATTTCACCTGATATGACTGAACAAGCAAAACCTAATGTTGACCGATTAATTATTTCTTCGGTTGAAGCAAATATTCCTTTGGAAAAAGAATCTGTAGATGTTGTTATTTGTCGACAGGGATTACAGTTTGTAAATTTGGATCTTGCATTGGCAGAGATTGGAAAAGTATTAAAAACAAATGGAAGAGTGGTCTTTACTCATCTTGCTTCATATAACGTCAACGATCGTGCTGATACATTTAAAATACAAGCTTTAAGAAATCCTGCTCGCGTAAACTTTTTTGCACCAGGTGACTTAGAGTCTGCATTAGAATTACAGGGCTTTGAAGTAAAAGAAGTTGTTCAATATCGGTCACGTGAATCAGTTACTCAGTGGATTAATCATGGTGCTAGTACTGAAGAAGAGCGTACAGCTATTTATGAAGCTTATAAAAATGCCGGACCTGAATTTATGAAAACGCATGAGGTTGAATTCACCAAAGATGATATTTTTGATTCAATGTTGTTTTTAATAGTAGTAGCTGAGAAAAAAGTAGTTACTGAAAAGGAAATAGCTGATCCAATTCTGATGGGTTTTGTCGGATGATTCTTGATCCCATTTTTATTATTGGGACTGAACGTTCAGGATCAAACCTACTAAGACTATTACTTAACTCTCATCCGAATATTGCGATTCCCCATCCTCCGCATATCATGAATGACTTTTCTTCTCTTCTGCCAGGTTATGGTGACCTGGCCCTGGATGAAAATTTTCTCAAATTAACCACTGACGTAACAAACGTGGTGGAAAATCATTTTTCACCCTGGCCGATAAAAGTCAGCCCGCAATTAATCAATAAACTAGCTCCTTCCAAAACTCTTTACGGCATTTATGCGGCCATGTATGAATCATACCGCCTACATGAAAATAAATTGCGTTGGGGGTGTAAAAGTACTTTTATGTTTTCGGAAATAGAAAATATATTAAAGCATCATTCAAGTCCTCGTTTTATCCACTTAGTCCGTGACCCTCGGGACATTGCCGTCTCTGCTTCTAAGTCTATTTTTTCCAAATATCACCCGTACAAAATGGCGGAACTTTGGAAAGAAGAACAGGAGCAAATTGAAAAATGGAATTATCTAAAGCCTGAAGGAAAATTGCTGACTATTTATTATGAGGATTTGACCACCAATCCAACCAGCGTTATGAAGACACTAATGGGATTTTTAAATGAAGAATTTTTCCCAGAGCAATTAAATTTCTTTAAAGATAAAGAGGCTAAGCGCCTGGCCAGTCTAAGTCAGTCCTGGAAAAAAGTGGAAGACCCAATTAACACCAAGAGTGTTGGGCAATACAAAGATAAAATGACTAATGAAGAAATTGAAATGATTGAATATCATTGTCAGGACTTGATGAAAAAATATTCATATCCCCTGATAAGTGATACTGCCAGATTAAAGAAGCCAGCAAATTATAAAATTTTTAAAATTGAGCTCATGGAGCAATTCACAAAATGGAAAACTGAATTTCAATCAATGTATTCAGATAAAAATTTTTACCTGAGATGGAAAAAAAAATATCTACTAAAAAAAATAAAATGGCAGCAACACCTGCATTATTGAGGCAAATATGGATAATAAGTTCGAATCAAGTCAAACTTTTGAAAATCTAAAAAAATCTTTTGAAGATGAGGCTAAGCTTTATTTCAGATATAAATTTTTTCTAAGTGTCTCCGAATACGAAGGGCTAGATAAAACTTCTAAAATTCTTCGGGATTTTTCAGAAGGGAGTTTGGATAATGTAAATGGAAGTTTGGATTTTTTAAGGAATTTTAAAGATCCTTCATCCATGGTTCCTATCGGTAATTCTACCCAAAATATCGCATCAATCTTGCAAACCGAAATTGAACAGACAAGTGAAATCTATCCACAAATGGCCAAGGTTGCCCGCGAAGAGGGATTCACTGATGTTGCCAGCTGGTTTGATACTTTGGAAAAACTAAAACGTAATCATGTTACACGATTAAAAGAAAACCAATCAGTTTAGGATAAGGAAATAAAATATGAACGACGAAATTATTGTTCTTTCAGAAATAGAAGCAGTAAGAACAAATCCTTCTATGTATATAGGCTCAGTTAGTAATGATGGAGTCCATCATTTATTATTTGAATTAGTTCATAATGCAGTTGATGAAGCCATCCTAGGAACAGCTTCTAAAATTGAAGTGACTATCGGTCCTGATTTTTGTTCAGTAGAAGATAATGGTAGAGGAATATCAATCGAGATAAATCCTAAGTTCAATATCTCAAATGTTCAGTTGGTTTTAACCAAACTTCATTCCGGGAGTAAATTTAGAAAGACATCCGATCAGTTTACCACTGGGCTACATGGGGTTGGACTTTCTTGTGTTAACGCACTTTCCACTGAATTAAAAATTGAAGTGAAAAATAAAACAGGCTTATATTGTCAGACTTACAAAGAAGGAAATGCGCTTGAAGCCTTATCGCAAATAACAGAAGCCAAAGAAAGTAAAATATCCGGCACAAAAATTACTTTTTATCCTGACAAAAAAATATTTAAAGAATTCTCTTCTTTTGATTTTGATCTTATTTATAATTCAATTGAAGAGCTCGCTTTTCTAAATCCCACAATTGATTTTTCCCTGAATTCTCAGATTGAAAAAATTAGTTTTGATTCGAAAAATGGGATTTCGGGAATTCTGATCAAGGCGCTGACCCAAACTCAAAAATTATTTGGTGAGGATATAAAATTTAATTTCAAACAAAATGATTTATCGTTTGAATGTATTTTCAACTGGACCACTGAAAATAGCACACTCATTAAATCTTATGTTAATGGGGTTAGTACTTTTTTGGGGGGAACTCACGTTAATGCCTATCGCTCCGGACTCAGAAATGGGCTCAATACATTAATTACAGAGCATTTTAAAGGGCAGTGGGAAGGAGACCCTTTGCAAATCGATGAGGCGCTTGATGGTGTTTTTGTTGTTATTAATTGTAAAGTTTTGCACCCCAATTTTGAAGGCCAGACTAAAAGTCGCTTGACCAATTTTGAAATTGTGGACTTGATTGAAAATGAAGTTGCAAAACAAACGATTAGTTTTTTCAAACAAAATTCAAAAAACCTGATGATTATTTTTGAAAGACTTCAAACTTTACGAAAATCACGCTCTATTGCCAAACGAGTTGCCGAAAGAATATTTCTTCAACATGGAACCAAGAAAATCAATGAAGAGGTTTATAAAAAGCAATTTGGAGAGCGCTCTAAAACATGGCATTCTTCTGCTGTGTGGATTACCGATCAGGAACTATTAAAGGCCCATGCTGATCATTTTGAATTAAGCGAGGACGCTATTGCCCTGGACGTTTGTTGCGGCAGCGGAGTGGTAGGAGCATCCTTTAAACATAAAGTTAAAAAAGTGATCGGACTCGACCTGACACCTGAAATGGTTAATCTTTCTAAAACTCGCCTAGATGAAGTTCATCAGGGAAACGTTTATAATATTCCTTTTCCGGAAAATGCTTTCGACCTGGTTTGCACTCGTGAAGTATTGCATCTTCTTCCTTATCCAGAGAATCCAGTTTCCGAAATTTATCGTGTTTTAAAGCCGGGAGCTCAATTCATCGTTGGCCAAATTCTTCCTTTTAGCGAAGTTGATTCTGCCTGGATGTATAGAATTTTTAAAAAGAAACAGCCTTTAATTTTTAATATGTTTCAAGAAGAAGATTTTAGAAAGCTTCTTCTTGGGGCCGGTTTTGTCGATTTGAAAATGACCGAGATGAATGTCTGGGAAAATATCGATGTTTGGATTAATAGTTATGAGACAACTCATTTACACCGCCATGAGATTCGCGAAATCTATCGAAATGCTTCCAGTGAGATAAAAGAAGTTCACCCATTTAAGATTTTACCTAATGGCGAAATTCACGATCTCTGGAGATGGTGTATTTTTTCGGTTACAAAACCTTTAAGTTAATTATTCACAGAGTTCGGGAAAGTATTCCTGTGGCGCAGGCCAATCCACCTGCGCCACAAAGGATTTGTTCAATGTCTAATTCGGCCAGAACTTTAATGTGATTAGTGCTATAAATCTTTTTTAGTTCCGGACATTCACAAGGCATAAATATTTCATTGGGCCTGATGGTAACGATATTCATTCCCTGCAAATTTACGACTTCATGGCTTTCAGGAATTTCAATTAATTCAAATTTTTCTTTTTTAAGTAAACTGATTAATTTTTTAGGAGCAAGGCTAGTACGTATTAACGCTTTTTTTCGATCGACGATTTGCAAAATTCCCAACAAATGTTGAACATTTTTGGGAAGTGATATCGGAACTATTTTTATTCTTTCACATTTTAAGATGTCTTCAAGCTGCTTAAGTGCCAGGAGATTAGTCCGATTGCCCACACCGCACAAAAGCGTCTTATGATTGAGCCAGAGCAGGTCAGCCCCCTCAAATAAGGCTTTTTGATGAATGCTTCCAATAATGGGAATCGACAACATTGATAAAGTGGCAGCAGCATATTTTTCTTCACCGATGCGAACCTGGCTACCCATGCGAGAAATGACCGCACCTTCTATTCCATTCCAAAATAGATCTCTTACATACATTAAATTTGGCGGTGGAGGATCTGCAAAAAATCCAGGATTTATTTGAAAAACCAAAACGCCTTCTTTTTCGAAAGCTTTTTTTATCTTTAAAAATTCTAATTTAATTTTTTTTGAATTAATTTTTTTTATATGCAGAATTTTATTTGAATCACTAATATTGTGTATTTCTTTTCCTGGAGCAAAAAGTAAAACGGCCTTAAGTTGTTTGTATTCGGAATTTGATTGCCATAAGGACCAGCATAATCCATTTTGTCTTTCTTCTAAAGAAGAAGCGGTACGTTTTTTCCAACCGATGCCATGGAATGTTGCCAGGTTTTTTAATTTATTCGTTATTTTGTTTGTCATCTACTTTGTTATTATCTTTATCGTAATATTTTTTTATTGTTTGAGTTATTTTAGCCTCTAGCGCCTCTATATTCAAAGAAGTTTTTTTTATGATCCAGGTCTTTAAGTCTGAAGGAATATGAGTGATAAAAATTTTTTTCTTTTCTTTTTTGTAGGGAATTTTTAGTGCAATAGCATGTAGTGCATGGCGAGGTATTTCCATATGGTCATGATCTTCTGGTGTTGCCACTTGATCTTTAAATCGCTGAAACATCTCATAAGAACCCAAATACATTTTATCTCCGATTAACGGGATTCCATGGGCCAGAGCATGAACTCTTATTTGATGCTGTCTTCCTGTTTGTGGACAGGCGATTCCTATAACGTAGTCACCAACTTGCTCAAGGATAAAGAAAAAAGTACGTGCATGTTTTCCTTCCATTGAATTCTCGGGATAGTATTCAACATAGACTCGCTTTAATCCTTCACCGGGTGAACTCATTCTTTCACAAGCTATAAATTCTTTTTCTCCGCGATAGTTTTCATTTGCTCGAGATATAAAAAGATAACATTTCTTCACATCATCTTTTTCAAAGTGAGCCATCATTTCGTTTGCGATTTTAGGTGTTTTTCCAAGCATTAAAATACCTGAAGTTTCACGGTCAATTCGGTGGAGTGAGTGAATGGTTTGTTCATATTTCATTTCAAAAAATACAGTGGCGCAATTAAAGACATGTCTTCCGGCAGGATGGGTTGACATAAAAGCAGGTTTTGAAATAACGATTAGTGCTTCGTCTTCAAAAACAATATCTGGATCCATTTGTAATTCTAATTTATTTCCGCGCCAGTATTCATCTTCAAATTTTGATCTATAAAATCGAATCACCACTTCATCTTTGTGGTGAAGTACAGTAGAAGGTTTATGAACACCAGGTCTTCCGACTATAGTAATCTCTTTTACTTTAATTTTTTTTTTGATCATCTCGCGAGAGAACGAATCGAGATACATTTGAATGAATTGATCAAGCCTAGCGCCATGATACTCTTCGTCAACCAGATGTCTGACTTCAAAAATATCATCGCGATAGGATTTATTTAAGATGCTCATTTTTTTTAATATCTTTCTTTGATCAAAAAATTAAGCAAGGACATCGCTGCTCCTTCCGTATAACCATGACGAGTTTCTAAGTTTTTCAGTACGGCCCTGATTTGTTTTCTATTTTCATCTGAAAGTGGAGTGCCATGACTAGGGTCCACGTTTTTTGAAAACTCTGCTTCAAAAAACATAAGGTTTTTTGAAATAGTGATAATAACTTTCTTTTGCTCAATTCTAAATGACTCTTGCAGGCGATCCACCAGATCTGGAAAAACTGTAGTGTAAGCGATTGGCTTACCCGGATTATCTAAGAAGTAAGCCCCTAATTTCGAAATCAAAAGAGAGCGATAAGTTTTAGCATCTTCTTTTAAGTTAATTGCTACTTCAAATTCTTTGATGAAATAGTCATCAGGTTCGATAAATTTACCAGTTGTAGTATTTTTAATTTTTTCACCCTTAATAAGAGCATTAACGTTTTCAATATAGCGTTTGATATAGTCTTCATACGAGCGGTCATCGACAAGACCAAGAGCAGATCTAAGCTCGCGGTCAAAAAAATTGAGGTTGTGCTCTTTAATTAACTCTAAATAACGTCCAGGGTTATGATAGTCCGCCTGAGGTGCCATATTAAGAAAGTCATATTCACTTTTCTTTAAAATTAATTGCTGAAGATGTTCAAGCACTTCAACAAAAGTTACATTTTCGTGAAGCGAAGAAAGTTTATAAATAATATGTTTTAAGTCGCGAGGACTTAAACCAAACTTTCCTTCATATAGGCTATCGTTGATATACTCATTGAGAATTTCTTCGTGACCTTGTTTTAATATTTGTCGTGATTCAATATCAAGCTTTTCCGGCAATTCAATATTTGCAAGATAAAGTGCTTTCTCCAATGGGTTTAGGTTGGTGGCGATATTAGCGAGCTTTTTGTCATTATAATTTTTAGTCTGACAAACTCTAAGGCGAGACATAATGGCAAACAAACAAAGTGCATTGAGAGCGTGCGGTGAGAAATGAGAACGGTCTTTAAGCCCGTCAACTTGTTCAACGTAAATTTTTTCTTCATCGCGTACGTCTAATAAATATGGAACTGTTACAAAATTAAAGCGACCTTTAAATGAATTGAAGTCGGGGTGTTGCTTGAAAGCTGCCAGGTGAATTTCATTGGAAGTACCAATGAAGAAAATATCCAATTCTGTCAAGATGCCTTGAAGATTAATTGACCCTGTTTCCATGGTCATTAATAAATATTTATAAGCATCCAACGGACGTTTTAGTAGATCTGAATATTCAAGCACTCCACGGTTAGCCATCACAGCTTCTCCTTGGAGAGAAAATAAATTAAGTGATTGCAAACTTGGAGGAAGACTCTGTAGGCGTTTATCCATTGTTATTTGTTGCATGCGAGCATCAACATGAATTTGAGGTTCAATCGTCACTGCGCTAGTTGAATAGCGTTTACTTATGGTAAATCGCTCAACCCGAATATGTTTTAAAACTTCCTGGTGCTTTCCTTTATAGTTTTTTAAAAGTGCATCGTAAATCATACGATTTCTTTTTGAGAGATCGCCGCGATAAAGATATGACTTTTTAACTGATTCCAATAAACGATCATCATCTTTGAGAGTTTTCTCAATCATCTCTTGGCGATATTCTTTAGGGATTAAAAGCAGGGGATGATCTTTTAGTTCAGAAGGCATGATTGCTGAAATTTCTTTATCTTCCAAATAAGCAAAGCTCACAAGGTTTGCATCTCTTACGGTACTATTTAGCCCCAGTGTTCCTTTGACATAGTTTTCTATAGGAAAGATCCAGCTAAAACTAAAAAGTTTCCCATTTTCTGTTTCAGAATAATCTTCCAATCCTTTGATTAATTTTTTAACTAACGAAGATTTTGAAGATCCATTGGGTCCAATAAGTAGGATGAATTTATTATTAAAACCTTCTTCACTGAAATTTACTAAGTTTTGCGATAGAGCTTGTTGAACTTTATATTGTCCAAAAACAGGAGGGCAGTCTGGGTGATTCATTTGAAAAAGTTTATATGAACCATCTTCATTCACTCCATAATGCTTAAGCATGTCTCGGATAAATTCGTAAGTTGGTCGGCATTCATTTTTTGAATCCTTTTCAAAAATCTCCATATAGTCGCTGAAAGAAAGGACTTCAGTTTGAGTGTCGTTATTTTCAGAAGCTTTGTGAATCCAATCGAGATGGCCCATTTCATTTCCTTGCTTATTTCCATTGAGGATATTCTTAGTTATAATTATAATCTCATATGAAAGATTTCAAAAGGTACATTCTCCCTCTATTTACTCTGTCCATTTGTGCCGTTTTGTCAGTCGGTGGATGGTTTTTATACTCAAAAATTCAAAATCCATACTCAAAGACTGAGCAATTTGTTCAAGATAAAGAGGCTATTAACAGACTTTTACAAAACTCTTCAGAGATTCATCGCATCTGGAATGAAGGTGAAGATTCTCGTGAATGGAATTTAGTTAAGCAAGAATGCCTAAAACATTTTAATATAACTTCAACTTTTGATGAATCACTTTTGCGATGCAATCCTATACTTCTTCAATGTAATTATCTTTTTAATCCTAAATTAAATTATCGTTTTGTTAAACCAGAAATGGGTAATGATCAAAATCAAAAAATGTATCGTTATCTCACTAAATCCAATACATCTCATGTAGGTCTAGAACCTTCAGGTTACCTATTTACAGTTGAAGATAAACAAAGTCACAAGCAATTGAGTCTTTTATTGGCTGATCAATGCCAGGAAGTTTTTTTACAAAACAGAGTTTATGCTTACGGAGAAGAAATTTCAGGAAAGCCATCAGAGGATATTGAAGATTATCGTTTTGATAATTTTAATCAAAATATTTATATCGACCGTCATCTTGTTATGAATTCTGAAGTCAATGACTGGATAGATTTTGGAAATCCTAATTTTACAAAAGGTATTAGAAAAATTGAAGCTGATGAATTGTTTATGCCTGCGACAAGACTCAATTACTCACAAATGGAAAATTTTTGCTCCTTCAAAGGAAAGCAAATGATGCAGGCTCATTATTTTGATGCGGCTACTTTTTTACCAATGGATTTGAGTGTTGTGTCTCCCAAGAAGAATAATCGCTCACCTTATTATTGGACTAAAAAGAAAAGTGAATTTAAAGAAGACTGTAGTCTGCTCTATGCTCAGGAATGTGTTCGGAAAAAAGCATTCCATATTAATTCAACTAGTCCTTCTTGGTCCGGGATAATGGATTCTTTGGGGGGTATTTTTGAAGTCTTTAGAAATCCCATTGATCCTGAAAGTAATCTAAAGGCTTCTTCATACTATTTTAATTTTAAATCACCTTGGCACAAGTTAGGTTTTCGCGCTGGTTGGGATGGAGAAGATTTTGAACTTCGCCATTTTGATTTTAAGGGAATTAATCCTAAACTGACAGTCGATAATTTCAAAGTAGGCTTTCGTTGTATGCGGGAATCAAAATGAAATATTTATTATTAACTTTGATGATCTTGTTATTGCAAGCTTGCTTACCTTTTCAAGAAGCGGAAGTGAGTCCGGAAGAAGCAGAAATGAAAATCTACAATGAATGGATTTTTGCTTTTAAAGTTCAAGATTTAAAAGTAAATGATCAGATCATCACCAGACCTCCAGGAATCGAACAACTTATTTTTCGGTTAGTGATTCCTACTCCGGGAGGAGTGAATTTCAAAACTCAATGCGTTTATTACCAAGTTCCATATAAAAAAATCATGGGTCTTTTGAAAATTGTTGAGCAAAAAAATGTTTCATCGTGCTCAGAAGTTTCAAGTGGGGACTCTTGGTTGGAATTAATTCATTTATCAGATCTCAAAGTTAAATTAGTAAATTTTAAATTGATTTTAGATTTTAAGTATAAAAATCAAAAAAAGGTATGGACCTTTCTTTTACCGAATATTGAAAATGGCGTTATCCATGAAAAATATCAAGCGGTCAAAGAACGAAAGATTTTTCCGGGATTAACCTTACTTAGAATAAATGATGAAAGTTTCGCCAACGGACGAAATAATTACCTCGGAAAATTAAGTGATCGCATGAGCCGTGGGACGGCCATTCGCTGCCAGCAAGTTGATAAGAACTGCCAAAATGTAGGCGAAAACCGTTGCGATAGCTGTGCTTATGGCTGGTATCAAGTCGTAGATTATACTTGCCCGCAAGGTGGTTCTAAGTTTTGTGGACAAAATCATTGTGGGGAAAAGAATGAACCTGCCTGTCTACGCGGAACCAAAGTTGTCGAAGGCTCTGACTCTGGAATTTGTCAGAGTGACTTAAGCGCAGTCTTAAATGCTGACCATGTCTTAGTCTGCCAGTGAGTTGATAAAACTTGGCGGGAGTCTTGTCATCACTTCATTGATCTCAGACCCTAAAGTGTGAATAATAATAAATGAATGGACTTTAGTAGGAGTTTCACTCTTAAGTACAGCTTTCTTTACTTTTAAAATAGAAAGAACATAATCATTAACAATGTATCTTTCTTTTGATTTTTCTTGAGCAAGTTTCTTGTCAAGTTTGGCATCACTTAATCCAATAAAGGCCATTCCGCTGTGGACGTCAAATGAATTTATATTTTTAGCTGTGGCAAGGGCGTCGAGGTTTAAATCAATAACAGTGCTGTTCAAAAAAGCTTGGTTGTAATTTTCGAAATTAATTTCTTGAGACTCGGCAATAACAAAATCTTCTAATGCTAAATTTACTAAATTAATTCCTAGAGTGCTTAAGTTCTCTAGATTCTTTTCATTTTCTGTTTTAGATAAAGTTGGCTTTAAAATATGCCCGGTATGAATGATGAAAATATCAGAGGAATATTTTTTTTCTAAATCTTTTCTATTAAGAAGAGAATCAGTTAAATAAATAGGAAAAGGAGCCTGACGGTTTTTCATTAATCCAGTAGTGGCCGTTACAATTGAAATGCCTGTATCACTCGGCTGATGAGAGCATGAAAAGATAAGCATTAATAAAAATAGGAAAGAGACTACACGTTGAAATTTCATTTTAATAACTCTTAACTTTTGCGAGCTTCGTGTAGGCTTTCGTTAAAGCGTCTGCAATTTTGTCATAATAAGCAAGTGGAGAGTTTAAACAAAGAGAAATGCGAACCACACCACGACCTATATCATCTCTCGTCCCCATCGCCTTAAGAACTTTTGAGGTAACAGGAGAATTGTCAGAGCAAGCGCTAGATGTTGTGACAAAAATATCTTGTGATTCAAGTTCGATTTGTACCGCTTGACCGTGAATTCCCGGGTAAGAGATATAAGTGGTCGTAGCTAACCGAGGAGAATTTTCTCCTATAATTACTACTTCTGGAAATGCCGATTTAATTTTTTTTTCAAACTCCACTCGTTTTTCTGTGAGTGTATTGATATTTACAAAATTTTTTTCTAGAGTTGTCAACGCTACTGCAAGTGTTTCATTTCCCAAATAGTTTTGAGTTCCACCACGGTGACCTTTTTCTTGTCCTCCACCGATTATTAATGGCAAAAGTTTTTCAGGATTTTTAACAAGCAAAATTCCAGTCCCAGTTAATGCCCCAAGCTTATGACCTGAGCATACTGCATAATGCATATTTGATTCTTTAAAATTAAATGGCGTCTTCCCAATGAATTGAGTGGTGTCGCAAAGATAAGGAATATTATTTTTAAGACATAATGAATTGATTTCAAAGTATGGTTGAATTACACCTGTTTCATTATTGGCGGCCATGACCGCAACCATGGCAATATTTGCTGAATCTTCTTTGAGCCATTTGGTAAGAGTGTCGACATCAACGATTCCATTTGAATTAACCGGCAGGCATTTCACTGTAAAACCACGAGTAGCATAGTAATCGGCAGTGTTTATTATAGCTGAATGTTCAATGCCAGAAATGATGATGATTTTTTTATTTTTTTCGTTAGAAAGAATCGTATGAAAGATAGTTGAGATTCCTTCTGTTGCGCCAGAATTAAAAATAACCTGATCGAAATCTGCTCCCAAAACTTTTGCACATACAGCACGAGCATTCTCCATTCCCATTAAGGTTTTTGTTCCAAGATAATGAATGGCGTTGGGATTTGCGAAGGGACCTTTTTCGAATCGTTTTACAAGATATTCACGTACATCTTGTGATAGAGGCGCACTTCCATTGTAGTCAGCATAGATCATTAAAAACCTGTCCTTTATATTTATTTAATATCCAACATTCTATTGAGCGCCTTTATTGAGGAGCGTGCAATATCTTCAGGAACAGTGATGATGTTGATCGGCTTATTGTCTTTGATCGCACGGAAACTGGCAAGTAGCCAACGCGGTCTTACGCGATACATAGTAGTGCAAAGGCATTGATATGGCGATAATGATACTATCGTTTTATCTAGAAATTCCTGAGCTAGGCGATTCACTAGATTTATTTCGGTGCCCACCGCAAATTTCGAACCCGCTGGGGATTTTGCGATTTTTTCAATGATGTATGATGTTGAACCATTATCGTCTGCAGCTTGGGTGACTTCAAAATTACATTCTGGATGGACGATCACTGTCATGGTTGGATCTTTTTTCTTAGTAGCGTGAACTTGATCCAGTGTAAAACCCTGATGAACTGAGCAGAATCCATACCAAAGAATAACTTTTGATTTATCAATTTGGGCTGCTGTTAATCCACCATTGAGCATGTTTGGATTATAAACAACCATGTCTGAAAGTGGGATGCCCATTTTAAAACATGTATTGCGGCCCAAATGTTGATCGGGAAAAAATAATAGTTTTTCGCCTTGATCTAATGCCCATTTTATAATTTTTTCGGCGTTTGATGATGTACAAATGCTTCCATCATTATCGCCAACAAATGCTTTTAGAGTTGCAGCGCAATTAATATAAGTCACAGGAATTATTTTTTCCTTAGTAGACTTTTGCATGAAGGCCCATGCCTTATCAATCTCTGAACGTTTCGCCATATCGGCCATTGAACATCCTGCGCGCAGATCGGGTAAAATAACTTTTTGATGAGCCTTGGTAAGCATGTCGGTGGTTTCTGCCATGAAGTGTACACCACAAAAAATTATAAAGGGCTTGTCTAAATTAGCAGCTTCTCGTGCTAACTGTAGTGAGTCCCCAATTATATCCGCAAAACTAATGACATCATCTTGCTGGTAGTGGTGACCTAAAACTACGACTTGGTCTTTTAATTCTTCTTTGATTTTTTTGAGTTCAACTAAAACGTCAGCATCCGAGAGTTCCTCTTCGCTGATAATTGGTTTATGACTTCCATTATTTTCATCGTTTTGTTGATTTTGATTTTCAAATAAATCTAACATAATTATTTCTCAGTAATAACTGGAAAGCCTGCTTGCATCCAGCTCATGATTCCACCTTCAACATTGGTTAGGTCTGTAAAGCCTTTAGAAAGTAGAAACATGCAAGCCTTCATACTTCTAGCTCCGCTGCGACATTGAATGAAAATTTGTGCATTTTTATCTTTTAAGACTGTTTCAAATTTTTCTTGAAACTCTGATAAAGGAACAAGAGTTGCCCCATCAATATGGCTTTCATTCCATTCTTGTTGCTCACGACAATCAATAAATTGGATATTTTCTTTAGCTTCAATTTTTTCTTTTAATACGTGCACGTCACATTCTTTTATCATGGGAGACCTCTCATATAAATGTTTATGATCTTTTTAACCCAATTCTTAGAGTTTGCATAGGTCTTAGAGAGGGAAGAAGACCCTATGGGCATTAGTCACTTTCGTCTAAATAACGCTAAGAATTGCTCAATACTCTAGAGCATTTATACTATCGGAATTGTGAAGCCGGGAGCTCGCTAGCGACTAATTCCATTTCCATTAAGTACGCTATCAACAGCAGGAAGCGAGTTGGAATTTTTAGAATTTCCTCTGTTTGAATTTACAACACTATTATAAGTTGAAGAAACTTGAATTAAGCAAGATCTAAGCTCTTCTATATTTTTACATAAATTAACTGCTATTGCTTTCATTTCTTCTTTTTCAGGACTGAGTTTTACATCGTTTACATTTCTTGCTCCAATCCTACGAGCACCGCCTTTATTATCAATTACAGTTCCGTTAGTTACTACGTCCACACAACTTTGAAATTTTTGTTCTGACGTAGCCAGGTAATCCTTAAAGAAGGCATTTACTTTTCCCGATCTTGATTCTGAAACTTTAACAATGAGATCCTTCACGAGTTTAAAATCGTTTTCACTATTTGCGGTTACGGTGTAAAGATCAGAGCGAGGGTCTTTGGCCTGCTCGTCAGAAATATTATCACAAGAAGATTTTCTCTTAAGAATTGATTGTTTTAATTTTTCCATATTGGCTTTAGTATTATCTTTTTTACAGCTCGACATCCCAAATGGGCTTAGATAATCCTTAATCGAACAGACTAAACTAATATCCTGAAGGTTTTTGTCCAGGCTTCCTAAAGTTGCAAGAATAATTTTAGTTGGTTCTGCATCAGTTTCATCGTCAGCATAAGCAGCATCTAAAATATAATGGAGAATTTGAACTATTTTTTTTGAATTCACATCAGGATTAATCTTCTTTATCTTCTTATCAACCATAATTTGACCTTGAAGATAACTGGCAACGCTAAACTCGACGAGATGTTTATTAACAAAGAAAAAGTAACTCGTCTTTTTATCATGTTTAATTTCCGGAAGATCTAAGGCCTTAGTCTTATTATAATGATCAACCCCCGATTGGAAATTAAAGACAATTTCTTCGGCCATAATTCTCAAATATCCATCATTTGAAAATGCAGATGAAGACATCAAACATAGTATCAAAATATATTTTTTCATAGAATTCCCAAAATAATTACTACATCATTCTTGTCGGTTAATGCCCAATTTTACTTAAGTTTTGCTTATGTTCCAAATATTTAGCTTATAATGGCTAAGAGGCATTATAAATCAGATAATTAGCATTCTTTTAAATTATTTTTATTGCCACATATATGAGGCTCATATCTCATACTAGTAATATTGAAAATGGACGAGTTAGATTAATTATATTTTTTTAAGGGTTACATAGAATGAAGCAATTATTGATTTTTATTTTATTTACGACGAGCTTAAATTTATTTGCAGAAGATCCATGCAAGATTCTTAAAACTTGTAGCGAATGGGCGACCAATAAGACTGGGGTTAAGTATGACCTTGGGAAATTGGATAAACGTTCTATAAAATTAGAAAAAGATTTTAACTTGAATGAAGGTGATCCTGATTTTATTTTTAATTATCTTCTGCAATCTAACGATCTAGTTCGTATTAAAAGAGAGAATGGTTTTCAAATCGTTACAATGAAAGAAATAAAGGATTTCAAATTCCCGAGTGTTCTTATTTCAGAAATTCCAAATAGCTTCGATTTTTATTCTGCAGAATTTTCACTTTCAAATAAAGAAAAAGTTAGGAATGCATTACTTCTTATAAAAAATTACCTAAGTAAAAATGGGCGCGTACTAGAGGTTGCCGATTCACCTCGGGTTCAAGTGATAGATACAGGCATTCACTTGAATGGCATAAAGTTGATTATTAACGAACTCAATAAATAATTGGGGTAGTTTATGTTTAAAGAATTTAAAGAATTTGCAATGAAGGGCAATGTTGTCGATTTAGCGGTAGGGATTATTATAGGATCGGCATTTGGTACAATTGTTAAATCGCTTGTTGATGATATTGTAATGCCTCCAATTGGTTATTTATTAGGTAATGTGGACTTCACAAATCTCTTTATTGTTTTAAAAGAAGGCAGAGCTATTCCCGGACCATATAATTCCCTGGCAGATGCAACGAAGGCCGGCGCAGTTATGATTAAGTACGGGGTATTTGCCAACACTATCGTCAGTTTCATGATAGTCGCCTTTTCCGTTTTTCTCTTGATAAAGCAATTAAACCGTTTCAAAAAAGAGGATGTCGCAGTTCCAGGACCTACGCCAGAATTGAAAGTTCTCACTGAAATCCGCGATCTCTTAAAGAAATAGTCTATTTATTGATTTCTTGTGAAAATTCTAAAATCAACATTTCATTTGGATCGGTATTCAATGGAGTGAGTCCCGTCTTAGTATCTGTTGCGCCGTTAATTTGAAAATCATTGTCGTTAACAAGTGCAATCCGGTGAGAATCGATAACAGCAATTCCTTCAACTTTGTCCAAAGATTTAAATGGAGTTGTGCCTAGGTCAACCAACAATTCTTTTTTTACTAGATTGTCAGTTCCGTTTAAAGTGATTTTATAAATGAATTTAAGACTCTCGATGCCTTTCTTGCCGTTTTGTTCGATTACTAAAAATTTATTATTTCCAAGACTGATGGCATCGCCGATTTTATCAGTATTCTTTTCAAATTTGTAGTAATACTCACCGCTGGTTTTCATTGTCTCAAGATCGACTTCAACGATTCGTGCAAAATCCTGGTCCATAGGCAATGGACTTTGAAGAAATCCAAAAATTTTATTTTTATCTTTCGCTATCCCTTCAAATCCGCGATTTGTTTTCCTTTCAGAATACATTTTAGGAAGTTCATTATAAGGAGTCAGGCGTCTAATCATTTTTCCATGGCGGTCAAAGTGAACGAGTGAAGGAGAGTATTCTTCTCCTACCCAGTAACCGCCTTCATCGTCAGAGACAAGTGCTTCGGAGTCTATTCCGTCGGGATCAAGCGAATACATGAAGCCCATAACGTCGATTGGACTCTCTTCGTGGCGCTGATTGGGAAGACCTGTTAGTGGTTTTCCATTTTTCTTCTGAAGTTTCAAAATATTTACTACTTCAAAATTATTATCTTTCAAATTTACTTTTAGAGTTGGAATTTGAGGCGAAAACTCTGGAAGTAAAAATGGGCGTTCTTTATTAATTGTTAAATTTCCGTTGGGGCCGCGGTCTGTAATAGTTTCGAAGATCATTACATCTTTATTTGGAGTTTCTTTCAGCATCAAACCTGAAAAACCACCTAGAAATAGTTGTTGGTCGGAAGCTGTTTTACCGATCGAAAGCGGTTCTTTCATTTTTAAAAGAGTGGCTTTAGTGACAATAAAGCTAGAGGTGGGCGCCGATGAGCAAGAAGTGAGAAGGCTAACTCCAAAGCTGAGACTTAGTAGAAAAAGTATTTTCATAATTCGTTCCCAAAAAAATAATTATTCTATTACGATATAGCACTATCGATCTGAACGAAATTAAAAAAAAATCGGTCCTATTGATTTTTGTAGGGGCATTTTTTCTTTGACATAGTATTTCCAAAGCCTCACCCTTTTAATTAGATATTATAAAACAGGAGTGATTCATGGAAGTTATCACGATAGGAAATAACAAGGGTGGCGTTGGTAAAACAATGCAATGTTACCAGCTCGCTTGTTATCTTGCCAACAAAGGTCACAAGGTTTTGGTCATCGACCTGGACTCTCAGGCTAATCTCAGTTCAAGTTTTGGTGTTCAAATACAGCGTACATTGGTACCTGAATGGTTAATTGGTGATGTCGGTATAGAAGATGTCATTGTTAAGCCAGAGATGACTGGAAAATTATACAAAAATATAAGGATCATCCCGGCTAGCCGCCACCTTGCAAACCTTTCAAAACTGCTTATTCTTTCAGAAGTCGAAGTCAGAAAAGAAGCAGGAAGAAAAGAGCGTTTACTTAAAAAAAGACTTCAAGATGCGAAATTAGATTTCGACTATGTGGTTATCGACACGCCTCCAATGCTAGGGGATGAGTTGATTATGGCACTTGTGGCATCTAATCGAGTACTCATACCAACACAGGCCCAAGATTATTCTATTGATGGGCTAGAAGAATTAATGGATACATTTGAAATCATCAAAGAAACTGAAAATCCAGGTTTAGAGTTTTCAATTATTCCATCAATGGTAAACCCTCGCAGAAAAATCGAGAGAGTAAGAATGGAAGAGCTGTCTCAGTCATTCCAAACGACTCCGATGATTAGAAATCTTGTTCAAATGCAAGAATCTATTTCAACGAGAAGACCGGTTTGTATTATGGGAGCAAAGTCCGCTGGTCGTATTGATTACGATATTTTGTGGAAATCGCTTAATTTATAATTACTAACTATAATATTTTCCCCAAGGATGTGGAGATTTAAATATGTCGAAGACATTTGCCGCCCGAGTATCAAAAAAACAAAGAACAACAATAGATCTTTCCGAAAAAGTGGGAAGAGATATTTTTAAAATTTCAGATGAGCGCCTTCTTCAGGGAGCGAAGCTGGCTGAAATTAACCTTAAAGAAATCGTTGTTAAAGAACAGGTAAGAACTAAATTTAACGATGACTCTATTAAAGAGCTAGCCAAAAACATTGAAGTCAACGGCTTGATCCAGCCCCTCGTGCTACACCAGGATAAAAATGGTCGTTTTAGACTTATTTGTGGTGAGAGACGCTACCGTGCTTTAAGTTTCAACAAAGCAGAAAAAGCACCATGTTTTGTTTTAGAAAATAAAACAGAAGAAGAGCTAATGGCGATACAGTTCTCTGAGAACTCGTCTCGCGAAGAACTTCATTATGTCGACAAAGCTGATGGGATTTTAAACTATCAAATCGCAACAGAAGCGAGCGAGAGAAAAATTCAAGCTGCACTTGGAATTTCCAAGTCAGAAGTTCATCGTTCATTATTAATTGCTAAACTTCCACGCACTCTAAAAGAAGCCGCTAAAACACATGATATTGAAAAATATGTTTTGCTCGAGTGGGATGCCATGGATAAAAGTGCTTTCAAGAATGATGTTGAAAAAAAGATTCTTTTAGGTGAGATCACTAAACGAGCTGAACTCGCTCGAATTATTAGTAGCGGCGGTTTAATGAAAGCTTCCAAGAAAGCTCCTCTTAAGTCTCCCCTTCCTAAAGGTATAAGTGCTAACGCATTCTTAAAAGCCATGACCTCTAAGTCTAAAGATTTAAATCTTGATAAAAAGACTCAGGAACTTCTTCGTAATTTGGTTGAAGAGACAAAAGAGATGATGGATCAATAATCAATTCGTTATGGGTCGTCTTTTCATAGGCGGCTCTTTTTTCCCTATGTTAGCTATAATTTGTTTCTGGCTCGTCCTTTGCAATAATAACTAAGTAACAAGATTAACTTTGATTGTTACAAGGTATAAGCCAATGAAAACTGTAAACTTAAAAGAAAAATTAGCAGCAAGTAGATGTCCAAATTTTGTACACCTGTCACTGTTTACAATCTTTTCGCTTTTAAGTGTTTCAGCATTTTCATTAGAACATAAAGTTGTAAGTTCAAGAACTCCCGCAAGTGCTTTTGATGAAGAGGTTTTAACTGTTCCATTAGAACAAAAAGTTATGGCCCAATCTATATTTGCTGAAGACGATGCCGGTGTAATGAAAGGAATGAGAGATACTTTAAACACTTGGCAAGACACTGAAGATTACGCACAAAAATGGGATTTGAGATCAACACACCTTTATAAGACTCCAACCACTCAAGAGAAAACAAAATTTATTTCAAAAAATCTTTTGAGATATGCGGATAAGCGTTTAGCCGGTGAAGTAAGAGATGCAGAAGAAGGATCAGCTCTTCATACAGTTGGAAAAGTTGAAAAATCTCTTCGTCCAAACGCTTCTGTTCCAGTTTCAAAATACATAAGTTTAAAATTCAAGGTTCGTGTACTTCAAGGAAAAGCTATCATGGATGTTAGAAATCCATGGTTTGAATGTAACGCAACTGTTGGGGCAAATGGAAAAACCAAAGTTCTAACGAAAAAAGATTTTAATCAACTTGGTACTTCTACCGGAGTCGAATATAACGTAAACGAAGCTCAATTCGTTGCATTCGTCGACCAAGAAATCACAAAAAACATTAAAGCTCGTCTGTCTTCTACAACTATGCCTAACGGTAATGACGCAGATAATAGAGTTGAGATGACAGCCAGCTTCCCTTTTAATCTTTAGTTAAATTTCTAGATTTCCTCAAATTCTAAGAGTAATCTTTAGACCACTTATTCTATGAATCGGAGGTCTTTAAATGAGTCTGTTTGACAGTCTTTTATTCCAAGATGCTATTAAGCAATTGGAAGACGCTAGTAAAATTATGGGTCTCGACCCAAACGTCGCTGAAAGATTAAAATATCCAAAACGCGCACTACAAGTTTCTGTACCTATTCGTCTTGATGATGGAACGGTAAAAACTTTTATCGGATACAGAGTTCAACACAATTTAACTCTTGGGCCAGGTAAGGGAGGAATTCGCTATCATCCAGGTGTCGATCTATCTGAGACTGCAGGTCTTGCGATGTTGATGACTTTTAAATGTGCACTTGTTGGTCTTCCATATGGTGGAGCAAAGGGTGGTATCTGTGTTGATCCAACTCATCTTTCTCGTCAAGAGCTTCAGGCGCTTACCAGAAGATACGCAACAGAAATTAACATGATCATTGGACCTCATATTGATATTCCAGCTCCAGATATTGGAACGGATTCTCAAACAATGGCATGGTTCATGGATACTTATTCTCAAATCAAAGGTTACACTGACGGCGCAGTCGTTACAGGAAAACCAATTGATCTTGGTGGATCATTAGGTAGAGCAGAGTCGACTGGAAAAGGAGTTGCATTCTGTGTAAACTTCGCTGCAGAAAAAATCGGTATGACTATTGATCAAAATACAACTGTAGCTATTCACGGTTTTGGTAAAGTTGCTATTCCTGCTGCTAATGATTTAAAAGCTCAGGGTGCCAAAATTGTAGCTGTATCAGATATTTCTGGTGGAGTGTATGATCCCAACGGTCTCGACATTGAAAAATGTGAGAGATGGGTAAAAGAAAATAAAGTTCTTAAAGGCATGCCAGGAACTCAACACATAACTAACGACGAACTTTTCGCTCTTAAAGTTGATGTATTAATTCCTGCTGCAATCGACGGTGTTATCACTGAAAGAAATGCACATACTGTAAAAGCGAGAATCATTGCTGAAGGTGCCAACGGTCCACTTACAAAAGAGGCCATTGATATCGTTACTGCAAATGGATCTTTCCTTATTCCAGATATTCTTTGTAACTCTGGTGGGGTTATTGTTTCTTACTTCGAATGGGTACAAGGGCTGCAAAGCTTCTTCTGGGATCTAGATGAAGTTAACAGCAAACTTCACTCGATCATGAAACAAGCTTTTGAAAATGTTTACGCTACTTCAAAAGAATTCAATACGAATATGAAGAGTGCAGCTCTAGTTGCAGCGATTCGTCGTCTTGAAAAAGCAATGAAACTTAGAGGTCTTTGGCCATCTTAAGTACGACTTAAAAATTTTTAATTACTTGAAAGGCTGCTATCTGCAGCCTTTTTTTATTTCCAGGATGAACTAACAAAAAAGCCTGTAATATCTTCATTCCTTCTTCCGCCCTATTCAAAGCAATGCTAAGTCTTAAATAAATCTATTTTAGGAGTCCGCATGAAGGCATTAATACTTTCTTCTTTTCTTATTCTACTGTCGTTTGGCCAGGTAAGTTACGCTTCTGAATCTATCGAAGCTTCTACTGATGACAGTGTAAAAATATTGGATCTGGTTATCGGAGTTCATCAAACATATTCAACAGCTTCTGAACTTGAAGCTAAAGTTATTGAAATTCTGGCCGGCGATGGAATGAATCCTACACGTATGATTCTGATTTTAAATACTGGTTACCAGGACACAAAGATTTTTGAACTTGGAGTTATGATGAGTTCAGTTAGTCGTGTTGTATTCTTAAACTCTGATGTGATCGTTATCAATTACGTACAAAATGATTTTGACAATATGGATGACATGAATCAAGTGGAAAAAAACCGATCAATCTCTATACAAGTTCTAAGAAATGCAGACGGAACCCTATCTGATCAGATCAAAATTATAAATTAATATCCCTATGACGGTGAGGAAAATTATGGTTATAATTTTTCTCATATGTCATTTCTAATATCGCTATTCATTTTTTCTAATCTACAAGCTGCTGTTCTAAAGCATGAAATCACCACACCTCACTTTAAAGAATTCGAATATGCCGAAGTCTGCAAAGTCATGGGCGCTAAAGATACAGTCTTAATTTCTCCAAAAACATTAACCGAAATGGAATGCCTGAATAAGAGCTATACATTAATTGATTTTTGCCTGAAACAGTTTCCCATGGAAAAAGCACTGACTAGAGGATTTGTTGATCTAGCAAAAAAGAAAGTGATTTGTGAAATGAGTGAAAGTGTCATGTTAAGTGTGTCTTGTGACCAGCGGGATTTAAAATACTGCTTCAATCCTAAAAAAGGATGTGAAGAACTTAAAAAAATATATGCGAATCGTTTAGAAGTCGCACACTACTCGATGCTCGAAAAAAATTTAAACTGCTATTTTTCTAAACATATAGGGGAGAGTCTCAATGAAATTTAAAACACTTTTTACTTCCATCTTTTTATCGTTGGTCATAATTACAAGCGCGCATGCCGAATTCATGCCAGTTGCCAACGTTTCAAAAATTCAAGGAAAAGCTTTTATTAATAAAGAACAAATCAAAGTTGGCGCTGAGATCGCGGAGAGAATGGAATTAGTCATTCCTAAAGCTGGCGACTTTGTCGAAGTAAAATTCCAAAACGGTCACCTGATTCGTTTCACTGGTGCTACAGTAAAAGTAGAAACGCTAAATCCCAAAAATACTCTTTTTAATCTTTTAAGAGGAAAGCTTTATTCTGCCATTAAGCCTCTGACTCAAAATGAAACTTTTGAAGTAAAAACTAAAAGAGTGGCATTTGCTGTTCGCGGAACTCACTTCATGATCGAAGAAACAAAAAAACAATCATACCTTTGTGTCTGCGAAGGCGTCGTTTCTGCAAAATCGGCCACTGGAGAAGTAAAAGTCAATAAAGATGAAGACCTTAGCCTTGCTACTCCTAAGAGTGAACTTAAGGCCACTGTTGCTGCTAAAAGCATGATCAATATGACGAACGTTGTGTTTAAAGATATGGGTGTACTCTAAAGATTTCCCTAAAAGGTTCCAGGAGACTTTTTACGAAAAGTTTCCTGGGACCTTTTTTTATGTTTTTAATTCAAAAAAATACCGATGTAAAATTTAAGAAGCTAGTTGTTTAGATAATTAAAGTTGATGACGCTTTATTGACCTTGCTTAATGGCTTGGAATGTATGTTCCTCGCACTCCATATAAAACAGATCTCCATGCCCTTATTCGTGAAAATTACCGACAGGTTTTTTTCGATAAAGAAAATCTAGGTATTCATCTGCCTTTTCATCTTGAACGTGAATTCAAAAAATATCTTACTTGCGGAATTCCTGCCTATGGGATCGCACGTTTTCACTGTCTATGCTGCCAAAAAGATAAAATTGTAGCATTTAGCTGTAAAGGCAGAACGCTTTGCCCGAGCTGTACCGGAAGACGAACAGCAGATACCGCTAAACACCTACTAGAAGAAGTAATACCTGCTGTTCCAATTAGGCAGTGGGTTCTTAGTATGCCTTATACCTATCGTTTTTTACTTGCGACACGAGCTGAGTTTTTGCGAAAGTCCAAGGCCTTGTTTCATAGAACAATAAATGGTCATTATCAAAAAAAAGCGAAGGCATTTAATTTATTAAATCCTAAAGTTGGGGCCATTACTGTTGTTCAACGTTTTGGAGGAGCATTAAATCTAAACGTGCACTTCCATACAAAAGAAGAAAATATTATTAATGAAGATTTGTCTTTAGCTCAGTTACAGGCGCAAAGTGTACAAAATCGAGATGAAAAATTTCAATTACCGATTCCCTTGGGAAAATTTTGTGATCCACCATTTCGAGAATTTAAAGGGTGGCGCTGTTGTTATAACGATGGATTTAGTTTGCATGCGAACGTGAAGATTTTAGGAAATCAACGAGAAGGGCTAGAGCGTTTATGTCGATATATTTTACGAGGTCCAATAGCCAAAGATCGGATTTCTTATAATGATTCAGGAATAGTTAGGTTAAAACTTAAAACCCATATTCAGATGGAACACTCACTTACAATTTACCACAGATCAATTTATTAAAAGAATCATCTCGTTAATTCCACCTCCACGACAAAATCTTATTCGTTATATTGGTGTTTTTGGTGCCAGACATAAAAAACGATCTGTAATAACTGCGATGGCCCAGCCTAAAAAAGTGAAGACTAAAAAGAAAGTTTATCGGACTGCTTGGGGAGAGTTATTGAAGCATGTTTTCAAATACGAAGTAAATTATTGTGAGAATTGCGGCACGAAGTTAGAGCTTATTGCAACGATCACTTCAAGATATGTTTGCCAAAAAATTTTAAAGCATCTTGGGCTTCCAGTTCATGAAATAAATGCCAGCTCTCCTCGAGCACCACCAGAAGTGGATTATTTTGATCTGATTCCTGAATATTCTTAATCAATATTAATTTTGTATCAAGTGAACTATGCCTAATTTCGATCTTAAATAAGACATCACAAATATTCTAACCACGTATACGTAAAAAATCCCGAAATATTTATTATAAGAGTCGCCGAAGGCGTTTCATTTCTCAAAAGGGGGGGCGATCCGAGTTGCATTTTGAGAGAAAGGTGTTCTAATTTAACCTATAGTCCACAGTTGGTTCGAACTGATGAATCTCTTTATTATTGGCGAGAAGGGAGTGATGAAGTCGACTTCGTTTTAAAAAATGGGAGAAAGCTTTATGCAATTGAAGTCAAAAGCGGACGAAAAAAATCGCAAAAAGGTTTAGAGAAATTTAAAGAAAAATTTCCAGAAGCAAAACTCATTTTGATTACACTTGATAATTATAAAGAGTTTGAAAGTGGGCCTATGCAGTTTTTAGAAAATTGTTAATTCTTGAAATTAGGAAATATCATCGTGACTATAGAAGCAGTCGACTGGCTTCTCTTCAATCTCTGGCATTTGAAGTCGTACTTTTTCTTGAGTGCTGATCCTTTCCTGGCTTTTACGATGAACAACTGACATGAGATATTCCAGCGACATCAAAGAAGTGAGAGGGCTTCTTCCTATAGTATTTCTCCTCCATCTCATAAGAGAGCTCAGCGTATGGATTTGTCATAACTTCTTGCAGCTCCCCAATAAGAGTATAGTCTCCATTAGAAGCTTCTCGATAGGCGGGTACTAGAAACCACTCTCGCAGAGTGTATTTTGGGTTAACACGTTTCATGTGCTCTGAAAGCTTTTCGCGAGACTCTGGCGAAGTTGCATTTATGTCTTCGGGATTGGAATTATGAATGAGTAATTTCCATTTATCTAGCCACTGCGACCAGCTTGTAAGGATCTTTCCATCATAGAGTGACTCACTGAAAAAGCTTTTTATGAGCGGAGTAATGTCTTCAGGTATTGAAGAGAGTTCACGAAAGAAGATAGTGTAATCAACGTGAGTTTGCATCATAAGCATTACAAGTTCTTTGAAAAGTGATGCTTCAAATGTACCAAGGCCTAGTTTAGTGGCCCACATTTTTTCCATTTTTTCTTGCATCACTAAAGAAAAGCCATTTTCAATCTCATCTAACTGACTTAAGACAAACTCATTTGACTTTATCAAAGGTTTTATTGCCTTACAAAACATATGAAAATTGCGTTCGGCCGCCTGAGGCTGATTTAAAAATGAGAAGTGTTCTCCGCCACCTGTCCAGGGCTGATATTTTGGGTCAAACATATCCATAAACCCAAACGGTCCATAGTCAAGCGTGAAGCCTCCTGCCGCACAGTTGTCACTATTGAAGTTTCCTTGGCAAAAGCCAACGCGAATCCAATTTGTCACAAGAGAAGTAAGACGACTTCGAAATTCGGTTGCAAGCAAGATCACTTTTTTTTCAATAGGTAAAAACTCATCAATCACGTCTTTGTATTCACGATCAATCAAGTGCAGCACAATCGCTCTCAACTCTTCTAAAGCTTCAGGATGCTCTTTTTTACTGGCACGACGGCCGAAGAGCTCAATCTGGCCTACTCGAAGAAACGAATGCGCAACCCGCGTAGTTATAGCGACGGATTCTTCTATCATTACTTCAGGATCCCTAGAGTACGACCCTTCTGTAAACCAGGGCCGCTTTACCTTTTCCGTCTTAGAGGTGATTAAACTTAATGAGCGAGAAGAAGGTATTCCAAGTTCGTTCATATGTTCTTGAGCTAAAAATTCGCGAACACTTGAACGCAAGACTGCTCGGCCATCGGCTCCACGACAGTAGGGCGTTCT